>PXBW01000185.1 GCA_003566775.1 candidate division WS1 bacterium
CCCAACCGAACGGGAGAACATGATGCTGGTGGCGGGCGGTGTGGGGGTGCCTCCGCTCATCTTCCTCGCCGACCGAATGCGCAGGCAGAAACCGGTGCCTTACGTGCGCGCTCTCTTCGGCGGAGAAGACGATGACGCCCTCGTTTGTTGGACAGAGTTCGCGGCTCGCTGTGAGGAGTTTACCGCAGTGACTGAGGACGGTTCGGCGGGCGAAACCGGGCTTGTCACCGAGATCCTGGAACGCGAGATTGCCCGCGACCGACCGGATCGGGTGTACGCATGCGGCCCCGATGGAATGCTGCATGCGGTCGCGGCAATCTGTGACGACGCGGGCATCCCATGCAGGGTGTCGATGGAGCAGTGGATGGGCTGCGGTGTAGGCGCATGTCTCGGTTGCGCGGTTCCGGCGGCAGCTGGCGGGTACGTGCGCGTGTGCGCCGACGGGCCCGTGTTCGACACATCGGAGATCGACTGGGAGAGGATGAAGAGCATATGAGCGTTGCTTCCCCCGACCTGTCGGTGGAGATTGCGGGCATGCAGATGCAGAATCCCGTGATGTCCGCCTCGGGCACATTCGGTTACGGTATGGAGTACGAGGGTTACCTCGACCTGTCGGCGCTCGGTGCGATCGTCACGAAGGCGGTAACCCTTGAGGCGCGAGAGGGGAATCCTGCTCCGAGGGTGCGAGAGACGCCCGCCGGAATGCTCAACGCCATCGGTCTGCAGAATCCCGGCGCCGAGGCATTCATCGGCGAGAAGCTGCCGCGGCTGCGCGAGTTCGGCGTACCGGTGATTGTGAACATGTCCGGGCGCAGCATCGAGGAGTTCACCCGCCTGGCGGAGGTACTCAGCGTGGATGGCGTTGACGCTCTGGAGGTGAACGTCTCCTGCCCCAACGTGGAGCATGAGGGTATGTGCTTCGGAATTGACTGTGATATGACCGGGGCGCTTACGGAGGCCGTGATCGGTGCAACCGACCTGCCTGTCATCGTCAAGCTGTCGCCGAATGTGACCGATATCGCAAAGATCGGAAGGGCCGCCGCCTCTGCGGGGGCGCACGCGATCTCTCTGATAAACACGCTGTGCGGGATGAGCATTGACGTAGAGAGACGCCGACCTCATCTCGGCAACGTGACGGGCGGTCTCTCCGGGCCGGCTATCCGCCCCGTTGCGGTACACATGGTGCACCGTGCCGCCGAGGCGGTGGATCTGCCGATCATCGGGATGGGGGGCATCATGAACGCAAAGCATGCGCTTGAGTTCATACTTGCGGGCGCCAGCGCAGTGGCGGTGGGCACCGCAAACTTTGTCGAACCGGCGACCATGCCCCAGGTGGTAAAAGGCCTCGCCGATTACTGCCGCCGCCACCAGGTCAGGCAGATCACCGATATCGTCGGAGCGCTTCAGAGCGGATAGGCTCTCGCCACCGCACACCACGAAGGAGGGGGAGAGCGCCGCGGACGAAATCGGGTCACTCACTGACCGCGGCACAGTTGCTTGTAATGGCAGAATCCCACATGGAACACCCAAGTCCCCTGCTCCGTCAAGCAGTTGAGCGGGGCTCGGTCCGACCGGGAGGCTTTCAGATCTTTCATGAGACATTTTCTCCGACCCATTGAGATCGGCGGTAATGCCGTCGACCGCCTTGAGGCGGTTACCCAAAGTTGCCTCGAGGCCGCGCGCCTGAGGGCCGATGATGGAACCTGGATATTCCGGCCCGATGGCACGGGAAGTTATCCGGACAGGATGTATCTCAGGGACTTCTGCCACGCCGTCGAGGGTGCGGGGCATCTGATCCCCGAGGACGAGATCGCAGCCGCGATTGACTTCCTAATCTCCGGCCAGCGCGAAGATGGCGTCATGCCCAACTGCGTCGGCGCCGACGGCATCCCCGAGTATGTACTATACGGCGACAGTCCCCCGACCGATAACGCTCAGTTCGCCGTGAAGCTCATCGACGCATACTGCGACCTCACTGGCGATTACCGCCTCTTCATGCGTCACAGGAACGCGCTCATGGACGCGATGGAGAGCGTGCCCCTCGGTGAGGAGGCGCTTGTCTGGATAGACCCCGCCAACCCGCATTCGGCATACGGCTTCACCGACACGGTCGCAATGAGCGGTGAGGTGCTCTTTCCCTCGCTGCTCTACTGGGAGGCATGCATGTTGCTGGCAAAGCTTTGCCAGCGCGTCGAAGATCACGATGGAGCCCACCAGTGGTTCGAGGCCGCGGAGGCCACGGAGAAGCCCCTGCGAGGCTTCCGCAGCAGACGCGACGGGATGATGCGTGCCGCGACCGTGGATTGCCGCCAGGTCGATCTCTGGGGCAGCGCCTACGCGGGCGTCATCCGTGCGATCAGCAAGAAGGAGACCGTGCGCGTCGGGGAGTATCTATTCGACCGCTACGAGGAGTGCTTTCTACACGGCTGTATGCGCAATATCCCGCAACCGGATCACTGGATTCGAATGCTGGCGGATTACCCGCGCGGGACACATCACAACGGTGGATACTGGCCGCTGGCAACCGGATGGGCCGCGATGGTGCTGGACCGCTACGACCACGCCACCGCAGTGATGTTGCTGGAAGACGCCATTGATCTGCTCGAGGAACAGGACGCTCCCGAGTGGATCAGCGATACCGGGATCGGCGGGAAGCTCTACCTTGCTGGACCGGCGAGCATCCTGGCGGCAGTGAAGCGTGCGTGAGCCCGGATCATGTGGGGCAGGTTCACGGCCCCGCCGTGTGCGACTTGCTGATTGAGACCACCTGTCTGGTCTTCTCGCTGTCCACCTTACGGTGGGTCACAGTCTGTCGCTCGCCGTCACCAACAACAGGCCGTCACTACCAACAGGAGGTACGATTATGCAGTTGAGATTGCTGCTCACGGGTGTGATTATGATGGGTATTGCTGCAGGTGGTGCCGGCGGCGCCGATCTGCCGCTCAGCACCGTGGTGCTGTACTCAAGCGGTGTCGGATTCTTCCAGCACGAGGGCATGGTCAACGACGAACAGAGCGTCGAGATGCGCTTCCGCGAGGGACAGATCAACGACATCCTCAAGTCTATGGTCCTGCAGGATCACTCAGGCGGCACGATCGGTCCGGTGACTTACGCCCCGCGCGACCCACTTGAGCGCACTCTGCAGGCCTTCGCCGTGGACATCGGTGATGAGCCGTCGCTGGGTGAGCTGCTCTCACGGCTGCGTGGCGACGAGGTAAGGATCACCACCGCTGAGAGTGAGATCAGCGGCACGGTGCTCGGCACTGAGTTTCAGAAGAAGTCCGTCGGTGACAACATCCTCGAGTTCGAAGTGGTCAACCTCGTAAACAGTGACGGGATGCAGCAGGTCCCCATCTGGCATATCAAGAACATTGAACTGACCTCTGAGGAGCTTGCGGGCGATCTGAACCGGGCACTGGCCGCGATAGCCGCCAATCGCGACGTATCGAGACGCGCGGTGAGACTGCACTTCACCGGAAACGGCTCGCGCCGGGTGTCGGTCGGATATCTTCTCGAGGCCCCGGTGTGGAAGACCAGCTACCGCCTCGTGGCTGATGAGGGCGAGAGCTTCCTGCAGGGTTGGGCTATCGTCGAGAACACCACCGATACCGATTGGGAGCAAGTGCGCCTGTCACTCGTCTCGGGCCGTCCGGTAAGCTTCATTCAGGACCTCTATCAGCCCGTCTATGCCCGCCGGCCCGAGGTGCCGGTGCAGACCCAGGTGCCCGCTCGACCACGGCTTTACGATGCGGCGCTGAAGGAGGCGGAGGAGGTCGAAATGGAGGACACGATGGTAATGGACGACGCGGTGCCCGCTCCTCCGGCCGAGATGCGCCGCCGCGAGATGGAAATGCCGGTGGCAGCGCCGGAAGCAGGCGCCAGGATTGCGGTGGACGCCCTTGCACGTACGGGCATCGCGGCCGCGGCGGCGGGTGAGGAAGTCGGCGAGATGTTTCACTACGCGATCGATCAGCCCGTCTCCATCAACCGCCAGGGCTCGGCCATGATCCCCATCGTCAACCAGCCCGTCGATACGGACAGGCTGTCAATCTACAATCGAGAAGCGCACGTGAAGCACCCGATGCACGGCCTGCGCCTGACCAACACCTCCGGTCTCGCGTTGATGGGTGGAGCGATCACGGTCTTCGATGGAGGCGCCTACGCTGGCGACGCGCTCATCGACGACCTCGGCCCCAACGACAGGCGCCTCATCAGCTACGCGCTCGACACTTCCCTTGAGATCTCTCCAGAGGGCCGATCCACTGATCAGGTCCGTGAGAGTATCAAGATCGTCAACGGCGTGCTCATCGCCCGGGTTACACAGACCGCAGAGACACGTTATGTAGTCCGAAACAACTCGGAGAATGCGAGACGCGTCCTTATCGAGCATCCGCGACGCGGCGACGACTGGGAGCTTGTCGAGCCTGAAGAACCCGTGGAGACCACCCGCGACCTATACCGCATCGAAGTCTCCGTGGAGCCGGGCACGACTGAAGAACTCGCGGTCAGGGCATGGCAGCCCGTGAGCGAGCGCATCTCGCTTAGCGCTGAGCGCATCGATCGGGTCCAGCAGTACATGCGCTGGACTGAGATGCCCGAGAACGTCGGGGCCGCCCTGCAGGAGATCATCAGCCGGATGCGCCGCATCGCTGAGATCGACCGCGAGATTGAGACGAAGAACTCCCGCCTGGAGCAAATCGGCGAGGAGCAGGCGCGCATCAGGCAGAACATGGAGCAACTCGACCGCGACAGCGAACTCTACGCCCGCTACGTCAACCGACTCGGCGAGCAGGAGGACGAGTTCGACGAGGTGCGCGCGGAGGTCAACGAACTGACGCAGCAGCGCAACACGATGCAAACCGAGCTTGAGAACTACATCGCGGAGTTGAACATCGAGTAACCATCGAGACGGCTCGACCTCGTGGCGCGGACGGGGCCGTCCGCGCCACCTGCACACACGCGAGCAGCATACCGAGACGGCTCAGAGAATTATGCACGCTTTTCCAACGCAGGAGGCCACCGATGAACATCTACTGGGGAGACATACACAATCACAACGCGGTCGGTTACGCGAAGGGATCGCTGAAACGCTCTTTCGAGATCGCACGCGAGCATCTCGACTTCTTCGCACATGCAGGTCATTCGCAATGGCCGGATATGCCGAGAATGCCACAGGACGCGCACATGCACTGGGTCCGCGGCTTCAAGGCCATGCGCCGCTCCTGGCCCGACGTGAAGCGCCTCACCCGGACCTGGCACGATCCGGGAAGCTTCGTCACCTTCCTCGGCTGGGAGTTCCATTCCCTCGCCTGGGGCGACTACCATATTCTCTTTCCCGATGATGAGGGTGAACTGCGCTACTTTGCCACTCTCGATGGATTGAAGAGCTACGCCCGCAGCGCGGAGGCGCTGCTGGTGCCACATCATCCGGGCTATCCACGCCTCTGGCGGGGTCAACTATGGCAGCACGTCGATCCAGAACTGTCGCCGATCGCGGAGATCATCTCCGAGCACGGCGGCTCCGAGCGAGATCGTGGCCTGCACGATTACATCCGGCATTCGATGGGTGGGCGTGAGACCGCCAGCACCTGGCAGTACGCGCTCGATCAGGGCCTGCGTCTCGGCGCGGTTGGCTCAACCGACGACCACCTCGGCTTTCCCGGCGCGTGGGGCGAGGGGATCGCGGCGGTCATCGCTCCGGAGCTTACCCGCGAGGCGATCTTCGATGCGCTCAGGAGCCGACGCTGCTACGCCGTGTCCGGCGACCGCATAGAGATCGAATTCACACTAAACGGTCAGCCGATGGGCAGTGAGATACCCTCTGCCGGCGTTCGCGAGATAGAGGTCGGTGTCGCGGGATGGGATGAGATCTCGATGGTCGAGCTTGTCCGCAACGGCGAACCGATCGCGCGGGCGTTCGGGCGACAGAGGCCCGCGCTGGATCCGTGGCCCGGTAGAGCGCGCTGTCGCGTCCGCTACGGATGGGGGCCGTGGGCGACGCTGGGAATGCCGCGCACCTGTGACTGGGAGATCGCGCTGGCCACCGAAGGCGCGACCATCCAGAAGGTGGTCCCCGCGTGGCAGGCGGGACCATACGACGAAAATCGCCGCGATGTGGTACTTGAACGCACCAAACGAACCTGCCGCTGGCAGTCATTCACCGCGCGCGAGGGCGCCTTCGCCGAGGACCCCACCAAACGCATGTACTTCGACCTTGAGGGCCCCGCGGAGGCGAAGCTGAAGCTCACGGTCGAGAAGCCGACTTCGATGACCTTCGAGCGAACGCTCGGCGAGCTTGCTCGCGAGTCTGTTACCGAGTTCGTCGGCGAGTTCACCACCGAGAACGTGCAGATCGACCGCCTGGTCCTCCCCGAATCTTACGAGGCCTCGCTACAGATAGAGGACGAAGGCTCCGACGAGGCTACCGACTATTACTACGTGCGCGTCACCCAGGCCAATGGCCAGATGGCCTGGAGCAGCCCCATCTGGGTTGGATGATCCGGCGTGACCGGCGCGCGTACCGCCGCCTGCGATGCAGAGGGTGATGTCCATGGATGATGAGAGCGCGGAGTACACCACACTTGACGGTTCGCGCGTCCTGGAGTTGATACGCCCCGACCGGGAAGGCTCTGAGAGATTGAGCCTGGCACGCGCCACCGTCGAACCGGGGGACAGCACGCTTCGTCATCAACATGGGAAGAGTGAGGAGATATACTACGTGCTCAGTGGTGAGGGCGCGCTGGAGATCGGGAGCGCTATCGAACGCGTGGGGCCGGGAGACGCCCGCCTGATCCCACCGGGGGTCGAGCACCGCGTCACGGCAGTAGGCGCAGAGCCACTCGTTATCCTCTGCGCCTGCTCACCACCCTACCGGCACGAGGACACCGAGATCACCGGGCCGGTGACCGCCTGAGGGGCGAATTGATGGACATAGACGCTCGGATCGCACAGGTCGAAGATGAAGTAGGTAAACCGATCATCGTGCGCTCGGTAAGCACGCCGGAGAGGGAGTTCCGCGGCTACGTCGAGGTTCGGCCCGATGCGATCATCATTGAGTACGTCGAGGAGCTTCCGGGATATTTCTGGGGCTATCAACTGTTAGAACGTCTGCTGGAATGGGTCGAGGCGGGTGGTGACTCCGCCTGGTTCTACGCGAAGAACCGCGAACTCATCCGCATCCCCGTGGACGCAGGGATCGACGAGGACACCGAAGGGAGCACACAGTCGCAATGACGGGAGATCGGATACTCAGACGCACAATTCGAGCGCTTGCGGCCACCTTGATGGTGCTTACCATCACTGCGCTTGCTTCATGCACCCCATCCGAACAGACGCAGGTAGTCGCCCGGGTGAACGATCAAACGATCACCTTCGATGAATTCGTCACTGAACTGCGCCTGCGGCACGGCCCACCTGAGCTTGTCAGTATGATCGATCAGCTTCTAATCGAGCAGGCCGCCGCGGCCGACGGGATTCACGTTACTGAAGACGAGATGCGACTCCGCTGGGAGCGGGCGATCGCCGAAGCCGGCTCCGAAGCAGACCTCAAAGCGATCCTCGAGCAGCGTAACACCACAAGTGAAGAGTACCGCGAACAGCTTCGTATCGGCCTGCTGCTCGACAGGATCGTCAGGGCGTCGCTGGATATTGACGAGCAGGAGATTCGAGATTTCTACGATGAACATGCGGACGACTACCAGTTGGGAGAGCGGGTCAAGGCGCGGATGATCCTGGTCGCCAGCCAGGAGAACGCGGAGACGATCGCGGAAGCGCTGGAGGCGGGCGGCGACTTCGCCGGCCTGGCGCAGGCTCTGTCGATCGATCCCGCCACGAAGGATGAGGGCGGGGATATGGGCTGGTTCGAGCGAAGGGACTACGCGGAGGTCATAGCCCAGCGCGCCTTCGCAATGGAGCCAGGAGAGATCTCTGAGCCCTTCGAGGCGCCGGACGGATGGGTCATCCTCAAGGTCGAGGGCCACCAGGAGGCCGGTCTCCGTCCCTTCGACGAGGTCAGGGATGAGGTGCGCTCGCGGATCGTGCGCGCGAAACTCCCCTCAGCGCGCAGAGACTGGACTGCTGAAGCGAGGGCGAACGCCGCAGTGCAGATCGCAGACGCTCAACTGCGGGAGACGACACTTAGCCTGCTCGAGGATGCTCCGCCACCCGATCCTCCGTCATTGATGCCGGTCCCGCCGCCGATGTGACTGTGCGGCGATAACCACGGGGTGTGAGACGAATGGACCGTGGGCACGACTGAGCGTTGTGTTGCACCGATACCCGTGCAGCTTCACGTCGCCTCGTGCGACGCCTCCTCCCTCTCGCATCGGTCGTACTGCGGAAGCTGAGGATCGCGCGCCGCGTCCGCGGGCGGTTGAGGTTGTCCTTGCCGAGCAATGACGCCCCCAGGTCCCAAGCTGGTTGCCGAAACGGCGCTGATTCGGCTATAATGCACAATATACCCGACCGAACCCCGGTCGCGCCACCCTGAACTCAAGCGAGTTGACCGATTGATGGAGTACTCAGAGAAGGTAATGGATCACTTCGAAAATCCCCGCAACGTTGGCGTCCTTGAGGACGCGAATGCCGTCGGTGAGGTCGGCAATCCCCGTTGCGGAGACATCATGCGCATCAGCATGAAGATAGACGATGAGACCGACGTTGTCGAGGACATTAAGTTTCAGACCTTCGGCTGCGGTGCCGCAATCGCGGTAAGCTCGGTACTAACTGAGATGGTGAAGGGCCGCACCACTGAGGAAGCTCTTGAGATTGATAATCAGGCGGTGGTTGAGGAACTCGGCGGTCTTCCTAACGTCAAGGTGCATTGCTCGGTGCTTGGCGAAGAGGGCATCACCGCGGCACTGAAAGTGTATTATGACGAGCATCCTGAAAAGACGCCGCCCCCGAACCTTGCCGACAAGGTCGCAAGTCTCGAGGCATGCGCCACCCACGAGCATCAGGAGAAGATGTGAGCGATACCTCCACGACTGCGCGAGGCATTGATGCCGAGACGCTGGCGGCTCTGCCGTCGATGGAGTTGCGGGCGCGCACGATCGTCGATGGCTATTACTCGGGCCAGCATCGCAGTCCCTACCGCGGTGCCTCCGTCGAGTTCGCCGATCATCGCCAGTACACCCACGGAGATGAACTGCGCCATCTCGACTGGCGTCTCTACGCCCGCTCCGATCGCTTCTTCGTCAAGCAGTTCGAGGCTGAGACGAACCTCGCTTTGTATCTGGTGGTCGATGCCAGTGCCTCGATGAACTATCCCGAACGCGGCGTGAGGAAGCTGGACTGTGCGAGCTACCTCGCCGCTGCTCTCGGGTACCTCGCTTTCCGTCAGCGCGATGCGGTGGGCCTGACGGTGCTCGATGACGCGATACGCGACAAGCTCCCCCCCAGAACGCGACGCGGGCATCTTCAGGAAGTCTTCGACCGCCTCGAAGCCACCGAGGCGGGCGGAGAGACTGCGCTCGGTGACGTGTTGACACAGTTCGGGGCCACGCTGCCCCGGCGCGGTCTGGTGGTGCTTCTATCGGATCTGCTGGACGATTCAGAACACGTCCTGCGGGCCCTGAGCATTCTCAGGCGGCGTGGGAATGATGTTATCGTGCTGCAGGTGTTGGATCGATCAGAGCTTGAACTCGATCTGCACGGACCGTATGTGCTGGAGGACCTCGAGACCGGTGAGCGCCTGGCTACAGATACGGACGCGGTGCGGGAAGAGTACCACAGCGCCATCCGCCGGCATGTCAACGGCCTGCATGACGGCTGTGTTCGTCACGGTATCGACCACGAGTTGATAGTCACGGATATGCCTCTCGGGCGCGCGCTTATCGCATATCTCGCCCGGCGGCGACGCCGAACCGGATAATGCGGCCGGTTCGGGAACAACTGCCGGTGTGGTGCGTCATATATAATGAGGCAGATGGAACCCGAGCACCGGTAGAACAGCAGCGATTGCCGGATGCTCTCACGACACAGGTGCTCCGGAAACCGATATACGCTCTGCCTCGGTCACGAAAGCTGCGGCGGGGGAGTGAATCGCCCTCCTCGTTATCGCGTATCGACCGCAATCCGGCTAATCTCGGCGGCTCATGTTGATTTGACTCAGCCGGGGGCCTATGTTACGCTTGAATTGTCCTCGATCCGTCTGTTCTGATTGTCTGAACCGCCGCCTGAGGCCTGTTTAGTGGCGGCTCGTCAGGATGCATCGACCGCGCGGTAGATCGGCGCACAGGAGGCGCCAGCAGTTATGGTCAGGATGACCGTACAACGAGTCGGCATCGACCCGAGTCGTCAGGCACTGGTGATCCTCGCCGATGCCGAGGAGAAACGGCTGTTGCCTATCCTGATAGGGCTGTTCGAGGCACAGTCGATCGCAATGGCCATCAGCGGGGAGGACATCGGTCGGCCACTCACCCATGATCTCATGCTCTCGGTCATCCGCGAACTCGGCTGGGATCTCGAGCGCATCGAGGTTACGAAGCTGGCTCAACAGACCTTCTACGCGCTTCTGCATATCCAGTGTGATGGCAACATCATCGAGGTCGATGCAAGGCCTTCCGACGCAATAGCCCTTGCCCTGCGCGCGGATGCGCCGATCTTCGTCTCAGAAGAGGTCCTCGACAGGGCGCAGATCATCGATGATGCATCGGACAGCGAGCAGGACGAAGAGGATGTTGAGAAGTTCAAAGACCTGCTCGACAAGATTGAGCTTGATGAGGACGAAACGGGGTAGTCGCCGGCTATCCGCACAACACCTCGACAGTGATCATCCCCCGGCCGACGTCCAAGCTCCGGGTGTTTAGTTGCGTCGAGATTATTCCATCTCTGCAGAATCGGAGGACACTCTAAGTGGAAAGATCCAATCGCTGGTTATGGTACCTGTTCGGCATCGTCGTGCTGGCCGTTCTCATTATGAAAGGCCTCACGCTTTACACCGACTACCTCTGGTTTGATTCGCTGGGCCAGGCCGCGGTCTTCACCACCATCCTCTCAACCCGCGTGGTTCTGGGGGTCGTAATCGGTGGCCTGTTCTTCGCGTTTCTCTACGCGAACCTGCGCTTTGCCCGGAGGCCGTTACCTGATGATGTAACCTTCATCGGCAAGCGTCTGCTGCCCGAGGAGGAGCGGGAGCAGGTAGAGCAGTACGCGGACCGCTTCCTGCTTATCTTCGCACTGATCGGTGGATTGATGGCGGGAGTAGTAGCAAGTGCCCACTGGATCGACTACCTACAGTTTGCGAACTGGGTTCCTTTCGGGCACGATGACCCGCTGTTTCAGAACGACGCGGGCTTCTACGTCTTCCGACTGCGCTTCATCGAGTACATCTATCAGTCCGTTTACTACGCGCTTCTGGTCACCTTCGTAGCAAGCATCCTGGTGCATCTCTACCAGGAGGCCATCAGGCTTGTCGGCAACACCGTGCAGGCCATCTCCCGCGCCCGCGCCCACGTCTTCGGACTTCTGGGAGCGGCGCTTTTCGTCAAGATATTCGGTTACCGGCTCATGCAGTATAACCTTCTGTTTTCCGATCACTCGGAGGCCTTTCGTGGTGGAGCCGGCTGGGTCGATATCCATGCGCGGCTGCCGGTACTCTACCTGCTGATGGTGGCGGCCGGTGTCGCCGGTATCCTCTCGCTCGTGGCGATCAAGACCCGCAACTACAAGCTGCCCGCGGGTGCGGTCGCCGGTCTCGTGCTTCTGTCGCTTCTGGGTGGCACGGTCTATCCTCTCGCCATGCAGAAGCTCGTGGTGGCGCCGAACGAACTGGCGATGGAGCGAGATTATATCGCCCGCAACATTGAGGCAACGAACTTCGCCTACGGCACCTACCGTGTCACGGACATGCACTTCCCGCTGAGCTATGACCTGGGGACGGAGGACATCGAAGAGCACTGGCACAGCGTCGAGAACATTCGTCTCTGGGACCATCGACCGCTGCAGCAGACCTACAACCAGGAACAGGCTCTGCGCGCCTACTACAACTTCCCGGACGTGGATGTGGATCGTTACATGATCGACGGTCGCCTGCGCCAGGTTATGCTGGCACCGCGGCAGGTCAACGCCGACAAGATCCCGGGGCGGCACAGTTGGGTTAACCGGCACCTGGTTTACACCCATGGGTACGGGGCGGTGATGTCCCCGGTAAACGAGATCGGACCGCAGGGCCTGCCCAACTACTGGATCCGCGACATTCCGCCCAGGTCGGCGCATCCTGAGCTTGAACTCACTCAGCCGGCCGTCTATTACAACGCGAGCATTCACCCCCGGCTGATCGAGCGCATCAGTCCGATGGAGGAGCCTCTCCGGACCCGCGAGCCCGCCACCGATGGGGATGAACCCATGGCGGGACCTGGGGGCGGTCAGCCGCGAACCGGCCCTCATCAGCCGCGCCGCGGCACCATGAGAGCGCCCGAAGATATCGACATGCAGGAGTACGTCATCGTCAACACGGAGGAGCCGGAACTGCATTACTCGCGTGTCGATCCAGAGACCGGTCAGATCGACAACGTGCACACGCACTATGACGGTGTCGGCGGAGTACAACTGACTTCATTCTTCCGCCGCTTCGCCTTCATGGCTCGCTTCTTTCCGGACTTCCAGATAATCTTCACGAATATGACCACACCGGAGAGCCGGATTCAGATCAACCGCACGGTTCCTGAGCGATTCCAGGCGCTTGCGCCGTTCCTGCTCTACGACCCGGATCCTTACCTCGTTGTCGATGAGGACGGCTCGCTCGTCTGGATGCAGGACGCCTACACGGTGTCCGGTAAGTACCCCTACTCACAGTCCCTGCGCCCGCTGGGGAACTACTTCCGGAACTCCGTGAAGATCGTCATGGATGCGTATGACGGCATCCCCGAGTACTACGTGGTGGAGCCCGATGATCCGGTAGTTCAGGTCTACGAGAACATCTTCCCGACGCTGTTCCGATCCGCTGAGGAGAAGTCAGACTATATGCGCTCCCACTGGCGGTTCCCTGAGCTTCTGTTCACGATTCAGGTAGGCGTTTACGCGCAGTATCACATGACCGATCCGAATGTTTTCTACCACGGCGAGGACCGCTGGGCCATTCCGCCGGAGATCTACAAGGTAGGACGCCGTCAGATGGAGGCCTACTATGTGGTCATGGAATTCCCGGATCGTGAAGAGCCTGAATTCGTGCTGATGATGCCGCTTGTGCTTGCCGGGCAGGAAGAGCGTGTCATGGTATCCTGGCTGGCGGCGCGCTGCGACGAGCCTCACTACGGCGAAATGCTGGTGTACAAGTTCGCGCGCGAACGTGTATTCGGGCCATGGATGATCGAGTCGCGGATAAGTCAGCATGCGGAGATATCCGCCGCGATCACGCTGTGGAGCCAGGCCGGATCGGATGTGCTTAGAGGCAATCTGCTGGTGATACCGCTCGCCGATTCGCTGCTCTACGTCGAGCCGGTCTATCTTGTTGCCGAGGACACCGGCCTGCCGGAGATGCGCCGGGTAATCCTCGCTTTCGGAGAGGAGATCGTATGGGGCGCGAACCTCGAACTTGCCCTCGAGCAACTCTTCGGTCGGCTCGAAGTGCGCGAAGAGGTTCTTCCTGAGGAGCCGGAGGTCGAGGAACCGATCGAGGAGGTAGAGCCGCCGCCCGCGCCCGACGTGATCGAGCCCATGCGCGACACGCTTGACAGGATACTCGAACTGAATCGTCAGGCGGAAGCCGCACGGGCGGCCGGTGATATCGCGACCTACATCGAACTCACGCAGCAGCAGAGCGAACTGCTCGAAGAACTCGAGATGGACGTTGACGAGACCGGAGCCGTCGTGGCTCCATGACGCTTCACCTGGCATGGACGGCCCGGAGGCCCTCAACCTCCGGGTCGCTCCAATCTGATCCCGCGCATCCTGCCGTGTCACAAGAGATCGACACCTCATGACAGCAGAATCATCGATCGAGCAGAATGGACGCTTCGATCCTTCCCTCATACGCGGGGTCGTCTTTGACTTCGACGGCACACTCGCGGAGACCGACATCGACTTCGGCCTCATGCGACAGCGCGTGTTGGAGGTCGCTGAGCGATGGGGACTGACCGATCATCTCGATCAGCGTAGATACATCCTCGAGATAGTCGATGATGCGGTTGAGATGCTCTCAGATGAGGCCGACCGCAGGCGCTTTCGCGCAGAGGCGGCGCAGGCCATGAGCGAGGTGGAGTTGACCTTCACCTCCGTGGCATCGCCCTTTCCCGGTGTGCCGGAGATGCTGGAGCAGTTGCGCGACTGCGGAGTGCGCATCGGCATAGTTACCCGTAACTGTCGCGCGGGTGTCGAGTCCGTCTTCAGCCGCCACCCGCTCCCGCATGAAGTGCTTCTTACACGCGACGACGTTGAGCGCGTGAAACCCGACCCCGCTCACCTGAATGAGGCGCTTGAGACCCTAAAGATCGAACCTGAGCGGGCGCTGATGGTCGGCGACCATATCACGGACATCGAGGTGGGGCAGGCGGCCGGGACATGGACCGCAGGCGTGCTCACCGCCAACACCACGCGCGAGCAGTTCCTGGAGGCCGGAGCGGATCTGATTCTCCCCTCTGCCGCCGACATCACCGAAACGCTCTGCCTTACTGGTGAGGAGGCTTGATGATGGATAAGCGTCTTCCGGTGGGTAAGCTCGAACCGGAACTGCTCGAGGAGTTGCTCGGCGGCCTTCACAGTGACGATTCCGCGGTGATTCTCGGCCCCGGTATCGGTAGAGATGTGACTGTGCTGGAGTGGGGGGAAGGAGATCGGTACCTGCTAGCAAAGACCGACCCTATCACCTTCGCTACCGACGAGATCGGCTTCTACGCGGTGGCCGTCAACACTAACGACGTTGCGACCTCCGGCGGAGTTCCGCGCTGGTTTCTGGCGACGCTGCTGTTGCCGGATGACGCGAGCGATGAGGAACTCGCGCGCATGATCTTCGATCAGATAGACCGTGCCTGCCGGGACCTCGAAATATCTCTCGTCGGCGGACATACTGAAGTCACCTACGATCTCGAC
>PXBW01000070.1 GCA_003566775.1 candidate division WS1 bacterium
CGAAGCGACGGGAGGTTCGCCTGCCTCGAAGCGCCGTAGCGTGTCATCGACATAGTGATCGTAGACCTCCAGCCCATTCATCCCGCCGACGTGTTGGTTCTCGGCGTGGCGCATCAGGAGGTCCTCGTCACCGACATCACCGCCGACGTGCAGGCGGTCGGTCGTCACCGAGAAGTACCTTTCGTAACCCTCTGGAATGGTGTACGCGACTTCGGCTACACCGACCGCATCGGTCTCGCGGCCGGTCATGATGAGGGAGATATGATCCTCAATCTCTGCGTGGCGCAGCCCATGGCCCCAGCGAGCCGTGACCTCAGCCACATCATCGATAAGATGGATGAACAGATCAATTACGTGCGGTCCGAAGTTGAAGATGGGACCTCCCCCGGAGCGCGCGGGATCGAGCATCCACTCGCACTGCGTATCTATGTAACGCTCCGGACTGCCTGCCAGCAGACGATAGTAGTAATGTATCGGCGCGCCCAGTTCACCCGCCTCGCGCAACTGTCGCAATCTCTCAACGACGCCGTAGTATCGACTTACCAGCGCGACCGAGGCGAACACCGACTGCTGCTCCGCGCGAGCGGCGATGGCCTGGAGCATCTTCCAGTCGATGCCCATGGGCTTCTCCATGTGAAACGGTTGCTCGCGACTTACCAGTTCAGCGGCGATCTCGCTCATGCGATCGTGTGGAGCCGAGGCCCAGACGAAATCTACCTCAACCTCGTCGAGAAGCTCGTGGAAGTCTGTGTACTTCGGGCAGTCGAGGGCGAACTCGTCTGCGATCCGGTCAACCGCCTCCTGCCTTTCGTCCGAGATTGCCACTATCTGCTGTTCGCGCTTGAGCAGCGCAGGAAGATAGAACTCCGGTGCGTGCCAGTGCCCAACTCCGATGAAAGCGATCCTCATGGTCTGGTCCCCTTGGTCTCAATCTGTAACGTCCATGTCCTGTGGAAGCACAGGTGCATCTTCGGGTGTGGTATCCGGCGCGGGAGGCGGCGTCACGGTCTGATCCTGCATGATCCCGCGGAGATCTATATCTACGCCGTCAAGGTCCACGCTCGGAATGTCCTCCGAGCGTTCCGGTTGTGGTCCATCAGGCCTGGAGACCGAATCCATCTGCCCGGTCATCTCCTGCATCATCGCCACCCCCTCATCCACCATCTCTTCCGCGCGCTCGTAGTCCTGAGCTGCGATAAGTTCGCGGACCTCAGCGAAGTGTTCGTCCAACTCCTCGGTGTCAAGGTCGGTCTCCCGCCTGATAGCGGCGTAGATCTCACCCGCTATGCGCATCTTCTCTCGCACGCGCTCTTCGGGCTTCATCTCCACCTGTTTACGCTCGGCGTCGACAGGCTCAACCGGAGCGGTCACCGCCGCAATAACGCGTTGCGCAATCTCCTCCCTGTGCTGCTCGAACTCATCTTCGGGAAGGTGGCGGATCTGCTCGACCAGCTCCGATAAGCGGGAGAGCACGACTTCCTGATGCCTTTCGCGCTCCCGGGCTGCGGCCTCCTCGGCCTCTTGCATGTCGCGGGGGGCCTCCTGCGCGATGCTCTCCTGAGTCTCCTCGATGGTTGTGGTCATCTCACGCCTGCGCTCACTTATGCTCTGCAACGATTCCCTGGCATCATTCAGGATCTCACGGAGTTGCTCAGTGTTGCGCTCGCGAATTGCGCCCATGGCTATGTTGATCGACTCGTGAATCTGCGAGAGATCCTCCTCTTCCGCCTGCATCACCCGTCCGGCAAGCCCGGCGAGGAAGCGCGTGAAGGCGAATTCCGGTGCCATCGCCGGCCCCGGTTCCTCCGGCCTGTCTGGACGCACTGCGCCGGGCTGACCCGGTGCACGCTGTGCCCTCGGAGCGCGCTCCAGCGCCTCAACAGCACTCTCCATGAGTTGTTCAGCTCGGTCGAAGTCGCCCTGCCTCGCGGCCTCTTCGGATTGTCGCGCAATTCTCACTGCGGCCCGAATGTCGCGCCTCTCGGACTGTGCTCGCTCAGCGGCCTGCTGGAATCGCTTGATCTTCTCTGCCAGCGTGTCGGGAAGTCCGCCCTGACCGATCTCGTCAACGGCCTGCCGGGCCTCGCTCATCAGGGAGTCGACGCGGTCGGTCTGTCCCAGGCGTGCCGCCTCTACTATCCTGCCGCGCAACCGCTTGAGGCTACCGATGTTCGCCCCCGCCTGCTCCAGTTGGGCGATGGCCGCGCTGAAGCCGATGAATGCCTCCCACGCCTCGTCATCTCCCGCGAAGAACTGCCGCGCCTCCGCAGGCAGTTCACGAACCTCGGTGGGATCGGGAAGCTGACTACTGTCCTCGGTCTCCCCCTGTAATCCCGGCAGAGCCTCGTCGATATCCGGTGCCGCCACCGTTTCTTTCGGCGTGTCGAAAGCCGGTCGACCCGCATCCGGTCTTCGCAGTGCCTCCAGCGTGCGCCGGGCCTGTTCGTAATCACCTTCATCCAGAGACTGCTTGAGCAGCGCTACCCTGCGCCGGGCGGGATCGGGGGCATCAGTCCGGCCGTAGACTCCCTCGATTACGCCGGTGGCTTCCTCCAGCACGCTCATCATGTCCGCTCGCTCAAAGTACATATTCACCGCGGCGAAGGTCATGAACATCCCCAGTACAGCCATGATGACAATCGCGAAGGCCACGTAGCTCGCCGCTCTTGGAGGCTCGCGCTCCGCCTCGGAGCCGGCATAGTCTGCCTCAGTTTCCGGTACAGGAAGCCCCTCCTCCGGTGGCACCGGGGCATAAGGGGCCTCGAACGGGAACCCCGCCTGTCCGGTAGGTATTTCTTCTTCACCGGTCACCGGACTGTCCTCCCGCTCTGACGGCAGATCGATGCCATCTGGCTTCTCGCTCTCGTCCGCGTCCTCGGAATGGCCGTGATCGTCGCGAATCTCATCCAACTGTCGCACTTCCCTTTACCGACTATCGCCCGCATCCTGCAGATAAGGCAGGGCTTCGAGCATCGTAATAAGATCGAGCCTGTTGTGTTCGAGCACCCGGGCGATCTCAGCGGCATCACCGGTGTGCACGAAGTCGTGGTAGGCGTCCGGGATATCTGCTCCCGGAATATCGTCTCTCCGCAAGCGCCCGCACAGGTTTCGCTCCACTGTAGTCAGTTTGCAGTTCTCCCAGCGCCTGCGGAAGCGCTCTCTTACAGGGTACAATAGGTCGAGGTGGGTCAAAGGTTCCGGACACTCTCCCAGTCCGTGGTAGATCATGCGCTCCCGCATCAATGGAAGGTCGAACGACTTGCCGTTGTACGTCATGAGCGTGCGACACCCCTGGAGCAGTTCCGCCGATGCTGCCAACACGGCCCGCTCCTCTGCGTAATCGCGGGCCAGTAACTGCAGGCTCAGTGCCTCCTCAGCGGAATCGCTTTTCCACGCTATCAGGCCGACGAGGAAGATAGGAGCAGATGAGAGCCCCGCGGTCTCAGTGTCGAGCAGTATCAACTCCGATGAACTGATGCTGCTCAGCCCGAAGAGGTCCGAGGCA
>PXBW01000368.1 GCA_003566775.1 candidate division WS1 bacterium
CTTCAGTGCCTTCGAAGTAGGTGCGGATGATCTCTTCTCCGTGAGGAACCATCCACTCAGGAATGTACTCGTGAAACTCGTCGAACCGATTCTCCGGTGAAGCGAAGTAGTAAGGGGCCACGAGGTGAGGGAGAAACTGACGCATTGCAGCCCCTGACGTCAGCGCCACCGCAAGGGTCAACATGGCGTAAACGCCTATCATCTCGTTACGCCCGATACCGACCTTGCGAAGCCAGCGGAAGCCCGCATAAAGCAGCAGTAGCGCCGCGAGCGCAGGTACCGGTGGCACCGCCATGGCGGCCTGCGTCGCGAGTGTGATTAGCGCTCCCTGACGAACCCACAGGTTCGCAATGACCAGGAGAACGAAAGCGATGATAATGGTCCTGCCGATCCGCAGGCCCCGCCGCTGCTCCTCCTGTGCGGGTTCCGAAGGTGTGTCCTCCCGCTCGCCCGCAGCAACATCCCGGCTCTCCGCGGCCGGATTCTGATGTGTGTCGGAACTCATGCCTACAAACTCCTTCTGAATGGATGTGACGAAGACAAACAATCGATCTGATGGCGGCGCGCCGTGTCAGGGAGAAGCAGATACTCTCTCTGATCGGTGCAGGCGAGGTATCGATACCGCACTCGACCTGCTAAGCCACGGTCATAATGCCACGAAGGGACGTTGGAGAACGAGGCGTCCGCAGGTGCTTCCGTACATCACCGCCCGGGCGGTACGGTCCGGGCGGGGGATTGCCATCGATCACCGATCCGGTATCAAGACCACCGCGTCGCCGGGTCTGACACTGTCGCGCACGGGCACCCACACTTTTTGACCCGACTTTCCACTTTCGACTCTGTCATGATGCAGGTGCATATCGGCGATCTGCTGGCGAAAGTCGGTTACCGGCCCCACAAGCTGCACGCGGTCTCCAACCTCAAGTGACAGGTCGAGCCGAATCAAAGCATCCATGAATCGCCGTCGGAATCGCACGACATTTCCGACCTTTATCCCGCGCACCATGAACTCAGCCATGGAATGCTGCGCCTCCCGGCGCGCTGTCCTCTTTCCCCGGCGGTTACGTCACAATCGCCTGCAGGCGACGCACCGCACGGCCCCACCACTTCAACACCTCCGACTCACCGACACTGATCTCCCTGATGCCCATTCTGCGCAATTACCTGCAGATCTGAATGCGGGGGAGTCGGAACTGTCCCCTTACATATTGCGCATATTGCTCGGTAATGTCAAATGATGCGCCGAAAACTTCGGATGCAGATCGCGTGACTCATCGCCACTAAGTCTGACGCTTCTTTCCCATGAAGCGTTCCGCCGCGCCGTGAAATACGCTCGCGCGCAACTCCTCATCCGCACCGATGGCGTCGAGTATCTCCTCATGCCGCGCCACCATCTCCACCGGGTCGGAGGTATCCGAGCAGAAGCACCAGCGCCGCGAGACACGCTCGAAGACCTCGTCACCCCAGCTTCGGAAAAGCTCAACGAAGAAATCTGTCGGACGCCGGTTGCTGACGCTGGAGATATCCCAGTACAGATTCTCGTAGGTCGCGATCATCATCCACGCCTCGTCATACCACGGCTGACCGAGGTGCGGCATCAGTATCTTCAGGTCCGGGCAGGAGCGCAGCGCCATGTCCAGATACACCGGCCTCATGCGCGCCGAGTTGATGTCGTGACCCGCCTCATTGTGCAACCGTCCGAGGATGCCGCAATGTATATTGCAAAGCATCCCGAGCGCCTCGGCCCGTCGGTAGATCGACAGTAGCGAGCGATCATCGTAGCGAACCTTCGGCACGATCATCTTCAGCGCCTCGAAGCCGAGAGTGTCGAGGTGGTCCACCTTCTCCGGGCCATCGATGCCGAGCTTGAAATAGCCGAAGCCGATGATGCGCTCGGGGTACATCTCCTTCGCACGCAGCACGCCTTCATTGTCGAACTGGTTGAAGAGTGGGCCGCAGGTGGACAGGCCCACCTGAGTGACACCCGCCTCATCAGCACGCTCGATGTAGGCGTCGAGATCGCCCTCATTTCGATGGTAGTGTCGGTGAATATCTATGACCTTCATCAGCTACCTCCCGCGCGTGATCACCCGCGCGCTTCTGCCGCTCAGGGCGCCTGTCCGGAGCCCGGTCAGGTGATTCGGGCATTTCTGCCCTCACCTTGAAACCTGAAGCAGGTGACGGGCGTCTCAGGGAGAAGAAACTTCACGCGCTGTCTCAATCGTCGGAGAGAGGGTGACCTGTGTGAGGCGACCTGTCCGCACCATCACTATCATAGCGTGTATCTGCGCAGTTGTCCACGCCCCGGCTGCGGACCTGGAGGAGATGACCGCTCCCGAAGGGTTCGATGAGGGTGTCTTCCTCGGTGAGGAGGGCCTCTATGACAGCGTCTTGAGCGTGTCAGGCAACGGTGAAGCTGATGCACTCGAGACGTCGAACGCGGAGTTTGAGACCCTTGCCGACCTTCCCACCGTGGTGATGATGGAGACTGCTGCTCAGAATCTCAACGGCTGTGAATGGGTGCGAAATATCCATGCACGGAGAGGGGAGTTTGTGCTCATCACCGATCGACTGCGTGCCCGCGCGCCGGGCGAGTACACCGTTGGAAGTGATTGGACACCTCCGGCAGAGGGTGAACTGCGACTGGAGAACGACCGCCTCCTCGTGATGGAGCGCGAGGACCCCGACGCGCCGGGCCGCCGACTGCTCATCAGGACAGATGGTGCATTCAACGCCACGCTGGTGGATGGCGCCGATGATGGTGATGATGCAGTCGCGCTCTCCCTACGGTTCAGCGGCGAGCTTGAGCAGGATGATACGCTCGCGTTGCACACGCTCTTCTATGAGGACACCGATGCGGAATCAGGTGAGTGGGACCTGCGCCGCATAAGTGACGAGGCGGTCCTGATCCTGCGCGATGAGGAGCCCGACACGGTCGTGGTGATGGGCGAGGAGGCGGACATCCCGGGCCAGGCGCGAATGCGAATGGGCGCATTCACCCGTAGCTCCATCTGGGCCGCGGATATGACCGACCTGCGTGACATCCTGCGCACCGAACAGCCTATCCACGGGGAGGTGCGCTCCGCACCCACGACTCACGCGACCGTCATCGGTCCTGAGGATCTGAAAACTATCAGCGTGGTCGGGATGCCCCTGATGCTGGAGGGCGGCAGGCTTGAGATGGATCTTGCGGGCCTCGGCGACATATCCGCCGGTATCGTCGAGCTTGAGACCCTCTTCGATAGCTTCGTGGAGCGCGCAATAGAACCTCCCCGCGCGGAACTGACCCCGGAAGCGCCCGCCTGATCGGGCCGCCGACGGCATAGTTGATCTATCCGATTGAAATAAGGAGAAGGTCATCCCCCCGGCTTCAGAGAATCGTAACTACTCACCTTGTGGTATCAGGCGCGTTGTAGGAGGAGGCTGTCGTCAATAGAGGGTCCGAGGGCGTCAGTGAGCGTTTCGAAGGCATCATGACCGTTCTTATTGGCCGTCTGCAGC
>PXBW01000136.1 GCA_003566775.1 candidate division WS1 bacterium
CAACAGCGCATAGCCCGCCCTCCCCCCCATCAGCACCGTCGCCAGGTAAAGCACCGGCCCCAGAACATGCGCTCCAAACGCCGCCAGCACCTCCCCCCGCGCCATCAGCGCAAACGCAGTCGTCATCCCGCACATCGCACATGGCACCCGCGTGATCCAGTGAAAACCACACGGAACCGGCACAAGCTGCTCATGCGTCCCATGCCCCGCCGGACTCGGCGCCAGCCACCACGATCCCGCCAGCAACACAACCGCAACCAGCAGTATGCCCGCCGCCTCCAGCCGATGCCCCAACGCAGAGACGCTCTCCGCTTCGCCAACTGCCTGCTCCATCTCTCGCGTGCTCATCGGCACAGATGATACCACCCGCGCGACTTTCTGTCACCCGCCCTGTCCCCGCATACGCACTTCAATCCACGGATAGGCGTAAAGCCAGTCCTGCGCCAGCGGCCGCCCGCTCGCCCAACTCCGCGCCAGCCCTCGCGGCCGATTAACCGCCACATACCCCAGGTCCTCAACCGCCTCCATGAACTCCTCCGCCCTCCGATCCCCCGCCGTCCTCCTCACCGTAATCTCAAAGCCCGTCAGCACCACCGCATCCGGCTCACTCTCCCGCAGAGCCTCCGCATCCAGCCCCAGAATCACAAGCTCCCGAATCGGCTCCCGGTAGGGCGCCCACAGCGGATTCGCCCGCAGCGCCACTCCCCCATTGCAGTAGTCCACCGGCGGATGGTAGAACCACGGCTCCGTGATCAATCCGATCGTACCCTCCTGCGGCACCCCCTCCTCCAATAGCTCCAGCGTCGCCGCCTGAGCATCGATCTCCACCAGATCCCGCAACAACCGCTGCGTCAGCATACCCGCCCCCAGCACCGATCCCGCCAGTACAAGCGCTATCGCGACCGCCATCCCCCAGGTCGGAAGCCTCCCGCGAACCATCCCGACCAGATCGTCCGAGACTATCCCTCCCGCAAGGATCGCAACCCACGGAATCAGCGGTATCGCATACCGCGCATATCGCACCTGCGGCCCACCGATCATCACGAAGGTCACCGCCCCGAAAGCGATCAGCGGCCATAGATCATCGCGGCGCGCCGCCAGCCCGCCGACAAGTCCCACCGCCGCTGCTGCCGGCATCACAAACCCCGTTCCATGCGCCAGATTGCCGAGATGAAACAGCCAGCCGTTCGGATACAGCGCCATCATCGCGGGATCATCGCCGGTGCGCATGTGCTCCATCTCAAACGAGATATCCTGCCACGCGCTCTGCCAGTCGATCAGAGTATACGGCGACGTAAGCGCAAACGCCACGAAGGCCACCGCCGGAAGCGCCGACAGCATCGACCAGCTTGCCTCGCGATCCCCTCCATCCCTGCGCCATCGCACCAGCGCCCACGCGGCCACCGGCGCAACCAGCGCAACCCCGCCGCTGTACTTCACGCTCGCCGCCAACCCCGACACCACCCCCGCCCGGATAATGTTGCGCCAGCTCATCTCATCCAGCATCGCCGCCGCGAAGTACAACGCAAGCACCGCGAAGAACGCGCCTGGAACATCGACTGTGCCGTAACGAGAATGCAACACATGAAGTGGTGCCAGCGCCAGCAGCAGCCCAGCCGCAACCCCCTCTTTATGTCCCCAGATCCGCCTCGCAGTGGCGTACACCCCCACCACAGTGCCCAGCGAGAGCACCAGGGTGATTATGCGCGCGTAAAGCGTCCAACGATTCAGCACCATCGGCAACAGCGCACCGCCCGGACTCGCCTCCGCCACCGAGGCAAATAACTCCGGGTGCGCTACCGCCGCGACCGCGCCGACAAGATAGAGGTACAGGCTGCCGTAGTTGAAGAAGTGAGGGTTCAGATCACCCAGCGCCAGCGAGAAAGCGCCGCGCAATGAGTGATACTCATCCGGATGGTACGAAAACAGATGCGTCTCGTCGGGGAGACCCCAGGTGATCCCCACCAGGCGCACCACCGCCGCAACCACGACCACGATCGCCAGAACTGCGATCTGCCCCGCCCGACGTCGCCTTTGCTCCCGCTCGGCCTGCAGGTCTGCGTCTGTCACATGTCCCTCCCACTGTGAAACGGCGCCCGACTCGTAAGCAGGGCGCCGCACGGGTCAACCTACCACAATTCTTCGGTGTTTCCTCCCGGAGGCCCGACCCCCCCGTTCGCCCGCGGCCTCCGCTCATCTCTGCATCGAAACGCTAATCCGTGGAGTGCAGAATCGCGTAACGCGATACCGGTCCCCAGTTACCCGCTCCGTCCACCGCCCTGAGGTGGAAGTAGTGCAGCCCGCTCTCGAGATCCTCGAAGGTCTTCGCGGGTGTGGTGCCCATCGACTCGGGCTCTGGAACGGTGTCCGGATTCTGATCCAGCACGTAGCTGTAACCGGCGATCCCAGTCGTGTCCGTGGCCTTCCAGCGCACCACCGGATTCGCCGTTCCGACGTTGCCGATGAAGAAGTTGTCGAAGTGCGCGGTGGCGCCCTCGGGATTCTGCTGACCGTCCCGCGCCCCCACGATCACAGCGTCCACATTCACCGGACCGCGGCGCTGGCGGCGCTCCAGCAACTCACCGATGTTGACCGAAGCGTGACGCCACTCACCATCAGCGCGCATCCCGCGGATCCGACCGATCGCGCCATTGCCGTCACCCGTCATCCTTACCGGCCACCACCGACCGTTCATGTAAAGCATCAGGTCCAGCTTAAGATCCTCGTCGAACCGATAATCAAACGAGATCATCGGGAAGCGATCCGCGGGAAAACCGCGTGAGGTTATCAGCGCCTGCATATGGCCGCCATCCTGCTGCTGCGTCAGCCTGATGCTCGCCGAGCCACTGGCCGAGGTCGATGTGTCGCGCTCCACCGCTGCCCCCTGTCCCCCGCCTCGATTCGTCCAGCCCTCGCGATCCTCCTCAAACGTATGCGTCAGCAATGTGCGGTGAGTGCTGCAATCTATCGCCGCGATCACCGGCGGCACCGTGTCCTTCGAGTAATCCATCGTCCACGTCCACGAGGGCAGCTCCGTCACCGGATTCCCCGCGTAGTCGGCCGCCTGCTTCAACGCCACCTCGACCTCGTGCCCGTCATCGAATACCGTCGGCTCCGGCGAAGTCTCCTCACAGTTCCACACAAGCTGGTTCCTGTCAGACCGGTACGTCAGCCCACTGTTGGAAACCTCATAATCTCTACCGCCTACACTGAGCACTATGCTGCCGGGATCGATGCCCGCTATACCCTCGTCTTTGAGTTCAAGCATTACCTCAGAAGTCGCGGCCTTCACTTCCGCCTCCGGCGACAGCTTCGCTGCCAGCGGCGCAGTGCTGTCAACCAGCAGCCGACGATGAACCGTCTCGGACCACTGCCCCGCCGAGTTCATCGCCCTGACGTGCAGCCAACCATCAACATCTCCGGGATTCTCGTACTCGACATGGTCCGCCGTCGTCGCCACCTCGGCCGGAAGCTGTGTCGTCGGCGCGTCCGTGATCGCCCAGTTTACTCCCGCCAGACCGCTCAGATCCAGCGCATTCCACGCAATGCGCAGCGGATGCATCGCGCTCACAATCGGAATCAACTCGAAGTTGTCGATGTGATATGCCTGTCCACGAGCGTTCGACGTCCAGCCCGTGTCGGCGATCCACATCTGGGACACCTGATATCCCCGCGCGTGCGGATCACTCGCGCGCAACATCTCATACAGGTTAAACTCCGCCACATGCCACCGGTTGTCCGCCTGCACATTCGGCACCTCACCGATCCGCTCGTAGCTTGAATCGGTGTCGGTGAACCGAACGCTCTTCCGCTCTCCATTTACGTGAACGATGATGTCCGCCCGCAGATTCGGTGGGACCCGATACGCAAACCGCACCACCCGATACTTACCGGCATCGAACGGTGTCCTGCGCATGTACGCACCGAAACTGCCGCCCGTCTCGGGATTGTACAGCCTCAGGGAGTGCCGTCCGGTGTAAGATGTGGAGCAATCGCGCGTCACAATCGCTCCACCATCACCGCCCCACCTCGCCCACTCCCCGGTGTCCGTCTCGAAGTCGTTCGATATCACCGGCACATCCCCCACGACGACCTCAATATCCTCGGGCGGAGTGCTCACCACATCCGGCCCGGCCCGGAAAGCCCAGCGCTGCTCTTCCGAAAGCTCCGCGCCGTGGCGGTCGGCGAGGCTGAGCAATCGCACATCGAGCGAACCGCCCTCAGCAAGCTCCGTCCCCAGGCGGGCGACATCCACCACAATCTCCTCCGCACCGGGATCGAACCGAACCACCTCGCCATCGACCTCCAACTCCTCATCTCCTACCGCCAGCCTGATGCTGGAGGGATCCACCCCGATCCCTCCATCGTCACTAACCCTGATCCGCACCGGTCCGCCGTCCTGCAGCACCTCATCCGCCGGCTCCACCCCCACCACCCGCGGTGGCGTTGTGTCATGCACAAACCTCAGTGTCTCCGGTTCGCCCCAGTCTCCATCCGCGATACGCGGCACGGCACGTGCGTACCACACACCGTCTCCGCCGGGTTCAAAGCTCGCAATCCCGTCCTCGGAGTTCACCTCCAGATCGGATGCGGCATTCGGATCGCGATCGAAGCCAATCGCCCATCCTTCTGCCTCCACGTCCTCAGCCGCCGAAGCCGCCACCTGTACCTCACCCGAGGACGGGCGGTAGAGTGCCAGATTGTCAAGCGATATCGTCGCTCCCGCCGGATTCCCGCCGAAGCCCGCGTCGAGATAGTCCCTCGTGTTCATGTTGCCGATAAACAGATCCTGGGCCACCAGATCGGCGTCCGCACCAAACAACTCCTCGGCATGACTCAGCAAATCGAACTCGGCGCGGTGCCAGTCACCGTCCGCTGTCACATCGCGAACCCGTCCCAGCAGACGATGACCTCCCGCTGCCTCATTGCGCCCCGAGAACACTATCTCACACGGCCTGCCGTCTATCGTCAGGTAAAGATTCAGCTTCGCCTCGGAATCGAGCCGATAGTCAAACGCCAGGCGGGGCAGATCGCGCAGATTGAATTCGCCACCATGCAGGTTCGCCGCAAAGCTGCCTCCTGCGTGAGCGTTAATCAGCTTCGCGCAGCGGCCGGTTCCGTCCGCTCCGGGCGCCGCCAGCGTCACCATCGCTCCCTGCGAACCATCGCGTCTCGACACTCCGCTTAGATCCGCCGCAAAGTCGTTGAAGATCGCCGGATGGGTCTCACTGCTCAGGCTCGCATGGCGCGGGCGGGCCTGATCCTCCTCGTGGATCGCCAGATGCTGCGTCGGCATCGGAGAGCGTGGGATCTTCTCCCCCTCGTAGTATATCTTGATGCGCGAGATCACCAGACCGTTGTCCCGCGCCCAGATCGCCACACGACCGCCATCCAGCGGCTCAGGATCGGTCGCCTCCGCCACCAGTTCATCATCAACCCACAGACGCAGTCGATCGCCCGACTTCTCCACTCGCAGCATCCACCACCTGCGGTGGAACTCGTACGTGCTCGGATAGCCGTCCTCGAAGATCGGCAGCAATGCATCGCGCTCACCGGTCTCGTACAGCACCTCCGTCCCCCGCATGATCCGCGTTGCGCTATTGCGCTCTCCACCGTAGATGAAGCTGTAACCGCTGGAGGGATTCGCTCCGTCACCACATATGGTGATGTTCATGTCGTTGGGATTGCGGTAGCGCTGGTCTCCCGCCAGACCCATGATGAACGCGGCATAGACCTCGACCGTGATGTCACCCGTGAACTCGCGCTTGTTCCACGCGGAGGCAAGGCCCCTGTCGGCGAAACCACCCCACCATGACCACTGCGGGGCGCAGGTCCATCTGCTCGTAATCTCCCAGTGCCCGCCGCTCTCCACCCAGTCTGTCGGAGGATCTGAGAATGTGTAGTCATACACTCGATCCGAGTAGATGTCTGTCTCCCCTGGAGTCACCTTGAGGCCTGCCACCGACAGCGCGATCCGATCACTCTCCGTCAGTGGCACCCAGTCGCTGTCGATCGTACCCAGCATCCGCTCCCGGCCTGCAAGCTCAGAATCGATCTCCTCGAGACTGCTCCTCGCAGGGCCGTGACTCTCGTTCTCCGAGACCACTCTCTCAAGCAGGGTTCTTGCTTCCTTAAGGCGCCCCTGGCGACGGCGCACCTCACCCAGCCAGAACCTTGAGTCAGTGGATTCTGGCCTGGTCTCGAGGACAGTCTCAAATGCCTCGGAAGCCCCTTCGAGATCGCCAAGCTCCACTCGACTGCGCCCCAGCCAGTAATGCGCCTCCAGCATCTCGGGCGTCTCCCCGACGATCGCCTCAAGCCGCTCCGCGGCCTCGACCATCTCACCGGCGGAGATGAGACGTCTTGCCTCCTCAACTGTTGCCGCCTCCGCCGCCAATGAATGACCGAGGACGAGCACACTCGCCAGGAGGCATGATCCGAACACTCGTATCGTCGTCACTCTGCCGCTCATGATCGCACTCCCTGTCGAAGACGCTTCGTCAGCGCTTCTCGCTCAGGATGACCTCGCCATCTATCGCAACCACGATCCATGTGCCCTTCCGCTCGAACCGCACGGGACACGGATCCCCGGACGTCTCAATCTCCGCCTCTCCCAGCAACTCATCGCCTGCCATCAGCGTGGCGGTGATCAGTGCCGAGCCCTCCTCCGTCTTCAGGGTCAGCCGCATGCCCCTTGACGGTTCCTCCGGAGACGATTCCAGATGCAGCGTCACCTCGCCCTCCGAGGTCTCCACATCGGAAATCTCGAAGCTGATCGTCTTATCCCCGAAGTAAGATCCCTTCGTCCACCACGGCTCCCCCTCCTCGTCAGGCAACACCCACGGAGCCCGCGTGCTCGCCCACTCCGCCATCTCCGGATGTGCATCCACATCGGCGAACTCGTCGGTCACCCGGGCAATCCGCATCGGCGGAATCATCTCCACCTGCACCTCGTCGAAACGCGCGATCCCGTTACCCTCCGCAATCAGACCGATCCGCCCCGATTGCGCGGCCGCGTCGAAGGCGTCGAGCACGCGTCTCCCGTCGAGAAACCCGGTGATCAGACCGTCATCGACCACCACCCTCATGCGGTGACGTCCGTTACCGGGCACATAGGCGGGCGCCGAGGACAGCACCTCTATCTCCCCGCCGTCCGCTCGCACGATCTGTGCCTCGCCTTCATATTCCACACCGGACCCCTGCGTGCCGATGCGCAGCCCGTACCAGGAGGATTCGTCAACACACACCGCAATTCCCACCGCGGCGCGACCCTCGAACTCCGTGGCGCACCGATACTTCTCCCACTCCGCGCGACCGCCCGTCAGCATGCGCAGACCGGAACCTGCCGACTCCATCGCGCCGGAGTTGACCTCCCAGGTTCCGCTTCTCGCTATCCACTTGCCCGGGATCTCGGTGTCGAAATCCTCGATCAGCACCTCCCAGTCCTCAACAATCACACCGTCGAAGAAGGTGCCGGTCTCCCCCTCCGTGTAAAGGCCCGGCATGCCCTGCCCGAACAGGTCCACACGGGCGACCAGCATCGGCTCATCGTCCACCAGCACCTGCACCACATCGCCGCACACCCGGAGCCTCAACTCGTACCACTGCCTCGGCAGATGCCCTCCACGCGTCTCCGCAAGCACCGCTCGCTCGCCATCGACCACGCTCACAAGCTGCAACCGATCCGAGTCATCCTCACGACAAAGCGCCGAAGTCCATCGCGCCAGAAGGTAGTTCTCCGGATCCTGATAGTACGCGAGGACCCCCAGCGGATCGGTCTCCGAGGGACGCACCGCCGCCGTCACCTGATAGCTATTCCAGAACCAGTAACCCGCGGTCACTATCGCCGGGCCTTCCTCCGCCCGACCCTGATAGGTGAACGCATTCGCCGACCTGTCCGCATCCATCCGCTCGCTCCGCTCATCCGTCCGCAGCGGCTCGATCTCCCACGTCCCACTCTCCGGCATCCAGACCCCCTGGCTCTCCTCCCCCCGCATGAAATCATCCGTCATGTACACCCCCGCCAGCGGCTGCAGCATCGCATCCGCCACCTCCCCCCCACTCGCCGCGAATCCGACCTGCCCCGCAGGGAGCTTACTGTCCCACGCGCGCGCAAGCACCCGCCCGTCGAGTATCAGCTCTATGAGCCAGCCGTCGCGGCGCACTGTCAGCTCCAGGGAGCTGTCGGGCTCCATCCGCCCGTAAGGGCGGGTCGCGCCGATGCGCGCCACTTCGCCGTCAAGCACCCGCTCCACATGAACCTCGTACCGCCTGCAGGTGATGACGTAGGTGTTGTCGGGGTCGGTGTAGTCGACGTAGAGTCTGGTGTGGAGGGTATTGGGGTCGTGTACGTTGAGAGTGGCTGCCAGCGCGTAGGGTGGGTCGGCGGTCTCTTCGAGCATCACGGGGTCGTCCAGTGCGTACGTCGGCGCGGCCGCGCCTGTGAGGATAAGCGCGGCTGCGACGATCGCTCCGGACACGCTCCGGATGCCGTGTCCTCGCATCGGGATCATGTCGCTGTGCCCCTGCCCTTTCTCAGCACTCGTTGGGCATCGCCTTTACTTGACGATGTACTGTGGCGTGCGGGCCTCTATTCGGGTGGGGACGTAGCGCGCGTTGTTGGTCAGCATGAACTGATCGAGGCGCGCGCCGTCCTCCCGGTTCTGGACGCGGATCGTGTTGGTGCCGGCGTTGAGTTGCACCTGCGGTCCGCGCACCCAGTGCCAGGTCTGATAGGTAGCGTCCTCGATGTAGGTCGCTGGCCTGTCGTTGATTACGATGAAGAACGAGTTACCGCACGAGTCGTACCACCAGGTGCGCGCCCAGAGTCTGTAGGTCCCGGCGGTGGGCACGTTCACCCGATAGACTGCGTTGCCGTCGTCGGTTGGCCCGGTTTCCTCTTCGGGACGGGGGCGGCGCGGCGGGATCTGGATAAAGGTCCCCTCGGCAACAGCGGATGATGTTGTACTCGTCCTCACCATCGAAGGCTTGATCGAGGTGTAATCCCCGGCATCCACCACGATTCTGACCGTCTGCGTCCACGCGATTCCGGCGGTCAGAACGACGGCCATAACGATCAGCACGGCGGGAACTGTGAAGCGGCGCATAGTCACTCAGTCCTTCCAGAGGCTTGCTGCAGGTTGTCTTTCTCGTCGGTAGGGCTGCTTCCTGTGAAACCGCGCACAGCTATCGACGCTATCATTGCGAAAACGAGTGCCCAGAGTAAGCTGGTGCCTCTAACGAGGAGATCGGCGAAAAGGTTTACCAGTATTATCCCTGAAATCGATCCCAGTAATCCCCAGCAGAGGCCTTTGGACCAGTAATCATCGGCCTGCATCCAGTTCTTTCTCGCAAGGCGCCAGAAGTGTCCGATCCATGCGAGGAAGGCCACCAGTCCCGTGAAGCCCATCGATGCCGCGATGACGAGATAGACGTTGTTGGTCCCGGTTTCGATGGTTCTGAAGTTCGGGACGTAGCCCCAGTTGGTCTGTTCGCCGATGTGCATCTGATAGTTACCCGGGCCCACCCCGAACAGGAAATTGTCGGTGAGCATCACGAGCGCCGGATGCCACTCGAGCCAGCGCTTCTTGACGAGGGTCGGCGGCTCCTCGCCGACCGGCACGTTGAAGACCTCACCCCGCTCAATCGGATCGGCGACCTCGGTGAAGACGGCCTCGCGATTGTGTGGCAGAGCAACCGCGATCAGCACGAGCAAAAGCGTGGTGCCTATCAGGTAAAACCCAAGTGCTCTGAGGCTCTTCAGCGCGCTGATTACGAGTAACACGAGTGCAAGAGTCCAGAACTGTGTGCCCGCGAGCATGGTCAGTGCGCCCACTACCACCAAACCTATAAACCATGCCCGGTGAAGCGTGTCTTGCGACCAGATCGCCAGCCCGTAAAGCAGCGGCAGAACCATCACGAGATAGGCGCTGTAGTAGTTTCGGTTGGTGAACGCGCCGCTCACATCCATGATGTCGTCCACTGTGAAGTACTGATAAAGCGCCGCCAGGATCGAGAGCGTGGCCGCAATCGCGACGGCCTTCGCCGCGACAACCAGCCTGTGCTGACCACGCAGAACATCTGCAAACAGCGCGTAAACGGCCACGAAGTAGAGCCCAAGCTTCGCGATCTCGACCACGGCCGACATCATGCTGGTCGCACCGAGAGCGGAGAGTGCGGCTACCGCGATGACGGCCCAGATGGCGGCGGGAGGCCGCACTATCTCGCGCAGACGTCCCCTCACTATCACGGTTGCGAGCCAGAGCAGGAAGATCGATCCCGCGAAGACATCCGCGTAAAGGATGTAGGGACCGTGTCTGGGATCGAGAGCGTAAGAGAAGTGCGTCGGCGCGATGAGCACCAGCACGACCGTCAGCGGCCAGAGCAGATCCTCGACGCGCTCGGCCGGGGTTCTCGTGCTCTCTTCGATCGTCTCTTCGCGTTCGGCAGTGGCCAAGGTCAGGTCATCCCATCATAGCATTGCGGGCAACTGCTCCCAGCAGAGCGATGCCCAGGTAAAGATGCGCCCAGTTTCCGACCCCACGAACTCCCGAGGTAACAAGACAGACAAGTAGAAGCAGTGTGAATGATACTGTGCGGAAGCTCAGCAGCGCAATTCCGCTGGTCCCGGAGAGGTCGTAGAGTCCGCGAAGTGCAAGGTGCATGATGATTCCGAGTGCAAGCACAAGCAGTGCCGCGGCAATGGTCCCACCCCCAAAGGGGACCTCTCGCGGCATCATGCGCCGATCGACGGCGATCTGCAGCGCAAGGGACAGCGCGGCGATGAGCACGCCGATGTGCGCGAGTGATGGATTCAACTCGCCGAGACCGGTCTCGGCGATTGCGCTCAGCCCCGGCAGGGCGGCGAGTTGGGGGTCCCATGACATCCAGAGAGCCGCGGCCGCACCGAGGGCCAGCAGCCCTGAGCCGACGACCCCCGTTGTGTCGCGTCTTCGCACGATCGCGAATGCCACCAGCGCCAGACCGATCAGGCCGAAGCCCGCGTACTCGGTCGGTTCGAACCAGCCCGGCGGCTGCTCGGTGTACAGGATGCTGAATGCGAGGGTGAGGAGGCCCGCGTGGACCCCCACCATCGGCCACCATGCCGAACTGGATTCTTCGGCTATCTCTACTGGTTCAGCGGACACGAACTAACCACCCGTTTGGCGTAAGATAGCTGACCTGGGGCGCCCGTCCCCCGGTGCGATTCTAAGCAAACCCACAGACTTCGGGGCAGGTGTCACTTTACTTAGAAGGTCGAAGCTCGAAAAAGTTCCGTTCTGTCGCTCTCGACCACGTTCAGCCGGAAGACCTCGCCGAATCTCTGCACGACGCTTTCGGCGACGGCCTCACGGGACGGTGCCTGCGTACAGAGTTCGGTGAGTGAGGCCATCCGCCCGGCGGAGAGTCCGCAGGGATCGAGCAGCCGCCACCATTGGCGATCGCAGTCGAGGTTCAATGCGAATCCGTGCCAGGTGATCCAGCCGCGCACCGCTATGCCGATGCTGGCGACTTTTCTGTCGCGTATCCAGACGCCGGTAAGCCCGTCTTTGCGCTCCGCGTTGCATCCGACCTGTGCCAGCGCATCGATCAGCACCTGCTCAAGCGACCGGAGGTACCAGTGCAGGTCCTGAAGATGGTGACGCAGGTCCAGTATCGGGTAGCCGACAAGCTGGCCGGGTCCGTGAAAGGTCGCTCGGCCTCCACGACTCACCCTTCGCACTTCGACGCCCGCGGAGTTGATGAGCTTTGGCTTCAGCCCCTCCCCGGCGTCGGAAGAGCCGCTCCCGAGGGTGACGACCGGCTCATGCTCGACGAGCAGGAGCGTGTCGGGGACCTCTCCCGCCCTTCGCGCCTCGACCAGTCGCTCCTGTAACCGTTCCGCTTCCGCGTATTCGAGGCGTCCGAGATCGAGCACCCGGCAGATGCGATCACCCATGGCTTATAATCCCCCCGTAAGCAGGCGTTCGTAGCAGGCCTGTAATGACTCGAGCATTCTCTCCCGCGAGTACTCGCGCACCACCATCTCGCGCGCCGACTGGGCCATGGTGGCGGACAGCCCCTCACGGTTGAGCGCCGCGAGGATCGTCCCGGCCAATCCCTCGGCGTCGGCGGGCGGTGTGAGCCAGCCGGTCTTCCGGGGTTCGATGACATCGGCCACTCCGCAGATCTGCGTGCCCACTACTGGTACTCCCACCGCCATTGCCTCGATGAGCGCATAAGGCAGCCCCTCCCACAGCGAAGGCAGCACAAACATGTCCAGGGCCGCGAGCACGCGCGGGATATCGTCGCGGTGCCCGAGGAGGCGGAATCGTCTGCCGAGACCGAGTTGCTCCACTCGCGCGCGCAGTTCAGCTTCGAGTGGCCCCTCACCGCAGATCACGAAGGTGGTGTGCGGCATTTGCTCCAGCACTATCGGCGCGGCCTCGACCAGGTAGGAGTGCCCCTTCTGCTCGACCAGGCCTCCGACGGCTCCGATGATTCGATGGCGCTCGGGTAGCTGCAGCTTCTCGCGGATCCGCCGCGCATCGGGCTGCGGATGAAAGCGCCGCAGATCGACTCCGGTTCGCACGACCGCAGCCCGCCCGGGGGCGATGATTCTTCGTCTCACGGCGAGTTCCCGCTCGCTCTCACAGGTGCAGATGAGCAGATCCGTGATGCGGCCTGCAAGCCACTCGAGGCCTACGAAGAGGCGCCTGCGCCAGGGACTTACGTTCATCTGAAATGCGAAGGCGTGCGGAGAGTATACACGCGCAGCCGGATTACGCGCCCTCCATGCCGCAAAGCGCGCGAGGATACCGGCCTTTGAACTGTGCGCGTGGATGATGTCGAAGGGGTTTCGGGCGAAGTACTCCCGCAATTCGCGACAGGCGGCAAGGTCGCGCTGACGATCGATCTCCCGCACCATTTCGACTATTTCGACCTCGACCCCCGCCTCGCGCAGGGTCTCGATGCTCTCTGCAAAGGCAGGATCACGCAGATTGGAGACCAATGCGGTCTGACGGAAGCGCTCCCCGGGCAGTCCCAGACATGTGTCCATCAGATGCTGAGCAGTGCCCCCGGTAGTTGCCTCAAGCACGTGGCAAAGGTCGATGCGCGAGTCGGCTGCGGTCATGCGTCTATCCGCTCCCGAGGCGCTTACCGATCTTCTCACGCAGGAAGCCACCGACCATCTCGACCTCTTCGATGCGCAGCAGCCATGCGGAGATCAGATAGGCGACGGCGCCGGCGCCTCCACATGCCGCCAGCAGACCGAGGCGGTGAAGCGTTCCGCCGGGCATCAGCACCGGGCCGAGGGTACGCTCGATACCTATCACCACGCCCAGCATGATTGCGGTGGCTACCAGGAGACGACCGAGGAAGCCGACAACCGCCGCGCGGTCGATGTGACCTATCCGCCCTCTTAGAAGAATGTAGAGTATGACGACTTTGATTCCCTTGGATACGGAGAGCGCGGCGGCGATTACCCCGATGCTCCCGTCGAGTGCATAGACGCCGAATCCGGCTATGAGAATATGCACGATGGCCATTGAGGCGCCGATGAAGTTCGGCGTTGCGGTGTCGGAGAGCGCGAAGTACCAGTTGTTTATGGCGCCCTCGACCGCGAAGAACGGCAGGCCCGCTGAGTAAGGTATGAGGGCGTGCGAGACGGCCACCGTGTCGTCGGGGGTGAACTCACCGCGCTCGAACGCGGTGGCGATGATTGGTTGCGCGAGGATTATCATGCCGAGCGCCACAGGCAGGAAGATGAATACCATCGCCCGGGTCATGGAGACGAGGGCATCTGCCATCCTCTGTTTGTCCTTGCGTGAGGCCCACTCGGAGACGAACGGGTATACTGCGAGAGTGACGGCGAAGGGCAGGATCAGGGTTGGGAGGTCAGCGAGTCTCCGGCCGTAGCTGAGCGCGGCGACGATGCCCTCCCCGGCATCGGTGCCGAAGCGACTGTCGAAGTATCCGCGCAGCGTAGAGAAGAGCAGACCGACGATGACCGGAGGGATCAGTGTGAACATCCTCACGACATCGGCGTCGGTGTCCCGACCGTACTCGGCAATGCGATCGAGGAGCAGGGGGTTCTCCTCATCGGGTTCATCGATCACGCCCAGTCTGCGCCCGACGATGCGGGTACCGTCGGCAAGCAGCATGACCCACCAGAACAGCATTATGACCAGTATGGGAACGATCTCGCGCATGGCGGGGATGGCGGGGCGCAGGGTCGGGGCATGCTTCAGCAGAGCCGGGACCTGCACGAAGAGTCTCACGACGCCACCGACGAGGACTCCGATGGCCGCGGCCTTCATGCCGCTCGGCTCGCCCGCGGCGTAGATTCCGAACCCCACGAGTCCGGCGATGGAGCCGAAGAAGACCACCTGGCGTCCCGCGTCAGCCATTGCGGGGACGGTGAATTCCTTGTGCGAGTGAAGCGTAAGCTCGGCCATTACGGACATGACGAGAAGCAGCAACGCGGCGGCGGCGATGCGCAGCAGATTCGTGCCGAGATCGTGCAGTTCGAGGGCGGGCCAGAGGGTTCTGAGGATCCATGGCGCCCCGAGAATCGCCAGCACCACGATCAGCGCCATCACCACAAACGAGATAGTTGCGACCACGCGGAAGAAGCTCCACGCCCTCTCCTCCTGATCCGAGGACTTATGCCTGACGAAGATGGGGAGGTAGGTGGGACGCAGCAGTTGCTCGAACTTGCGGTAGATCTCGACCACGATGTAGTTGTTCACGACGACGAAGGCGTCAACCGCGGCGTCGCGACCCCACCAGTGGGCGATGAGTATCTCTCTGCCGTAGCCGAGCACCTTGCCGATACCGCCGAAGATGGCGATGACGATCGCAGCCAGGGTCATCCGGGTTCCGGCGCCATCATCCTCGGTGGTTTGCTCGTGGGGTTCAAGCTGCTCTTCCTTGCGGTCTTCCTGAGCTTCGCTCACGCTTCTCACCATTGGGAATGCGGGATTACGATCTCTATGATCGGCAGGAGCGGTGAGCCGGGAG
>PXBW01000294.1 GCA_003566775.1 candidate division WS1 bacterium
TATTTTTTTAATCTAATTTTAACGGGGTGTAAGAATGTTAACACTTAAAAACTTAAAAAATCAAATCATAAATTTAGGAGTAATTAAAGGAAAAGATTTAGTTTTCTGTCCTAATGAAACAAAAATAATTAGTGAAGAAAAAAGTAATTTATTTAGTTCAAAAATAAATCAATACGTATCAGACAAGTTTCTTTCAATTGTAAAGGTAGATAAACCAAACAGAGTTGTTAAAGATGAATCAACAGCTCCAAGAGTAATTGAAGATGTAAAAGAAGAAACAGAAGTTGAAGAAAAACCTAAACCTGTAAGACGTAGGCGTTCAAGACAAACAAAAGTTCAATCAGAATGAATGTGTATAAAAAATGAGCAGTATCGGTTCAGTTGAAGGAGTGCTTAGAATATTAGGCAGAAGTTCGGAAGAAGTTAATACTGTTGAAGTTTCTAAATTTCTTGATGAAGCTGAACTAAAGATTAAAGCTAGACATAATAAAGATTTCATGAAAGATGAGTTTATTGTAAAGAATACTAGAAGTCTTACTTATAATTTATACTTTCCTGCTAAAGAAAATACTGTGCCTAAAGTTTATGTTAAAGGTTTATTAAAAACTGAAGATGTGGATTATACTTATTCTGATTCTGTTATAACTTTCATTAGTGGTAAGATTAATTTATATGATAAAGTTGTTGTTTATTATATCCCTGAATATTTTGATGATTATGCTAATTATTTAGCTTCTGAGAGGATGTATTCAGTTAGTTTACTTGATACAGAAAATGCTGTAAGTAAAGCTATTTATGACACTATAAAAGAAAATGTTAAGATATATGAAGGTATGACTTTTGAGCCTAATCTTTCAACTTTTGTAGATCATAAGGAGTTTATTAACGATGTCTATTAATGATGATATTAATAAACAAATAGATAAGATTATTTCTGATATAGTTTTTGCAACACATGGGCATATAGTAGAACGTACTCCTGTTGATACTGGCAATTTAAGAAAAAGTATAAAAATTGAAAAAGATACTGATGGTAATTGGTTTATAGGTACAAATGTTGAATATGCTGAAGATGTTGAGCTTGGAACTAAGCCTCATAAGATTACACCTGTTAAAAAGAAAGCTCTCAAGTTTAAAATTGATGGTAAAGATGTTTTTGCTAAAAGTGTCCAACATCCTGGCACTCAAGGTGTAGGAATGTTTAAATCTGGCGTTACGTTTGCAGAAAGTAGAATAAAAGATAAATTCAGGAATTAAACGAAACTATATAAATAAGGGTTACGATAAACTCTATAAAGTGCAAGTGGCACTATAAAATTAAAACAAGTGGTTTATTATGACAAATACTCATGATGTTATTAACAGATATATAAGTATATTAGAATCAGAATTAACTGATCCTAATTCTCAAAGGCGTAATTCTAATTTAAAATGGATATATGACGATATTCCTTATTCAACAAGTGGAGCAAAATATCCTCGTATAAGTGTTCTTTCTTTTGGGAATCCAGTTGAAGCTCATGAGGTTGGAACTACAAGACAAAGAGTAACTTGTAGGATAGAGATTCAAATAAGAGTAAAACGTACAAAATGGAATGATAAGAATCCTCAAACTTTTCTGGATGAGATTGCTTTAGATGTAATAGATTCTATAAGAAAAGAAAGTTCAAGGGAAGCTCTTTTAACTAATGAGAGTGTGTTTCATACACAATTAGAAGCAGAAAATAATATTTATAGTGATGATTTAATAATAAAACAATTAGTTTATAAAAACATATTTGTGAGGTAATAAAATGGCAGGAGAAACAAGCGGAATTTCGAATAAAATACAAGTATTAAAAGAGACAGAATATGCTGATGGTGGAGTTGGTGGCGAACAAGTATTTGGCGTGACTAAATCATTCACTTGGCGTAAAGAAACATCTACAGTACAAAGTTATGGTCTTGAAGGTGATGGAGCTAAAGCTACACATAACATTGATGGTGTTACTGTTTATAGTGGAACTCATGAGTTCGAGCTTACAACTGGTAAAGTCTTGGAAGCAGTAATGGGTGCTATTAGTGGAAATGATATAACTATTGCAAACACTCTTCCAAGTTATGCAGTTAAGGCTGTAGATGAGGGTGGCGAAACAGAAGACCAAATTTTAATTTCTGGAATTAAGTATGGTAAGTTTTCAATCAATATAACAAGAGGTAGTCCTATAACTGTTACAGCTGATTGGATAGGTAAGACTATAACCAACACAGGCACGTTTACACCTACTGAAGCAACAATTGAACCTTTGATTGGCGAAGATGCTTATATATCAACTGGTACAGCTTTTAGTTCAGGTCTTGACAATATAACTATTGAGATAGACAGAGGTATTGAAGGATACAGATTCCTTGAACAAACTGATTCTGGAAGTAGAAGGCTTATAAGCAAAATAATAGAAAAAGTCTTAACTCTTACAGCTAATGGTTCAATCACTGGTCAAAGAGATGTGTTAGAAGAAGCTTTCGGTGGAAGCACTATTCAAGATTTAAGAACAGATAGTGATTACACATTAACTATTGGGCGTGGCAGTATAAGTATAACTGTCGATTTAAAAGGATCAAGGGTTACTACTGTTGAAGCTGATTATAATAAAGAAAACGATTTAAGTTTAATGAATTTTGATTTGATTAGTAAAGACATTGAAGTTACTGCTGTTGATGCAGAATAAATAAACGAGGTAATATCATGGAAAGATTAACTGAAACTGTAAAAGTTAAATTACTAGATGGGAACGAAGCAGAAATTAAATTGTATAAATTAGCTAGTATGCGTGAAACTAAAGAAATAACTAAAGTCTTGTTTGGCGATACAAAAGTTAGTCAGAAAAACGATGATATAGAAATATCTCCTGAGAACTATTTTAATGCTGTTTTAAAATTAGCAGAAATATACTGGGCAGATAAAAACTATAAAATTGATGATGTTGTTGATGAGTCTTTAATGGAGGTGATTGAGCCTAAGCTCGATTCATTTCTCAAAGGGACTAGGAAAGGAACTAATCTGGGAAATAATTAGAGCTGTTCAATCAGGTAAAACTAACAATTATGAAATAAACGAAGCTTATGAATATCTTGAAGCTCTCAAGCTTGGTTTTACTTTACATTTGGATGATTTGCCTTATAGAACTGTTAGAATTATAATGGAACTAGATAAACAACAAAGACTTAAACAAGAACGTGAATCAAAAACTAAAAGGTGATTAAAATTATTGAGTATCCAATAAAACTAAAATTTTTCAAAGACAGAGGAACAGATACTGGAAGTTCTAGTAGTCCTGAAGCTAAAGGTACAGCTAAAGAATCAAAAAAGCAAACAGGGTTGTTATCTGGTATGCTTGGAAAATTAGGTATTATTGCAATGTTGTTTAAAGCTTTAGCTCCTTTTATAAAACTTATTTCTGATATAGTTAGTTATGGTGTTGCTGTATTAGTTTTTCTTATAAAAA
>PXBW01000110.1 GCA_003566775.1 candidate division WS1 bacterium
ATGCTGCCCCCGGCGCCGGGGGCAGCATCACCAGCCTCGTTGCCTACAACGAAGCGAAGCGCGCTTCGAAGCATCCCGAACGCTTCGGCAAGGGCGCGGTCGAAGGACTGGTCGCCTCAGAGTCGAGCAACAACGTGATGGTCGCAGGGAGTATGGTCCCGTTGCTCACCCTCGGAATACCCGGAGCGCCGCCCGATGCCATCATCCTCGGCGTCCTCATGCTTCACGGCTTGCGCCCCGGCCTGGAACTCTTCACCACCAGTGGCATGCTCGCCTACGGTTTCATCCTCTCCATGGGCCTCGCGGCTTTGGCGATGCTCCCTGTGGGACTGCTCGGAGGACGGCTCGTCTACCAGGTGATCGTCAAGACGCCTTACTACTTCCTCGTGCCCGGCATCGCGCTCATCACCATCCTCGGCACCTTCGCCTTGAGGAACAGCATTACCGACGTGCTGATCATGTTCATACTGGGGATGACGGGTTTTCTCCTCAAGGATCTCGGCATCGACGCCGCCCCGGTAGTCCTCGGCCTCATCCTTGGGGTGATAGCGGAGATGGGTTTCGTACAGTCGCTGCTGCGCGGTGCGGCTGATCCCTACCCGATCCTCAAACTGTTCCAAAATCCCCTATCCTGGGCCTTGATCGCACTTACCATCTTGTCGGTCGCCTCGCCTTACGTCGCCGATCACCTCAAACGGCGCCGCGAAAGCCGCAGCGGAGGAACGCCACCGTGAGGCGGGAAGTCAACACTCACCTCATCAGCGGCCTGATCGGCCTGGCTATCGTCGCGGTGTTCTGGATGCGACGCGGCAGGCTGTCCGACTTGAGCGCCATGTTCCCAGACGCGGTGCTCGTCATCCTGGCCTTACTTTCCCTCGCCCTGATCGTCATGGGTTTCGTCAAGCCGGAAATGCGGGCGCTGTTCACTGAAGGAGACCGCCCACGGATGGTGATCACAGCCGCGACCATCCTCGCGTGGATTCTCGCCATTCCTCGCCTCGGCTTCTTCGTGTCGAGCCTCCTGGGGTTCGCCTTTCTCACCTGGTACCTCGGTAGAGCTCAACGTCGAGTCACACTACCGACTTCCCTCCTCTTGCTGGTCATCAACGCCGCCGTCGTGGGCATCTTCTACTTCGTGTTCACCCGGTTCCTCCATGTACGACTGCCGCAAGGCATGTTCTTCTAGCCGGGCATATTCACCAGTAGCTCGGTGGAGGGCCCGGGTGGGTGCACGAGAACGCCCGGTGAGGAGACGAGCATGAACTACAGAATCGCGTTGATTCCAGGGGACGGCATAGGCCTCGAAGTCATACCGGAGGGCGTTCGAGTGCTCGATGCGCTCGCCGCGCAGCACGGCTTCGGACTTGAATACGAGCGATTCGAGTGGGGTTGCGAGGCTTATGCGCGGAGCGGGCAGATGATGCCGCCTGATGGCCTGGAGCGCCTGAGTGACTTCCACGCCATCTTCCTCGGCGCGGTTGGTCATCCAGGTGTGCCCGATCACGTGTCGCTCTGGGGGCTGCTGATCCCCATCCGCAGGCATTTTCAGCAGTACGTCAACCTACGGCCGGTGAGGTTGCTGAAGGGCATCAAGTCTCCTCTCGCGAATCGCCGACCCGCGGAGATCGACTTCTGCATCGTCCGGGAAAACGTGGAAGGTGAATACTCGGAAATCGGCGGGCGGTTGTACCGCGGAACCGAGATGGAACTGGCCGTGCAGGAGTCCATCTTCACCAGGCGGGGATTGGACCGCGTCATGCGTTACGCCTTCGGCCTTGCCATGAGCCGGAGGAAACACTTGACATCGGCGACGAAGTCGAATGGCATCATCCACACCATGCCCTTCTGGGATGAAAGATTTCAGGAACTCGCCGCTGACTACCCCGAGGTGAAGACCGATCAATATCACATCGACATCCTCACGGCGCACTTCGTGCAGCACCCGGACTGGTTCGACGTGGTGGTCGCCTCCAACCTCTTCGGAGATATTCTCTCTGACCTCGGACCTGCAGTCGCCGGCGGCATCGGCATAGCTCCTTCAGCCAACATCAACCCGGAGCGTGAGCACCCGTCGATGTTCGAACCGGTGCACGGCTCGGCACCCGACATCGCGGGTAGAGGCATCGCCAATCCGATAGCCACCTTCTGGACGGCCAGCATGATGCTCGAGCACCTGGGGCAAGACGAAGCCGCGGCTCGTCTGATGACTGGCATCGAGAGAGTCACCGATGAAGGAGAGGCCGTGACGCCGGATCTCGGCGGTACTGCAGCCACGAAGGACGTGACTGACGCGGTTCTCAACGAACTGCGAACCTGAGGATAGACGAGGTTGATCATGCGCATTACGAACATAGAAGAACGAACCGTCTCGATCGCCTCGGATATCCGAAACGCGTACATCGACTTCAGCAAGATGAACGTCTCCGTGGTTGCGATCACCACGGAGGGACACGAAGGCGGCCATCCTGTCGTCGGATACGGGTTCAACTCGAACGGACGCTACGCTCAGGGGTGCCTCTTGCGGGAGCGGTTCATCCCCAGGTTGCTCGAAGCCGAGCCGCAGACGCTCGTGGATGAATCCGGTGAGAACCTCGACCCGTTCCGCATCTGGGACACCTTGATGACCGGGGAGAAGCCCGGGGGTCATGGTGAGCGTTCGGTGGCCGTGGGCATCATCGACATGGCGGTGTGGGACATCGTCGCCAAGATCGAAGGGAAGCCTCTTCACCGGCTGCTCGCCCAGCGTTACGGCAACGGCGAGAGCGACGAACGAGTGTTCATCTACGCCGCCGGCGGTTACTACTATCCGGAGAAGGACGTTCAGCAACTGCAGGAGGAGATGCGGCAGTACCTCGACCACGGGTATTCCACCGTCAAGATGAAGATCGGGGGGGCGTCGCTCGCTGAGGATCTCCAGCGGATCGAAGGCGTGCTGGGACTGTTGGATTCAGGTGCGCAGCTGGCAGTCGACGCCAATGGGCGCTTCGACCTGAACACGGCCGTGGCGTACGCCGAGGCGCTCGAACCATACCGCCTCCGCTGGTATGAGGAAGCCGGCGATCCGCTCGACTATCAACTTCAAGCCGAACTAGGCGAGCACTATCCTCATGCCATGGCGACGGGCGAGAACCTCTTCTCGATGCAGGATGCACGGAACCTCTTGCGGTACGCTCGTCTTCGGGCCGATCGAGACATCCTGCAGATGGACCCCGCGCTTTCCTACGGACTCGTGGAATACCTACGGATGCTCGAGGTGCTCGAGGAGTTGAACTGGTCACCGCGTCGCTGCATTCCGCATGGGGGGCATCAGTTCGCATTGAACATCGCCGCAGGTCTTGGACTCGGCGGCAACGAGGCGTACCCAGGTATCTTCAAACCCTTCGGCGGCTTCGC
>PXBW01000359.1 GCA_003566775.1 candidate division WS1 bacterium
GGAGCGGAGACCTGACATCGAGCGGATCGCCCTGAATTTGATGGAGAAGCGGGACCTGAACGCCCGGGAGATCGCGGATATCCTGTCAGACATCCCCATCAACTCACGTGACGCAGAGGGCTCGCTCCAACCCTGCTCCCGGAAACCACCGCACCCGGCTGGTCCATCCGGCGCCCGGGACCAGGGGGGCGGACCTGTACACTCGATCCCGGACGAGGCCTGATCGTCATGCACTTTTACACGGCTGATCCGCATTTCTTTCACCAGAACATCCTGAAACACTGTGCGAGGCCCTTCCGGTCGGTCGCGGAGATGAACCGGGTGATCCTGAACAACTATCGATCAACCGTCGGCCCGGAGGACGATTTGTGGATTCTCGGCGATGTCGCGGTCGTCCATGTCGACCAGGCCGGACAACTGACCTCGATGCTCTATGAGATCCCCGGGAGGAAGCATCTCATCACCGGGAACCATGATAAACCATGGGTCCGGGGGCTGGACATCTGGACGTCCGTCCATGATCTGGTCGAGATCCGGGATCAGGGAACCCGGGTCACGCTATGTCACTACCCGATGCTGACCTGGGGCGGCGCCCGCCGGGGGTCCATTCAGGTCTTTGGACACGTCCATAATCAGTGGCCCGGGAGCCGTAACTCAGTCAACGTGGGTGTCGACTTCTGGGACTTCCGGCCTGTGACGCTCCCGGAAATCCTGAGAAGGGCATCCGGACTGCCAGTGAACCCGTTGTGGTCAACAGTCGAACCCCGGACCGAGATCTGAGCGGCCCGGAGGATACGCAGCAGCTGAGCCAGCGTAGATCGACCCATGCGGCCGCCAGATTCCATGCTCCGAGACACGGAGTTCTCTGCCGTCTTTGAACGGTAGTGGCCACCAGACGGTCCGGATGATTATACTCAGTCGATAAATCAACGCGCGAAGAACAAAAAGGCTAACCAATGCAGGACCGTTACGCCGGGGATGTCGGAGACTTTGTGAAGCTCGGCCTCCTAAGAGCCCTCTCACCGGGACGACAGTTGGGCGTTGCCTGGTATCGATACCCGAACGAGAACAACAACGGTAATGGGCGGCACATTACCTATCTCGACCAACCGCGTCAGTACGAACACCTGGACCCCGCCTTGTTCAACCATCTTCGGAAGGTCACGAGAGAGCAGCGTGCGATTGAATCGCTGTTGCCGGTATTGGAGGGTGTGATCTCATCCGATGAGGCCTTGGACACTGGCATGATACCGCCTCGTGAGCGGCGGTCTTGGCGCACCGCTTGGTTTAAGCGTGTGATGGAGCGGCTATCCTCTTGTGACCTTGTTTTCGCAGACCCCGACAACGGCATAATAGATGACTCTGATTGGCGAAAGGGACGGTCAAACTTCGGCAAGCAGATGCCCTTGGCCGAGGTACAGGAGTTGGCCGAAGGTCGATGTGCGGTGATCTACCATCATAATACTCGGCGCCGAGGTGGCCACGACGCTGAGGTTGATCATTGGCTAGGTGAGTTCGGGATGCCGGGCTTGGCGGTGCGGGCAACGGCCTACAGCCCGAGAACGTTTTTCATTCTGAACCCTGACGAGAAGATCAGGATGCGGGTTAATGAGTTTTGCCAGCAGTGGGCGGGTTTGAGGGTGCGCCTACATTGAGCGGAGTAGTGAACGGCGGCACCGTCCCGCAAAGCGGTCACGCGCTCCCTGACCCTCCGAGAGAACATCACACAAGGATCGTGCCCGGCGCAACGCCCACGCGAGCGAAGGTGGCAAGCCCAAGACCTCGCATCGGGGACATCATTCGTGAAGACACGCTCGTCCGTTTCCCTTTGACCACTCCGAAACCCTCTTGTCACCCGGATCAACCAAAGCGTACACGGCCCCACCATTCCCCTCGCATAGAAAGGCAGCCCCTTGAACCTTATCGGTTTCGCCAAAGGCCTCCCCGAAGAATTCACGGAACAGGAATTCGTTGACCTGATCAATCGGGTGATCGACCTGAAACAGGTGGCCACCCTATCAGAGCGGGAACGGTTGAACCTGTTCTCCGGGGCCCAATACCTAGCGGATTACATCCTCCTCGCGCAGGAGGCGAAGGGCGAGGTAGAGACCCGCGACGGCCGTCCCGTTCTGGGGTATGATGGACCCTATATCCCGACCATCCTGCAGCGTCCCGAGGAAGCGGCCCCGGACTTCGCGGCGCTCGATAATTTCGGGGTCGGTGAAGGGGAGAAGTATTTCGGCGGGGATGACGCCTGACCGGGCTGATCTCATGAGGCGACCCGATCCCGGGTGCCGGGAACGCCTTGGCGTATTCACAGGGATGCCTATTCATGAGATTTACCGGCATCAGCCATGAGTAACCTACCCGTTTCCAGCCCAATCCCGATCCACCGGGAGACCCTTTACTCCTATCTGGCCCGTCTGGCGTCAATCTGGCGTACGGACGCCTCGGAGATCGCCTCTGACATGGGCGCGTCCTTCAAGCGCCTGTTGAACGAGGATCATGAGGCCTTCGAAATCGTAGCAGACTGGGCGCAGCTCTCCCCGGAGACCATGGCCGAGCTGTTGTCTTGGACCGGGGTCCGGGCGGGGAATGTCCGGATAGAATTCCGGGGCGAGCTTTATGTTTCGAGGGCGCTCCGGAACCCGGTGATGCGCGGCTGCCCCGTCTGCCTGCGCGAAGACGCCGCCGGGGCGACGAGGCCGCCGTATGGGGCGATGGTGATGCGGGGTGACTGGCAGCTGCGAGAGGTGACGGTCTGCACCCGCCACGGTCATCCGCTGGTCCCCCTGTGGCAGGCCGCGGCCCCGCGGGATCGCTTCGATATCGGTGCGCGGCTCCGGGAGATCGAAGCGGACATCATGTCCGGGGCGTTGGACCAGCCGGCCCGGGCACCATCGGCCTATGACCTCTGGCTTGATCGTCGGTTGGAGGATGGGACGGATGACACATGGCTGAGGGATCATCCGGTTTTCGTGGTGACGACCCTGTGCCGCTTACTCGGACAGGCCGTGTTGAGAGAGGACAGCCCGGGGGAGGAATACGCTTCCGGGCGGGCCAACGCGGCGGGGTTTGATATCGTCGTGGACGGAGCGGCGGAGATCAGGACGGCCCTCGACCGGATCGCGACAGATGCGACCGGGGCGCTTGATGAACCCGGCAGGGCCTTCGGGCCGCTCTATACGAAGTTGAACCGGGATTATCTGGACGAGCCCGGGTTCGACCCGTTCCGGAATATCCTGCGGGGGTGTATTCTCGATAATTGGCCGATCGCGGCGGGGGAGGTGGTCCTGGGTGAAGTGGTCCCCCAACGACGGCTGCACTCCCTGCGCACCGCGTCCCTTGAAGCCGGGATCGGGGTCAGGGCGTTGGAGCCTTTCCTGATCGAGGCCGGGGCGCTCCGGGAGGGCGATCCGCGCCCTGACAGTCGAAGACTGTTTGA
>PXBW01000168.1 GCA_003566775.1 candidate division WS1 bacterium
ACGACAGCACAGGCGGAAGCGGTGCCCCGCCTCTCTGAACGGCCGCAGAGGCAGGAGTATCCGAAAAATCGCACGGGAGCGGTGGGGCAGCCCCGCGTCGCCCTCCCTCCTCGCGATAACGAATCAGACTCCGGCACACCTGGCGGACACTGATGCCAAGCTGCTGCGCTGCCTGCTCCTGTGTGATCTGCCCCGCGTCAACGGCTCTGATTGCGACCAAACGGTCTCCCTCTTTACGACCAATTGTGATCTTCATGACCTCCTCTTCGCCACACCGCGGGCCATAACCCGTAGCGGGAGGGCATCTCTACTTTGCCCCAACGGGAGATTATCGCTTTGCTCCTACACGCAGTAATGCGATACTTGAAACACCTGTTCGACTGATGTATACTGTCGGAGCGGGGATGCAAGCACTCATCACAGCAGCGATGGCACCACTGCAATGGACCTGGCCGCATTCCTCGATGAAATCAGGGCCTCCCGCGACTACCGCGGACAGATCGTGCACGTTCGCGAGGTCCCGGAGCGCGAGGCCCATTACGCAGACCCCGCTCACCCATTGACTCCGCCGGTTGGCAGTGCGCTGGCCGCGCGCGGCATCGAGCGCCTGTACACGCACCAGGCTCAGGCGATCGACCTCGCCCGCGCCGGGGGCGATCTGCTGATCGTAACCGGCACCGCTTCGGGCAAGTCTCTCTGCTACCAGGTGCCGGCAATCGAGATGCTGCTGGAGGAGCCGGACGCGACCGCACTGCTGCTCTTCCCCACGAAGGCGCTCTGCCAGGATCAGTTTCAGTCGATGAACCGCCTGCTCAATGATGCCGGCCTGGGCGAGATCGTCGCGGGGGTGTACGATGGTGACACTCCCTCGCCCCTGCGCTGCCGCCTGCGCGAGAGCGCCTCGCTGATCTTCAGCAACCCGGACATGATGCACGCGTCGATGATGGCGCACCATCCGCGCTGGGCCGACTTCCTCTCGCGCCTGAAGCTGATTGTGCTCGACGAGATGCACGTGTACTCGGGCATCTTCGGCTCGAACATGGCGAACCTCATGAGAAGACTCTGGCGCGTCTGCGCGCACTACGAGACCTCACCGCAGGTGATCGGTTGCTCGGCGACCATCGCGAATCCCGAGGAGCTTGCGCGGCAGGTCATAGGCCGCCCCGCGGAGATCGTGGACGATGACGGCAGCCCGCGTGGGAGGCGCAGCTACGTTCTCTGGAATCCGCCGCGAGAGCGGGCGCGGCAGTGGCGCTCGCGGCGCAGCGCGAACGTTGAGGCGCATGAACTGATGGCGTGGCTTCTCATGCGAGGACTGCCCACCATCACCTTCTCGAAGGCGAAGATGACCGCGGAGATGATCGACCGCTACGTGCGCGAGAAGCTCTCCGCGGAGGCGCCCGATCTCGTGAGGAAGGTCACCCCCTACCGCGGGGGCTATCTGCCGGAGGAGCGGCGCGAGATCGAGCGTAGACTGTTCTCCGGCGAACTGATGGGCGTCTCGACCACGCGCGCGCTGGAACTTGGCATAGACGTGGGCGCGCTGGATGCGTCGATCGTGGTCGGGTATCCCGGCACACTGGCCTCGTTCTTCCAGCAGACCGGGCGCGCGGGTCGCGGGGAGCGCGAGGCGCTGTCGATCCTCGTCGGCCTCGACACCGCGATCAACCAGTACATCATGGGCAACCCCCAGTATCTTTTCGGCCGCCCGATCGAGGATGCGGTGATCGACGCGGATAACCCGTTCGTCATCACCGGCCACCTGCGCTGCGCCGCGCATGAACTGCCGCTCACCGACGATGAGGCCGGAAGCTTCGGGCGTTACGCGGAGATAGTGCTGGGGGTGCTGGAGCGCAATCGGAAGCTCAGTCACCTCCGCGGGCGCTGGTATCATGCGGCCCCGGAGACCCCGCAGCACGAGGTCTCCCTGCGCGCCTGTGACATCGCGAACGTCATCATCCAGGACGAGGAGAGCGGTGAGACGCTCGGGGAGATCTCGCGCGGGGACGCGGAGCCGATCGTCCACCCGCAGGCGATCTACATGCACCGTGGGGACACCTACGAGGTGCGCGAGCTTGACATGGAGCGGCACCGCTGCTACGTCCGGCACGTCGAGGTGGACTACTACACGCAGCCCCTCGGTGGGGAGGACGTGCATCACATCGACCACCGCCTGCGCGAGAAGCCGTTCGGGAGCGGCACCGCCTACTGGGGCGAGGTGACCGCTTACGAACGCACGTGGGGCTATGAGAAGATACACTTCTACGAACTTGACGCGATCTCGCAGCACATGCTCGACCTGCCGACGCTGGTGCTGGAGACGATGGCGTTCTGGCTGGAGCCGCCTGAGGCGCTGATGGCGGAGTTGCGGCTCGCCGGACTCGATGCGCACTCGGGGCTGCGCGGCATCGGCTACGCCACGCGGATGCTCCTGCCCGCGTTCATGACCTGCGATACACTCGACTTTTCGCACTCGGTTGGCTCCGCAAACTCACCGTGGCAGACGATCTTCGTGTATGAGAACTACCTGCACGGTCTCGGCTTCACCGAGAACGCGTACGAGCGGCTGCACGAGATCATGCCACGCGTGCTGGAGCACATCCGCAACTGCGACTGCGAGGATGGCTGTCCGGTCTGCGTGGGCAAGCCGCTGCGTCAGTACGCGTCATGGAACGTGGAGCGCCACGAGGGTGCGGTGCCGTCGAAGAGCGCGGCGCTGACGATCCTCGAGGGGCTGCTGGCTGATGGGACGAACCTCGATAATGCGGACACCGTGAGTCTGACCGACACCGACGAGGCCGGGCAGGTGCGACTTGAGCGCGCCCTGCAGCGGCGGCTTGAGCGTCCGCGGGAGCCGCAGGTCTTCCACGCGATCGAGCCGCAGGCGGCGATCGAGACCGACTATCCTGAGCCGGAAGGGGAGGAGGCGCTGGAGGAGGCAGATGCGGGCAGGCGGCGCGAACGGCGCACTGACTTCAGCAAGCGACTGCGCCGGAAGCTGGCGAAGCATGAGCCGGAGGAGCGGCTGTCGCCGAAGGCGCCGCGCCACCGGCCTCCAGAGGGGATGAGCGGGCTTCATGCGAAGCCGCCTACGTGGTTCCGCGGTCGCCCTGACGAGGGAGATCAGCACCGCGAGGGAGAGCCGGAGGGTACGCGCACCGACAGGCAGAAGGAGCCGCGGGAGCCGCTCAGGTTGGGCGATGCGCTGGCGGCAAAGGCGCGTCGGCTGAAGAAGCAACGAGAGCGGGGGGAGACGTGAAGAACCTGCGGTCAGCCGTTGCATTGTGGTGGCACAACGGAAACGGCTGCAACGGCGCACGACAACGGCCCCCGGCGGGGCGCCGGGGCCACAACAGAAACGGCTGCAACGGCGCACGACAACAACCAGGACGCCTCGCAGCATGACGCGTCGGAGGTAATCTCATGGACGCAGAAACC
>PXBW01000245.1 GCA_003566775.1 candidate division WS1 bacterium
ATGAAATCGCCCTGATCAATCCTAACAGCGGCACAGCGCCCGTCTTCCGTGCCCGCTACGATGCCGAGCTGACAGCGAAAATCTACCGGGCAGCGCCGGTGCTGATCAGAGAGGGAAACGAAAAGCAGGGCAACCCATGGGGTCTGGAGTTCCGACAGGGCCTCTTCAACATGACCTCGGACTCCGATCTGTTCCGAACCGCCGCGCAGCTCACCGAAAAGGGCTTTACCCGTGACCGTTCTGATTGGTTCGCACCAGGGGTAACTCGCTACGAACCCGATCCCGAAATAGAGAAGATCATTGATGAGGCTCTTGCTGAAGAAGTTAATGCCGCGCCAAGGCAGCAATTGAGCGATGAAGCTGATGCGGAACTCTCGGCGGCGCTTCAGGGGTTGAACGAAATCTTTGGCAAGAATGGTTCCTTGGCGAGGAAGGGACCCTTGGTATACGTGCCGCTTTATGAAGCGAAGATGATCTCTTTCTTCGACCACCGATTTGCGGGTTACGCGTCGCGCGGTGATGATCGGGGCTACCGTGTCTTGCCTGAGACGACGCTAGAAGATCATGCTGACCCGGAGTTCGAAGTCGAGCCATTCTATTGGGTTGCACACTCAGACCTCGAGGAAAGACTTTCAGACCGAACGAGGTCAGGCTGGTTGTTGGGCTGGAAGGATGTAACTTCGGCAACAAACGAGAGGACGGCTATTTTTTCGGTTATTCCGCGCGTCGCGGTAGGGCACACATTGCCCTTGATGTTCTCTACGAAGCCCGCCAATCGATTGATTGGCCTCTATGGTAACCTGAATGCGCTCGTGACGGACTACACGGTGCGAAACAGCGTTGCAGGTCTTCATTTGACCTACGGATACTTGAAACAGTTTCCTATCTTCGCCCCTGACTTCTACACCGAACCCCGCCTCGCCTTCATCACCCCGAAGGTACTGGAACTCACTTACACCTCGCACAGCCTCGCCCCCTTCGCCCGCGATCTGGGCTATGACGGCCCGCCCTTCGCCTGGGACGAGGACCGTCGCGCACACCTGCGTGCTGATCTCGACGCCTTCTACGCCCGCGCCTACGGCCTGACCCGCGACGAGCTGCGCTACATCCTCGACCCCGCCGACGTGAAGGGCCCCGACTACCCCTCGGAAACCTTCCGCGTCCTCAAGGAAAAGGAAATCCGCCACCACGGCGAATACCGCACCCGCCGCCTCGTCCTCGCCGCCTGGGACCGGATGGAAGCGAACGGCGAGTTCAAGGCGATGGGGATGTGAGGATGATGGACTTCCTCTTCGGTCTGCTGTTCTGGGCCTTCATTTTGTTTCTGCTCCTTAGGTACCTCTTTGATCTCTTGATGCGGGGCGTAGTTTGGGTCGATCAGAACCCGGGGTCGCTCCTCGCTCGCATTGCGGGTTTCCTGGGCCGAACAAGCCTGCCGGGGATACCGCCCCTGCGGAGGTGGTGGCTGCGCAAGGTCGAAGAACGGGCGCGGCTTGAAGAAGAGAATAGACTGCGCCTGGAAAGGGAACGCGCGGAGCGAGAGCGACGTGCAGAAGAGGAAAGACGGCGACGCGAAAAGCTTGAGGCAAAGCGTCGTGCGGAGCTGGAACGTCAGAAACAGGAGCGCGATGCACTGATTGGTAGGCCCATCCCCCCTGACGTGCGCAGGGACATGCGGGCGTTTCTGGAGGGTCATTTTTTCGGAGAAGACCGTTCTCCGCTCGCCTTCGTTGGATACCGCGTGGGCAAGACACGCGGCCTCCTGCCTCAGGAGAGACAAAAGCGGCTCGAGGTCTGCTTCCGCATCGAAATCCCAAGGGAGGTGGCAGAGAAGTACCGCAACTGGGGCGACCCGGTGACGAGTACGAGATTCCATTCCATTGCGCGCCATCTCAGGATGCTGGCTGACATGCGAGGTGGACAGCGCAACATGAAATTTGCCGTTGCCGACTGGGAAGCGGATTTGGCCTGGTTTCAAGGCGAGTTCAATGCTTGGGGCCAAAGCCCGCAAAGGTCCCGCCGGGGGCGTTATCGGCGATGGTGAGACCTATCGTGATCGAGGCGCCTCAATCTTTCATCGTCCGCGAGGAATGCGAAAAGGCCGCTTGGCAGAACGGCTTTCGCCGCCCCTTCGGCGGCCCACCGGGCTGGGCCAGTTTCGCGTCGACCACGGTGCCAGGGACGATCCATCTGGCCGCGGCCGGGCCGCAGGGACCATGGTATCTGGCGCTGGACCATGGCGGCGTGATCGAGGAACTGGCGCTGCCCGGTGCCGCGCTGCCCGGGCCCGGACTGTCGCGCCATGCCTTCGAAACCCTGCGCGAGCTTTATGGCGCGCTGTCGCGCGTGTATCAGCTCTCCGCCAGCCTGCCCGATGCGCCGCTCCGGCAGTTCGAGCAGAAGGTCCGGTCCTTGCCGCAGACGACCGAGGCCGAGCGGCTGGTGGTGCAACGGATCGGCCAGGACATCTTCCGCGCCAGTCTTCTGGAGTATTGGCAGGGAACCTGTCCCTTGACGGGGATCTCGGACCCCGCGCTCCTGCGTGCATCGCACATCGTACCGTGGAGAGTCTGCGAGACGGACGCCCAGCGCCTCGATGTGCATAACGGGCTGTTGCTGTCCGCCTTGTGGGACGCCGCGTTCGATCAGGGTCTTGTGACCATTTCAGACGAGGGAACCCCGGTGTTCTCGTCCGCGCTCAGCGAGGCTGCGCGTCGAGAGCTGCGATGGAGTGCGGCGCTGACCTTGACCAGCCGTCAGCGTGAAAACCTGGCCTGGCATCGCCTGAACGCGTTCCGCAGCGATGCCGCGGCCACCCAACAATAGCCCCCGACAAAGTCTGTGAACTGACGAGGAGTCCCCATGACGATCTTCACGACAACCAGTTATCCCGTGGGCGCCTTGATCGCCGATATTGACCTGGGAAAGGTCGGGCTGCCCGATCTGCAGCGTCCTTTTGTCTGGCGGAACGTGAAGGTCAGGAACCTGTTTGACTCGCTCTACAAGGGCTATCCGGCAGGGTTCTTGTTGTTCTGGGACACCGGGGCAGAAGGTGGCCTGAAAGCGATCGGAGCAAAGAACAACAAGGCCGTGCCGAGGCTTGCCATCGTTGACGGTCAGCAGCGGCTGACCTCGCTTTATGCCGTGATAAAGGGCGAGGAGGTGATCCGGGCGAATTTCAAGAAAGAGCGTATTCGGATCGCCTTCAACCCGCTGACCGAGCGTTTCGCGGTCTGGGATGCGGCGATTGTGAAGGACAAATCCTTCATCCCCGATATCTCGGAGCTCTGGCGGCCAGATGCGAACGTATTCACGATTGCCAGCGATTTTCTCGATCAGCTGTCTGCCGTGCGCGAGGTATCAGATGCGGACAAAAAGAAGATCCAGAATGCCATCGGCAAGCTGATTGCCCTGCCCAATCAGTATTCCTTCA
>PXBW01000342.1 GCA_003566775.1 candidate division WS1 bacterium
GGACAACGCGTGGGAGAATCCCCAAAACTGGGAGCCGGAGAGGGTTCCGGGAAGTCCTCACGCCGTGACCGTCAACCGGGCGGGGGATCAGAAGGCGCTGCTGGACGAGGCGCCGAAAGGGCGCATGCGAAGGGTCCGAAGCCTCCGGGTGGGCAGCGGCGCCGATGGCACGCTGGATATCAAAGAGAACCTTACGATATCTTTTGGCGTCCATACCCGGGGTGCTTCGGCGGTCGCTGGAAGAGACGAAGCAAGCGGTGTTATAAATCAAATGGAGGGAGATGTCAGAGTGGATCTCGGTCACCTCCACCTCGGCATGGACAGCAGCCACGGGGTCTGGAACCTCATGGGCGGGAGCCTGGATATCGGCCGCAACCGGTTCGAGCTGGGCACCGCCGACGGCAGCGGCACCGGCCGGCTCAGCGTCTCGGGCGGCTACCTGCAGGTCCGCTCCCATCAGGAGTCCCGCGTGCATCCGGGCTCCACGTTCGGCATCTCAGGCAGCGGGGCGGAGGCGGTCGATTTCCGCCTCTCCCGCGGCGCTCTGCGGGTCCACCGGGGGGGCGTTCTGCAGTTTGAGATCGATTCCGGCGGCGTGACCCCCATCGAGGTGCGGGACGAAGGGCCGGTGCGTTTTGAGGAAGGGGCGCTTCTGGATCTCTCGTGGGTCGATGCGCCGCTGGGAGGCACATGGGACCTGATGAGGTGGGACGGCGAACTCATCGACGAGGGGCTTGTCTTCGCACCGGAGGTGGACACCGGGGTGTGGAGTTTCGAGTTCGTCGATACCGGCGGGAACGGGAAGAAAGACACCCTGCGGGCCACCGCCCGGGGCGATGCCATCGTCGTGCGGAGTTGGGAGGAGCTTGCGCAATACGCGTCCCGAAGCGGCAAGTACATCCGGATGGCGCCCGGACTCTACGACAGAGAGCCGCCCCGGGGCCGGGCTGGCGAGCACCTGCGCACCATCGAGTTCCCGGGGAATGATAACATGTTCGACCTGCGTGGTGTCACGGCGAAGACGAACCATCACTTCCATATAACGGGAAGCGGCAACACCCTGAAGGGACTGACCGTCGAGAACACGGGCAACACCGCCTCGGAGAGCGTGATGACCGTCGCCGGGGAGGGCAACACCGTGCAGGACGTGACCCTGCACGTGCGGGGCTCCCGGCCCTACGGATACGGCGATTTGTTCGGCAAGGGGGGCGGGAACGTGATCCCGGGCATCAGGAAAAACAGCGGGATGCGCATCTTGGGGAGGAACACGCGGATCATCGGTTGCGAAATTTACATGCGATCGTTCGGCCATGGTTTCTACGTACAGAACCCGGACAGAGAGGACGAATCCGATTTCAATTTCAACACCGTTTTCGAGAATTGCTACGTGGAGGGGGAGATGCGTTCCACCGACGCGATGCTGGCCGAGGGCCACGGCCCGGCCCACGACGTGGATTTCCGCTCCGTCTGGCCCAACAGGGAGGGGGAGAAGAAAATCACGCCGGGCTACATGCAGCCCCTGGCCGAGGACGGATTCCGCGTCTACAGCAACGTCGAGGGGCTGTCCTTTATCAACTGCACGGCCAGGAACATGCGCAACGGCTGGCAGTTGAGAACCCCCGGACACCGCCTTGACAGCTGCAAGGCGGTGGGCTGTGAGGTCGGATTCTGGATCGAGTCGGATTCAAACATCATCAACAGCCGCGGCGATGCGCGGTACGGGCCCCTTTTGTGGGTGCAGGGGAACAACTCAACGGCGGACGTTGAATTGATGCCGGATGAATCCGAATGGACGGTCTATTCCCTGGCCAATATCCAGGGAGATAACAACGAGATCTCCATCTCGCCGTGGAGGGGAGAGAACCGCACCATACCTCTTCCGATCAAGCTTGGATACGGGCGACCGGCGGGAGGCAAGGCGATGATTCCCTACGGCACGCGACCGGCGAGCGGTACGCTGCTGAAAAACAGGACGGCCATGCCGGTGATCATCAGCCAGCAGGCAAGGGACTGTCAGATACATACGAAGGGCGAAGTGATCGAAGACAGGGGCTCCGGGAACGAGATCGCGCTGATTGAGTTTTAGCACCATCCCGGCGGGTTCGGTCGGATGCCGTCCCGCACGGCGTGCGCAAGGACCGGGCTTCCCGGTGCGGTAAAGGGCCCGATGCCCCCGAACAGCAGCGATGAGGTTACTTATGAACATTCTGCAACGGCTGCTGTCCGCGTCGTGCCAGGGATGAGTCCACTCGCCCATTTCCCCGGGCCGCTGTTTCTTCAGGTAGGTCTTGTCATTGCCGTCATTGATAAAAGCTGAGCCTTGGGGCGCTAAAACACGCAATAATTCGTCCTCTTCAACGGCAATTTCGCTCCCGTTCGAAATGATAAGATTTACCAGGTTGTCAGCATAAGGAAGGCTGCTCTCTTCCCACGGTTCCACGGTAATGCGTCCGTAAACCCCGGCTTCATGCAGTGTGCGGCGCGCCTCTCGAACAGCAGACTCGTCCGTATCAAGCCAGTGGACAGTCCAGGGCCCGGAATCAACAAGCTCTCTGGCGGGGACCAGGTTTTCAACACTACCGAGCTTAAGTTTGAGATACGATGTTTGTGTCTTTTCATTGCACTTCATCGATTGGCGGGCTAAAAGGTGCATCTTTCCAGTCCCTGAGTATACCTTTTTCACCCAGAACCTGCACCTGGGGAGTCCCGTCCCAATCTGCGCGAACTGCTAGCATCGCGTTTTCCGAGCGTTTTGCTCGTTTTTGCCGCTCACCGGGAATTGCAGGCCTGCTACCCCTTGACCTGCCAGTTTCCCCTGACTTCCCTTGAGTTGTGTGAGAACAATCATTTTTGCCTTCCCCTCGGTGGTCGCCCCGTTCAAGCAATCGCAGTACAATGACTGGTTTGAACCGTAACCTGGCAGAGGCCGAACCGCGCGACGCACCGACAGCCAAGGCACGTTTTGCGAACATCAATCCCCCCCGCGAGAGCTGTGCCAGCGCCGCCGGGCGTTTGACAAGCTCGATCTGTTTGTGCTAAACTAGCCCTCGTGGCAGCAGTCGGCCTGCTGGCCGCGGCGAAGCATGCCCGCCGGCATACGCAAGAGTGGTTCGCAACGAAGACCGTGGCGCGTCCTGTTTTTCCCGGTTTTTGGACCTGGAAATGGAAGAGCCACAACGAAAGGGAATACCATGAAGGTCCGCATGACACAGAGACTGACAAGGGATGACGGGGGCTTGGAACGCGCCGGCCGTTTTGGCGGCGGGCGACAATCGAACCGCGCCGGCTTGCCGCGTGCTCTGGCGCTGGCCGGAGCGATCTGCCTGGCGGCGTTCGCCGACGCGGGCGGGGAGGACTGGCCGATGTGGCGGTACGACGCCGCGCGCAGCGCGGATA
>PXBW01000266.1 GCA_003566775.1 candidate division WS1 bacterium
AGAGGCTCGATTCAGGAAGACGCGGTCGATCCGATCTCCGGCCAAATCAACGCCATAGCGTAACCCCAGCGCTGCCAGCAGCGCCAGCTCGTGGTCCAGCACTTCCAGATCGTCCGGTTGAATCCTTCGTTCCGCCAGCGTGGCGAGTTCTTCGGTCCAAATCACCGACCACAGCACGCGATCGAGACCCAATACGACCAAATCGCGATCTCGGCCGGTCAGGCGCGTCCTCAACGCTCTCAATGATTCCGGTCCACCCATACAGCGCTTCTGCCGATTTTTCAACTCCTGCCCTATTCGCTGATCGATAATGTCGTACAGCCGGTTCGCGGTGTTCGTGCGGAAACAGAAGATCAGTGTCTTCTCGCCGGCCCGCCAGTTCCGGAGAACCCCTTCGACCACTTCCCGAACTTTCGGGTGTTTGGGATCCTGCGCTTGGCCGACCGAATTCATGAGAAGCTCTAAATACACGCTGCCAATATCGGTTCCTTCAAGTCGCGTTTTGATCGCCCTTCCCTCAGCACTGTCAATGAGCGTCGAGTAGCATCCCGTCAGGGTGCTGCCCAGAGACGACTTGCCTTTCCCACCTTTCATTTCCGAAACGCAACGCATGAGAAGGTAGTGAGGCAATTCGCCCTCAGCCCGGACATCCACCCCAGGAGCCGCATGAAGGACGTGGCGGTCTGGCCGTTCCTGCACCCGGTTCGCACCGGGTCGATACTCCATCCCGACACGAAACAGGCGATGTTCTGTTCTTCGCCGGTGCCGGATTACAAGAGCGCCTAGTTCGCAGGAAAGGTCTGAATTGTAAACAAAGAGCCGCAAGCCCTCGCGCAGGAGCTGACGAACATCGGGGTGAACCTCCGAAAGCGCCATCTGGATGATGCGTTCCAACTCGTTTGTCGCTGCGACCCCCCTTAACTTGGCCAAATCGTACAGCTGTGTCTTGGCCTCAACAATACGCTCCGACTGCCAGGCGGCCTGGATCGCCTCGCGTGTCACGGTTCCTGGAAGCTTGGACCAAGCCCTGGAGAAACGTTGACTGGCCCGCTCAGCCAGTTCCAGGACCGGTTGAACGACTTGTTCTCGATGCTCCCTGAGACGCTGGCGGCGTTCGGCCGAACGGGCCTTCGTCGGACAAGTTTGGAGGACCTCGCCGACCTTCAAGAGTTCGACAATCTCAGACGGCCGCAGTTGGAACGGGGTTGCGGTCAACAGCAGCGCGCGCCTCGCTCGGCAGCCGATCAGCTTGGTGAAGCCATCATAGCCATTGCTTCCCAGTGTGGGACCGTTCTTCCAGTTGTGGGCTTCGTCAACAATCGCCAACGGCAGCGACTTGTTAATCAGATCGACCATCAGTTCACGGTAAACAGCAACCAACCGTTCCTCGATTGCTGCAAACAGCTCTTTACGGCCACGGGTATAGAGCGCGGAAATCTCCCGACACATCTGCAACAGGTTCTCGATACAATCGTCGCGATGATCGAGTTGCCGAACGGCATTAAGCAGTTCGTCTTCGGTAAAGAGTAACTGCTCCCATTCCTTTTCGGTAAAGTCAAGCAGCAATTTCGGATTTGCAGGCCATTTTTCGGGCGCCCCTCTCAGGAGCCGCTCCCGCTGGTCATACCTGAAACGCGCGCCCCAATGGCGAAACAGAATGCCCAGCAAGAAGCGACGTTTCAGATCATAGTTTCGGAGTTGACCGCCGCGGAAGATGCGCATGTTCGCGACGATCACCCGCTTAGCCGCACCCCGACGCCGCAATTCGTGTGTCAGCTCGTCAATTCGGGTGACGGAAACAGCCGCGAACCAGCGTGCTGCGCGCTCACGATATGGGGGCTTGACACACCGCTTGACGAATTCGCCAACCTCCTGACGCCACTTGGAAAGCAGAGCCGAGTTATTGGGAGTGATGATCAGAATCTTCTGGTAGCAGCCGCGGAGATCGGTCTGGGGGTTGCCTTCTTTCATTGCTTCCAGTACGGAAAAAGCCGTACCAAGAGCGACGAAGGTCTTGCCCATTCCGACCTCGTCTGCCAGAATCTGAATCTCCCAGCAGTGGTCGGGATCAGCGTGGAAGAATCGTTCCAGGAGGGCATCGACGGTGGCCGCTTGACGGATCGCATCCCGTGGGTCTTTGATACGTGTTTTGTCCAGTCCGAGATCGAATTGCCTGGATTGGCTGATCATGGGACACCTGCCTTGTTCTGGTGTTGGCGAATCGCTTTTTCGTACCTTTGGAACTCTCCCGAGAAAGTTCCGGGGAATCGTCGGCGGAGCGACTCCAGCATGCCGACGCACTTTTGTTCCGCCTCGTCAACCAGCGCGATCCAGTCGTTCTTGAATCGCGGCGATGCGGGAAATCTGCGTGCTCTGTCCAGGCATCCCAAGATTTCCACAAGCTGAAACCCGCAAGCAATCGGCGTCCGATCGCCGGTTTCCGCAGCTTTCAACACGCTACGTGCCAGGGCAACCGGGCTGACGGAGCCGAGTAGGGCCAAACGCATGCAAGCCTTTGGCGATTGTGCGGCGGCCGTGAGGTCATCCGTAATTCCTTTCAGTGCCTCTACGAACTCTCGTATTATGTAGGACTGAATCCCCGACGTGTCGACACCTCCTGCGTCATCTTTCCACAATCCCGGATCACAAGAACCGGACCCCTCGTCAGGCGGTGGGAACAGTTCCTCCCAAGTGATCCGACCTTGGTAGTAAGCAATCAAATGGTGTTCCTTGGGGTGTCCCGAACTGGGGCTGATTGGCAGGGTTGTCCGAGCTTCGGCGACGACATTGACAGGAAAAGAGCGGCCCTCTTCACACGACCACCACTTCACATGCACCTCTTGCTCGCGCAGAAGGCGTTCAAGCTGGGATTGGCTGAGCGATACGGCGACTTGACGAGCGGCAGGATTGGCGGGATCATGCGAAACCAAGGCCGTTGACAAGGGTTCATCCTTCGTGGGAAGATGCTCGATGCGCCATGGTCCGGCAACGTCCTGGGGCTCGAGTCGGACAAGTAGTTCCAGCCGCTCCGAATCTGCTTGCGATGGGGTCAGGAGTACGTCTAGCAGAAATCCTGGCCAAGCCAATTCCGCCGGTGACGGCTCCGGCGGCGCGAGGCGCCCCTGGGCTGCTCCAGCCAGCTGAACCGGATCGCCGGTTGTGGCTGGTATCAGACGTTGCAGGGCACTTCTTGCCTGACCATTTCGTCGCATGACAAGCCCCGCCTCGATGTTCGCCTGCTCCGTCTTCAAGAGGAATCCCCATCCCTGTTGCCGTGACCGCCGCGGCTACCTCGCGATTCCGGCGATAGCCGGGTTCCGTCAAGTTGGCGCTGCCAAAGAAGAGCCTTATGGCTTCTTCGTAGACATTGACCAGGATTTTGGCGTG
>PXBW01000182.1 GCA_003566775.1 candidate division WS1 bacterium
TGAATGAGGCGGTGTGCGGGCTCAGCCGCATCGAGGTCTTCCAGCACCTCCCCGATCACCCGGTGCTGTGCGCCGGTCGGCTCAAACGGGAGCGCCTCGACGAGTCGCTCCCGCAGATCCTCGACCTCCAGCGCCGAGACGGCACTCAGGGCCTTCGCACCGAGGCGGCGCAGAGCAATACTGAGCTGCAGAGCGAAGAACTCCTCGTATGCGAGGCGCCTGCGTGCCGCGCTGGCCGACGGCAGTTCCGAGGGACGGTGCATCTCATGCATGGCCTCCGCCAGTGACATGAGCCGCCGGCGCTCGCGCAGGCGTTCGGGGAGCGGATCATCAGGCGGCGGGCATCGCTCCAGAGCCTGCTCGATCCAACCGCGCAGCATGTTCTGAGATACGCCGTCGGTGATCGGATATACCGGAACGATGCGGGCGGCGGAGTCCAGATCGCCCTCGGATGCGAGGTCGAAATCGTTCACCGCGATCGCGGGCCTGCCGTCCTCGATGCGCGCGGTGCCGATAACGAGCAGTTGGTCGCCCTCGGAGATCTGCTCGACCATGTAAGGCCTTCCGAAGAAGAGCAGATCTCCCTCGGCCCCGCCCGACGCGGCAGGGATAATCGCGGCCGCTCCACGAAACGGACTCGATCTGCGTCCGGCGCCGGTCACCGTCACCCGAACCACCGCGTGCTGACCGTGGCTGAGTTCGCGCATGCTCAGCACCTGCCGGCGATCCTCGTAGCGAGTCGGACAGTGAAGCAGCAGATCGCCGATCGTACGGATGCCCAGCGCTTCAAGCGCCTCGCCTCGCGCCGGCCCGACGCCGGTAAGCTCCGTCACCGCATCGTCGGGGCACAGTGGTGGAGGACGCTCGGTGGATGGGGGATTATCCCCGGGAACGGACATGCTGGAAGAGGCGGGCTTCTCAGTTGAGTCCTCGGAGGATTCCGGGGCGATCGCCTCGAGGAGCTTCCGGGCGCGGGAGACAAGTGCCCTGCGACGCTCGATTCTCATGCCCTCGTAACCGCGGACGTCCTCGTCGAGGCGGCGGAGTGAATTGCGAGCCCGGTCGGAGATGTCGGCACCGGCCAGCTGCCCGGCCACACGCCGGATCAGCACCTCGACTCCACCGGGGACTGAGTTCTCACAATCGCTCGCGGCTTCGTGTTCCAGCGCGGAGATGGTGCGCTGGATAATCTTCCCTGCGCGATCATCCATGATCGAAGGGGATCATCCTCAGCCTCGAAGTGTGCGTCTTCGGCGAAGCCCTACCCCTCGCTTACAACCTCGACGCCAAACTCATCGGCCTCTTTCTTCATGCGCGCGCAGGTGTGGTAGGCATCCCAGATGCTGTAAGCCAGGATGGCGAGGTATGCGACGATGGCGAGTGTTATAAGCGTCCACATCAGCGGCCCGTAACCCTCCATCACCTGCTGCGCCTGCTCAGTTGCGAGACGTGAATTGCGCGCGCCCGCGATCATGCTCGCGCCCGTGTACGCGACTATCTCGGAGAGCGCCCAGGCGAAAAGGAGAATAGCGCCGGCGGCCATCGCAAGGCCCTTCTCGTACTGCTGGTTGTAAAGCTGTCCTGCGCCGGGGATGATGGAGTAGATCGCCGCAATCACGGGATTCTTGTGAAAGCCACGATATTCGTCGGGATTCTCGACGGCATCTTCCATCCGCTCAATTACGTCGGTGCCCTCGCGGATCTTGATGACGGCCTCGCCCAGCTTCTCTTCCGCGTCCTCGTTGATCGGTTCGATCTCAAGCGCGCGTTCGTAGTGCTCCCGAGCATCTTCGTAGTGCCCTTTGGCCATGGCGAGATCGCCGAGCAGCTCTTCGACCGTGGTGGTATCCGGGGCAAGCTCCTGCGCCTGCCCGGCGTAGTTCTCCGCCTGATCGATCCTCCCCATGCTGATAGCACGCAGCGTCCGCCTGACCAGATCGCCAAGCTTATGCTGACGCTCCATCTCTTCGAGTATCTGTGCGTCATCGCGTCTCATGGGGTTAGTTCCTATCCTGCAATACCGGAGCCCTCCTGGGCGGGCACCTCGATTCGCGCTGCGTCATGCCAGAGCCCTTCGAGATTGTAGAAACCACGGGCCTCCGGTTCGAAGACATGTACGACCACATCCAGATAGTCGAGAATGACCCAGCTTGAGTCCGGTATTCCCTCAATATGCCGGGGTTCAACCCCCAACTTGCTCATCTGTTCGTCGATCTCCTCGGCGATAGCGTCCACGTGCAGCCTCGAGCGTCCGCTACAGATCACGAAGTAATCGCAGATTGTCATGAGTCCCCGCATATCCAGGATCGTCAGGTCCTGTCCGCGTCTTTCTTCCGCCGCCTCGGCGATCTGCAGAGCAATCTCTCTGGGCTCGAGCTTCAATACGCTACGCCTCCTGATGGGTCAGTTTGGTGTTTTCGGTCAGCTTCTTCGCATGTTGTCGAACTCGAAGTCCGAGCCAATGATGACCGTGATGCGGTCACGACTGAACTCGGGTTCGGTGCTTTGCCCGACCAGCTCGCCCGTGCCGAGCGCATTCCTGACGCGCCGGGCCGAGGCGATGCTGTCATCCGGGTAGATGATCAGCGTGCGCTCGTAATCGAACGCATCTGCATTATCTGTATCGTGAAGATCGAAGTCCGCCTGAAGCAACATCTCACCGGCCGCCGCGGCAGCCCCCGCCTTTCCGGAGCCGTTGAGCACCTCCACCAGATTGATCTCACCCGGCATTGTGGCAAGGTGCGTTCGTATCTCGCTCATCACATTTCTGAAGCCGGTCTCCGATACCTCAACGTAATAGATGCCGCCGATCCTGCGGTCGCGTAGATAGGGCTGCAGACTCAGAGAGAGCAGAGAGTCCGGTCTGACGTCATGTGCGGCGCGCGCCGCGTCAACTGCCTCCCGCCAGGTCATATCCGTCTCAACCATCGCAAGAATCTTCTGAGCGACCCTGGTCAGCGCGACCGCATGACGCAGATTGAGCTTCTGCTCCGCCAGTGCTCTGAGGAACTGATGCTGCCGCTCGGAGCGGGCGAAGTCGCTATCCACCTTGCGGTAGCGTACGAAGCCCATCGCGTCCTCACCATCGAGCAGTTGCGGGCCCGGCTTCAGGTTGATGTACAGGTTGCCCGCGCGGTCCACGTAGTTCATCCCGCGTCCTCGTCCCTCAACGTCAGGGACGTCGATGATGACTCCCCCGAGCATGTCAACTATCTCGACGAAGCCCTCGAGGTCCACCGATACGTGATAGTCGATGCTCAGGTTGAACTCGCGTTCCACGGTCTTACGGACAAGCTCCGGGCCTCCGTAGGCGAATGCGTGGTTGATCTTCTCGCTGCCTGCGCCCGGAACCCGGACCCGGAGGTCGCGCGGTATCGACAATAGCGCGGCCTTGTTGGTGCGCGGGTTCACGAACAACAGGATGATGCTGTCCGATCTGCCGGGATCCTCTCCGCTGTCACACCCGTCGGAACCCATCAGCAGGAAGGTCTTCTGCCGATTGTTGAAGGGTGGCGGGGCAAGGTCGATACTGCCACCCGGCTCCTCATTCCCACCGAACATGGCTGCACGCGGTTCCTCGGACACCGCGTCCCATGCTCCCAGCGCCCCCAGGCCGATGACGCTGAAGGCACATACGTATATCAGATAATCGATCAGTGTTCTCATCTTAGCAGGTAGGCCCCCGTGACCCGGACCCGTTGTCGGAGCGGTAGAGTCCTCGCTTGCGAATGTAATCGATTACCGGAGGCGGCACAAGGTATCTGATCGACGTGCCAATGGCAACCCTCTCGCGAATATTCGTCGAGGAGATGTCCGCAGGTGGCGCATCGATTACCGTTACCTTAGACGCTCGACGCGGCCCCAACGTTTCCTTGAGTTCACGCAAATCAAACCCCGGGCGCGGGACTGCGACGACGCGCGCCTCCTCGATGATCGCGTCCGGCTCATGCCAGGTGAGTATCTCAAGAATCGCGTCTGCCCCGGTCACAAAGTACACCTCCGCGCCCTCCCCCATCCTCGACCTGAGCGTACGGATGGTGTCGATCGTGTAAGATGGTCCCTCGCGCTCTATCTCCATCCGCGACACATAGAAGTGCTGATTGTCGGCGGTGGCGAGTTGGACCATGACGTAGCGATCCTCGGCGGAGGTGATCTCGGCATCCGTCTTGTGCGGTGGCTTCCCCGAAGGCATGAAGATGACTCGCGGCAACTCGAACCTCCGCCGAATCTCCTCGGCGATAAGCAGATGCGCGTGGTGTATCGGGTCGAAGGTGCCGCCCATGACGGCGACACGCCTCGCCGAACTGAGACAATCATTGCTGCAGGCGCAAGGCGCGTTCATTTCGCGTATCTTAGCAGAACAGGCACCGGTAATGCAACGCGCGGCGGCCCCTGCCTGCGTCGGAGGGCGCACAGCCTCACGTGCGGGGAGTGCGTCCTCAACCTGGAGACCACTCCGCGCACCGGGGCCCGCCTTCGTGGAGGCGCCCGCTATGTACCTCCGCGATCTCTCTGCTTCAGGATCAGGTGACATGCCTTAAGGCACGGCTCGAGGATGCAGTCGAGATGGCGCTGGACCGGATCGCGCCCGCGCATCGCCTCCGCGATCTGCTCTGCGGTGATCTCACCGTCCGGTGGTGGGACGTCCGTGGTCGAGCCCATCCACCGGATACCCTCGTCGCCGACCAGCGCGTATCGCTTCGCCCAGTCACAGCGCAGCAGGTCGCGTGCCGCCCAGCAGCGATCGCCCGCGCATTCCTCACCGTCATCGGCGAGCGCCGCAACCGGGCAGGCGGGGATGCACGGCGCCTCGCAGCCATCACATGGATCGAAAACCATCTCCGTCGCAGTTGGCTCAATCTCCGCGTCGGTCACGATCGCCACCCAGCGCACCCTGCCGCCGTACTCGGGTGTGAGCGCGAAACCACCCCGGCCGATCGTCGCGAGTCCGGCCACCGCGGCCTCAAAGCGCCCGGAGAATATGTCCGGGGTCTCGAAGCGTGGATTCTCCGTCTTACCGCCGACTCCGATCACATCGAAGGTCAGGGCAGCGCGGAAACCGCGATGCTCCAGTTCGCGGGCGATGTTCAGCGCGTCGATGCACACGTCCCGGGTGACCTGGTAGTTCGCGAATGCCCACGGCCCGATGGCATCGGCAGGATCCTCTCCGGCGCGGTCGAGCGTCTTCGCCGGAATCGACATCCCCAGCACAATCACCGACTTCGCGCCCTCGATCCAGTCCGCGGGGTCGAAGATGCGGGCGTCCTCGCGATTCGCAATAGTCGGCTCCAGAGGCCCGTGATTCGGGCCGGTCTTCAGCACATTCACCTTCAGGGCATCCTCGTCAATCTGACCACGAAGCTCCTCTGCGACGGCGGCGAGGTCCCCCGCCGATGCCACTCCGAGCAGATCAGCGCCATCTTCGGAGACGATCTCGGCAAGCTCTTCGAGCATCGGTGCGGTTTGCGGTGCGTCGAGCAGGAGGTCGGCGGCGGTAGAGGCCAGCGGCGCCTGAGTAAGCACCACGCGCCAGTCGAGTCGCCCGCCGTGCCGTTCGTGCATCTGCTCCCCGCCCATTCGTTCGATCAGTCCGGCCTTCTCCGCCACGTTTTCGCCTCGCAGAGCAGTGTGACAGACCGAGTAGTAGTCCCAGCGCTCCAGTTCGCGGGTCATATCAAACTCGATGTGGTCGAGTTGCAGACGCGTACCCCAGTTTGTCACCTCACACGCCTCGCCCAGCGGTCCGCAGCCGGACGGGTCCGAATCCTCCGGATGGTCCATACCGAACACAATGACCGAGTTGCAGCCGGGCAGTTCCGCGCGCGGGTCTCCCGGCTCCCCCACCGGCCACTCGGAGGAGGGAACGATACCCAACAGCGCCATCCCCCGGTCCGCGGTCATGCGCTTGATCCGCTCGGTGAGCGCCCGGTCCGGTGGCGTATCCTCAGCCACCTCCCTGTACAGATACTTACCGCGCAGATGCGGCGGGCGGCAGTACTTGAGGCAGGGGCCCTGTGTGCCGCCGCGACGCCCATGTTCCTCGAGATATTCGAGTATAACCTCCTCGGTGACCACATCGGGGATGTCGAGGAAGGCGTCGAGACCGAAGTGCTCGCTCCATGCGCAGCGCCAGAGATTCTTCTCCGCGTAGCGGAACTCTTTGCCCGCGATGTCGAGCACCACTTCGCCGGTGACCTCGTGGGCGAGAGCCCCGCCGCACTGCTCGTCGCACTTCACTATGCAGCGCGCACAACGGTCGCAAAGCTCGGGCCCGTCGTACATGGGATCCGCCTCAAGTGGCGCATCGGTGATCATGCAGCAGAATCGCTGCCAGGTGCCGAACTCAGGCGTCATCAGCAGTCCGTGATAACCGATCTCCCCGAGGCCCACGCAGGCGGCGGCGTGGATGTCCGACAGGTCCGGGCCGAAGGGCCGCTCGATCTCCCCGTAGGGGCGGTAGCGCCAGATGTTTGTCGCAGGAATCGGGATCGAGTTGTGTCCCTGTCTCTCCAGCCAGCGCCCGAGGTGAAACTGTATGAACTCGAGGCGCTCGTTCATCTTTCCCTGGATGGCGTACGGGCCCTGATGATGCGCGTTGGGGATCCCGCCAAGCTCCACGCAGGCGTCGGGATGATGGATCGCCACGACCACCACTTGCGTTGACTCAGGCCAGTGACCTCGTGGATCCATCTGAATCGGCGCGCCCTCCCAGCGCTCGCACGGGCCCACGCCGACGAGGTCCGCTCCGAGGTCCACCGCCTTCGACTTCAGTGCGGAGGTCAATGCCCTGTCTGCCGCCGCCGTCGGCTTCTCGTCGCGAATCTCACTGTTCATGGCTGTGCTCCTTCGAAGAATTCGTTTGCCCTATCGAGATCTGAGAGACGTCCCACGTCCAGCCAGTACGCGTTCTCATCAACAAATCCACGGACGGTCTCTCCCGCTCCAACGAACTCGGGGAACAGATCGTGGGAGAAGTCCATTCCGAGGGCACATGCGTCGATGGCAGCACGGCCCAGCACGAAGACCGCGGCGTTGGCCGGTTGCTCCAGCGGCGGCTTCTCTACGAACTCGCGTACCTCGCCGCTCTCCGTCAGGGTGGCGAGGCCCGCGTGGATGCGTACCCCGGTGACAAGCCCCAGCGTGATCGCAGGCTGATGCTGCCGATGCCGATCGACCAGAGCGCGCAGATCGAGATTGGTAAGAATATCCCCGTAGTGCAGCAGCACCGCGTCCTCCTCATCGAGCATCCCGCGCATGTGGTACACCTCGCCGGCGGTTCCGGCGGGTTCTGTGTTGATCGAATACTCAATCCGAGCACCGAAGCGAGACCCATCGCCGAAGTAATGCCGCACCTGGTCGGCGAAGAGCGACAGGGCGATGATCTGCTCGCTGAATCCCTGTTCGGCGAGGCTGCGCACGATGCGTTCGAGGATCGGCACACCCGCGACCGGTACCATCGCCTTGGAGATGTACTGAGTGAGCGGGCGCAGTCGCGTCCCGTGCCCGGCACAAAGAATAATGGCCTTCATCGCATCTCCCTGCCCTGTGTCTTCAGACCGCCCGATGGCGGCAGTCCTTCGCTCCCGCAGGCGACGCGACCTCCCTCAGATACGCATTCTATCCGCGTGGATGAGGGTCAGACCGGTCACCATCTCCACCTCAGGAGGCCGCGCTGCTTCATCCGTGCTCCGAGACATGTATTGCCACCGGGAGTCACACCGCGGCGTGAGCGGATAGGCGCACGGAGGCGCGCAACATTCCGTTGCAAAAGATCCCGCGATTCGCAGAGACGGCTCGTGTGGAAGCAATCAATGCGGTTGCTCTCCGCCAATAATGCACCGGAGCATGGTTTCTTTGCTGCCGAAGGTCTTCCCCAATATGGTGCACAAGCGGCTCTCAAGGACGGCCACCCCCGCCTCCGGCTTCCCTGCTGCCGTAGGAACCTCCCGGCACCACGGGCCGTCACATTTGTATGGCGGTCTCGACCCAGGATGGGTGAAATGCTGCGCCTATAGAGCCAGGGGTTTGACGCAGATTCTCGTTTGGTCTCACTCTCGGTGTGGTAATATGAGCACAATGAAGTACCCATGTGCGTGACCGGGCGGTGTGATCCATTCACGCCGTCACACAAACCCCGCCCAGACACGCTTTCTTGCCTCCTTCGGCCGTTGCAGCCGTCCCGACCCTGGCGTTTGTCGGTTCCGCCCATACCTTCAACGTGAAGATCGTCCGGCCTGAAGATGATCCGGCCATTGTGGCTATCGGTCAGACTCCTGCTCTTACGGCCGCAGTACACAACCACAGATCGTCGCATGCCACTGAGCAGATAGAGAGTGAGGTGATTCGATGCAGCGCCAAAATGCAATCGTCGCGACGATCGCCATTGCAGTGCTCCTCGCAGCGGGCGGTCTGATGGGGCAGGAGCCGGAGGAAGGAGCGGTGGGAGATCCGCCCCGAGATACCCGCGAGGCAGCGCGGACGGACGAGGTCGGGTCGGCTGACGGTCATGTGCACGCACTATCGACGGGCTGGCCGTTGCCCAGAGGCGACGTGCACGCCACTGGAGCTAGCGGCGGCCGCGGACCGACGGCGCCGGTCGTCCAATGGCGTCATGACACCGGGGAGGGGCCTACCGCGACGTCGGTTGCCGACGCGGGCGGAACTGTGTATCTGGCGAGTTTCGGTCGGAGCGGTGTGACAGTGCGGGCGCTGGATTCGAGCAACGGTGACGAGATCTGGGTCTTCCGCAGGGATCAACGGCAAATTGTTTCGGCGCTGGCCAGCTCAGATGGCCTGCTCTATGCCACCACCGCCGATAGTTCAGTGATTGCGCTGGATCAGGACACAGGAGAGGTGATAGCCGAGTTCCGCGGATCGGACGAAGTATCGAAGCCGACGCGGGGCTTGCTTCCTCTCCCGGATAGCAGACTGCTTCTCTCGCAACGCACGGAAATCCGTTGCGTCGCCGAGGATCTGTCTGAGGTGCTGTGGAGCTGGCGGGACCCGGGATACGAAGGTGAGCAGATCATGGGGCCCGGCCCTCTCTCGCTTACACGGTCGGGGGAAGCTCTGACTACGTCCGGAGCGCTCCACGCGCTGGACCCCGGCGACGGCCACGTGAAGTGGCGGTACGATGCGGGTGAGTTTAGTCTCCCCTCCTTCGCGGCTGTAGATGCCCAGAACAGAGTCTTCTGGAGGGGTACTTCGGAGCGCACTCCAGGGGCAAGTCGAGAGTTGCTGACATGTGTCGAAGGTGACACCGGCAGGCTTCTTTGGTCACAAGAGCATCCTGGCGGCTACCCTCCCGCGCCAGCGATCTCGGAGGATCGTGTGGTTCTGACGAAGGGAAGCCAGGTCCTCTCCTGCCGGTCCGCTTCGGACGGCGAACTGCTGTGGAGTGTGCAGCTTCCTCATTTCCGGGGGAGCCTATCAGCCCTGAGCGGACCTGTTATCGACGTAGATGGACGCGTCTACGCAGCCAGCGGGGATAGCGTAGTCTGCTACGCTCTCGAGGATGGCCAGGAGCTTTTCAGAGAGCGGGTAAGCCCATCGCTCCACCATATGATTCTGCCGGGCGATGGTTCCTTGCTCGTTGTCAATTCCATCGGAAGCGTCTACTCGTTGCAGGACGGGGACAACCAGGCCGCTCCTGGGATCGAATAGCACCCACTCCGTGACATAACGCATGCACCTTCGCGCGCCATCATAAGAGAGTGAGGCGTTTCAATAATGAAGCGCCACAGTGCATTGCTGACCGTCATGACTGCCACGGGGCAGTCATGACGGGGTAGATCGCTTGAGTGTGAGCGGGGCTCCGGGGCATCGGCAAAAATCGGCACAGGGCGACTGGTGTGTGGGGTTCACCCTTATCGATAATGCGTGTCGCCGAGTAGTGAACGGGAATCCTGTCTCCATCGGGGTCCCGCACTTACCAGACTGTCTGAGGGGCGATCCGCTCGGCGGTCAGTCGGTCCACGGTCTCGATGAAGCTGGACGTGAAGACGCTGTCGGGCTGGGCGAGCACCACCGGGGTGCCGCTCCGTTGAGCGGCGGCGCAGGCTTCGGCTGCGGGTGGGATAACTGCGAGTACGTCGAGTCCGATGCTATCCTCCACATTCTTCGGCGTAATGCCCACGGCGACAGCCGCGCGATTGACCAATATCGCTCCGGCAAGCTGACCGCTGATGCCCGCGGTCCGCAGCGAGTCAATCCCCACGCGCGCTTCCCGTATTGATGCGGGTTCGGGTTCGCATACAAGAAAGGTCCGCCATGAGTCGCGCATTGCTCCATGAGACGCCTCCGACGGCCAGCAGGGGATGTCAAGAAGAGTGAAGTCCGCAATTGCTGCCGCCGAATCGACGATTGCGGCGGCCTGGTCAGCGGTGAGATCGATCTCCTCTCGTGCCTCCTGTGGACCATAAAGGGCGTTCATGCCAAACGGCGTCTTCACGATCCGCAGAGATACCTCGCGCGGGTTGATCTGGGGCGCTCCGAGATCGACGAGATGACTGAGGTTCTCGACGGGCGTGCGAGAGAGCAGTGATGCGAAGCTGCCGTGGGTCCCCCGCAACTCGACGGCGGTGGCGGACCGGCCACTGGTTGCGAGCACCGCTCCAAAGTTGAGGGTCACAGTGGTTACTCCAACGCCCCCCTTCGCACCGATGAAGGCGATGACCGCACTCTCCCCACCTCGGCGGTATTGGTTGATCTCTCGCTTAAGAGCGGTGTGCCGTTCAATCGCGTACTCAATGGAGCGGAGCAGGTAGCCAGCGCTGATCCGCTTCTTGAGGAGGTAGTCCTGAGCGCCTTCCTGGACCGCAGTGATGGCTACCTCCTCGTCATCCAGCCCACTCCACACCACTATCGGGGTGTCTTCGTAGCGCTGATGAAGAGTGGTGAAGGTGGCGAGACCACGACTGTCGGGAAGACCAAGATCGAGCAATACGACGTCGAAATCTCCCGCGTCGAGGTGTCTGAAGGCCTCATCAAGGTTCCCGACTTCGGTGAGATGCACCCCGTCACCTCCAGCGTCCTTGAGCATCTCCCGCAGGAGCCGGGCGTCGCTGGGATTGTCCTCTACTAAGAGCACCGACATCTCTCGATCCTGCATCATTGTGCACACCTCATGGCTATATCGGACATCATGCTCCTTTTATGCCGTTTCGGCAGGACACAGTGGAATAGTGAGGTAGAAGACGGATCCGACACCCAATTCTGATTCCACCCATATGGAGCCGTTGTGCCGCTCGACGATCTTCTTGCAGATGGCCAGACCGATGCCAGTGCCCGGACGTTCCTGCGCAGTGTCGTTACGGTGGAAGATCCCGAATATGTTTTCACGCTGTTCCGCAGGGATGCCGATTCCGTTGTCACTCACCGACACTACGGCCTCACCTCCACGCGACCTGGCGGTGATCTCCACGCGTGGAGGCACATCGTCACGAAACTTGATCGCGTTGCCGATCAGATTCTGCAATAGCTGCACCATCTGCGCGCGATCCGCCCACACGGTGGGCAGCGCGTCCACGTCGATCTTCGCACCGCTTTCCTCCACGGCCGCGTGAACATTCGCGAGGGCTTCGTCAACCACGTCTGTAAGATCGACAGGGCCAAACTCGCCGCCACGGCTCCCCACGCGCGAGTAACTCAGCAACGCCTCGATCATGCGCTGCATCCGCGCGGCACCGTCAACCGCAAATTCAATGAACTCCTCTGCGTCGCGGTCGAGTTGGTCGGTGTAGCGCCGCTGCAGCAGTTCCACGTAGGATCTGACCATACGCAGTGGCTCCTGCAGGTCGTGTGAGACGATGTAGGCGAACTGCTCGAGTTCGCGGTTTGAGCGCGCCAGTTCCCTCATCGTCTCACGCAGATCTTTCTCCGCGAGCTTGCGCTCTGTTATGTCTCGGAAAACGACAACGGCTCCGGTGACTTCGCCGTTCTCGCGGAGCGGTGTGCTGGTATACTCCACCGGGAAGCTCTCGCCGTTGCTGCGCCAGAAGATCTCATCACTGACGTGGTAAACATCATCGTCCTCAAAGGCCGCGTAGATGAGGGACTGGTCTTCCGGATGCGGTCTTCCGTCCGCACGCGTATGCTGTATCAGCGGGTGGACCTCTCTGCCGGGCAATTCCTCCGCTTCGTACCCGAACATTACGGCGGCGGCAGGATTGGCGAACGTGATCCTCCCCCTGGTGTCAACACCGAAGATCCCCTCTCCGGCCCACGTGAGGATAAGCTCGCTCAGACGACGCAGGCGTTGCAGTTCCTGCTTCGCAAGCTCGTCCTGATCTATGCGGCGGAAGACAACCACTGTGCCGCGTGGTTCACCCTTATCGATAATGCGTGTCGCCGAGTAGTGAACGGGAATGCTCTCTCCATCGGCGTCCCACATTACCTCATCGGTGACCCGCACGGGCTCATCGGCCTCGGAAGCAAAAATCGGGCACTCCTCGGGGGGATAGGGCCTGCCATCGGGATAGGAGTGGTGAATCAGACCGTGTGCGTCCCGGCCCATCATCTCCCTACATTCGTACCCGAGAATATCGGCTGCGGCCTCATTCACGAATGTGAAGTGGCCGTCGAGGTCGAGGCCGAAGATGCCCTCGTGCGCCGATCCCAGGATCAACTCGAGGCGATTCTTCACCGTCCGCAGTTGCTCCTCGGCCCGGCGTTGCCGGGAGAGCACGGAGGCCATCACCCATCCGAAGACGGCGAGGCAGAGAAGTACGAGGCCGCGTAGATAGATACGATGCGCTGGTGCCTCCAAGAGCACGGCACCGATGAAGCTGCTTCCGTCCATGAATCGCCGGAAGAACAACCCATCGATGACCCAGATGCAGAGGCCCAGAAACACTGCGTAGGCGAATATCCTGATCTCGGCTTTCACGTTACACTCCCGGTCCGGAATCTCCAGGTGCAGGCAGTGCGACGCGGAGGTTACCCCTATTCGCCTGCAGATCATAGCATCGATGCCGCGTGAGGGTCAATATCGACGAAAATGGTCACCCGTTGTGCTACGATGGAGGGTTTCCCGTCTGATGAGTTGGACGCGGATGCATCCTCGCCAACTTCCCGACCACAGGCTCCCTCTGCGCGACAGCCCTGCGATGATCGGCAGGTAAAGTGAGTCCTGCCGATCATCTCTGCTCACGGAAGCCCACAACTCCCGTCGGCGTCCCCGATCCAGGCATGGTTGAATCCGAGGGCGGTGATCCCGTCTCTCCTGCGGTAGCGGCAACTCTGGATGACATGCTAACCATGGCTGAGCGGCGAGATGAGTATTGACATTCATGAGCATTTGACGCAGGATATGGGTGCTCGCCTGTGGCGACTATGCGACCGATGTTCCATGGCGTGACATATCAGAACGGACCAATCTATGAAGGAGTTACTTGAGATGTGTGGCATGGCATTCGCCGACGGCCACGCGCGATGGCACAACGTACCTAACTGGGAGGACATGGCTCCCGGCCAGGAGTGGAACATAGGCGGAGTGCGCTGGCGTCCGTGACCGCGCCTGCTGCCGTGCAAACGCCTCAGGACTGATGGATGTGAGACACCGTCGGAGCAAGTGCGAGACCAATCGGACGGCCGCGAACTCACTCGTCGCGGCCGTCCATCGGCTGTCGCCTGCATGTCCACGGCTCCGTTTTGTTGATGTGACGGGCTGTCTGTAAGATAGTCGTTGACCGCTTAAACCGCCGTTACTTTCGATGCCGCCGCAGGAGGGTTTGCCGATGAAAGTGTCGATTATCTCCGACGAGATCTCCCGCGATCCTGTGTCCGCCGCCGAGCTTGCCGCCGAGTGGGGCCTGAAGCATCTCGAGCTACGGTCGCACTACGGGACCCGCGCCCCCCGGGGCATGACCGCCGGACAGATAGAGCAGGTAGCAAAGGCCGCCGGCAGCTTCGGTCTTGACGTGCCATCAGTTTCGCCGGGCCTGTTTAAACTCGAACTCGATGATCCCGAGATTGCATCGCATCGTGGGGAACTGCGGGCGCAGTGCTTCGACATGTGCGAGATACTCGGCGCGAAGACGATGGTGGTGTTCCCGCACGTGCGGCCCGAGGGCGTTGCCGAAGATGAGTGGCCGGACGAGGTGGTCGAGGACCTGCGACAGACGGCGGATCTCGCGGCAGATCACGGGATCAGCATAGCGCTGGAGACCGAGAAACCATGCTACGGCGCAACCGGGCAGTCGATGGCGAGACTGATCGACGAGATTGACCGCCCCAACTGTGGCGCCAACTGGGATCCACAGAATCACTACTCCTTCAACGGTGAGGACTTCCGCCCGGGTTATGAGGCCCTCGGCGACCGCATCATTCACGTGCATGTGAAGGACGCAACGATCGATGACGACGGCCAGAGGAAGACTGTGGCACCGGGTGAGGGTGCGGTTGACTGGCCCGGCCAGATCGAGGCGCTGGTGGCGGACGGCTATGATGGCCTCATGGTGATTGAGACGCA
>PXBW01000320.1 GCA_003566775.1 candidate division WS1 bacterium
CAAGGCGCGATTCCGTGTGAACTATGGGCATCCCATATTCAACCGAGGTGAAACGCCCCATGCCCGCGACGACCGGAACCTGCGCCTTGGCGCTGGACATCGGAACCACCGCCGTGAAGGCCGCGCTCTTCGACGCCGACGGGCGCACCCTGGCCGAGCACGGAGCGCCCTACGACCTCCTCACCCCCGGCCCGGACCAGGTCGAGCTCGACCCGGAGACCTACTGGCGCGGGGCGGTTCGGGCCGCGCGCGCCGTTCTGCGCGACGCGGGCGCGCCGCCGGAGCGCGTCGGCTGCGTCGGCGTGACCAGCCAAGGCGAGACCCTGATCGCCGTGGACGCGGCGGGCCGGCCCCTGCGCAACGCCATCGTCTGGCTGGACAACCGCTCGGGCGAGGAGGCGCGCGCGATCGAGGATGCGTTCGGTGTCGAGCGCGTCCACCGGCGCACCGGACAGCAGGAGATTGTGCCCTCGTGGACCGCGACGAAGATCCTGTGGCTGCGCCGCCGCGAGCCGGAGACCTTCGAGAAGGCGGCGCGATTCCTGCTCGCCGAGGATTACGTCCTCTTCCGCCTGACCGGCGAGTTCGTCACCGACCGGGGGCTGAACCCCTCCACGCTCTACTACGACCTGATCGAGGGCGAATGGTGGGGCGAGATGCTCGACTTCCTCGGGATCGGCCCCGAACGCCTGCCGCGCCTCGCGGGGCCGGGCGGGTTGGCGGGCGAGCTCGCCGAATCCGCCGCCCGCGATCTCGGCCTCGCCCCCGGCACACCCGTGGCGACCGCGCCCATTGACCAAGTGACCGCGGCGGCGGGCGCGGGCAACGTCGCCCCGGGAATCGTCACCGAGACCACCGGCACAGCGCTGGCCATCTGCGCCACCGTGGACCGCCCCCTGCTCGACCCGCAGCGGCGCATGGGGCTGTACGCCCATGCCCGGCCCGGCCACTATGCGCTGCTGCCGTGGGCGCCCGCAGCGGGCATGGTTCTGCGTTGGTTCCGCGACGAGATGGGCGGCGGGCGCGACGAAGCCGCCCTGATCGCCGAGGCTGAAGCCGTGCCCCCCGGCGCGGAGGGCCTCGTCCTGCTGCCCCACCTCTGCGGCGCGGGCTGCCCCGAGATGAACCCCAAGGCGCGCGGCGTGTTCTGGGGCGTCGGCGCGCACCACAAGCGCGCGCACTTCACCCGCGCCATCCTTGAATCGGTCGCGTTCATGCTGCGCGAGAACCTAGAGTGCCTGCGCGCGCTCGGCGCGCCCGTGCGCGAGCTCCGCTCCTTGGGCGGCGGCGCGCGGAGCGAGGCATGGCTGCGCATCAAGGCCGATGTCTGCAACATGCCCGTGCATGTCATGCAGTGCCGGGAGTCCGCGGCTCTGGGCGCGGCCATGCTGGCCATGACGGCCACCGGCGCGTTCGCCTCGCTGGACGAGGCCCAGGCGCGCATGGCCCGCGTCGCGCGCGTGATCGAGCCGACCGCCGAGGCCGACGCCTACGACGCCCCCTACCAGCGCGGCCTTGAACTGTACAAGAACGTCCAGCATCTATTCACTTGAAGCCAAGGAGAAGTCCATGCGCAAGATTCGAGCCGCCTTTGTCGGATTCGGCGAAGTCAACACCCCTCCCGAGATGATCCAGCGCAAGTGCGACGAGGCCAAGGCGCTGCTTGAGTCCCTGGGCATCGAGCTCGTGGCCACGCCGCCGGTGACTGACGACCCCGAGGGCAAGGACGTGGCCCGCGCGCGGCGCGACCTCGCCGGGCAGGAGTTTGATCTGGTCGTGGCCTGCGTGGCCGGGTGGATCCCCTCGCACGCGGTGGTGGACACGCTCGACCCCTTCCGGCACAAGCCGCTGTTGCTGTGGGGCCTCAGCGGCTGGCGCGAGGGCGGGCGGTTCGTCACCACCGCCGACCAGGCGGGCACCACCGCGCTGCGCAAGCCGATGGAGGACCTCGGGTACACCTTCAAGTACATCCCGACCTTCCGCGGCGAGGACCTTCGCATGGAGGATATCCTCAGCTACGCGAAGGCCGCCCGCGCCGCCGCGATGCTCCGGGGCGCGCGCATCGGCACCATGGGCTACCGCGACATGCGCCTCTACGGGACCCAGCACGATGGCGTCTCCCTGCGCGCGAAGATCGGCCCGGAGGTCGAGCCTTTCGAAATGCTCGAGGTCGTGCAGGCGATGGAGGCGCTCGATCCCGCCGAGGTGGAGGCGCTCTCCGCGCAGGTGCTCGATCGCTGGGAGTTCACGAAGGATCCGCAGCCGGAGACGATCGAGAACACGGTCAGGCTTTACCTTGCGGTGCATCAGAAGGTCGCCGAGCGCGGCTTCGAGGCGGTCTCGCTGATCGACGTGGATGGCGTGAAGAAGCTGCTGGGCTTCGCTCCGGCGGGCGTCTTCATGCTGCTGCACGAGGAGGACGGGGTCTGCACCGTGCCTGAGAACGACATCCCCGGCGCGGTGACGCAGCTTATCGTGCGCTATCTGACCGGGCAGGTCGGCGCGTATATGGAGTTCTACGAGTTCCAGCGCGACGGGATGCTGATGGGTGTGCCCGACTATGTGCCGAGCGAGGTCGTGGATGGCCCGGTGCGCGTGATGCCGACAGCGTTCGGGGAGTTCGGCGAGGGGCTGCTGAATGTGTCGGCCGTGAAGACCGGCCCGGTGACGCTGGCGCGCCTCACGCATGAGGGCGACCGCTACCGGATGCACATCGTCACCGGCGAGGCGAAGACGCCGCGCCCGTGGGAGGAGGCGGGCTGGGCCCCGCCCGCGCCGCAGCTTCCGAGCCTTGAGATCGTGCTGGACGACCCGGTCGAGGAGTTCATCGCGCAGGTGCTCAGCCAGCATTACATCATAAGCTACGGCGACAACACTGAGACTCTGCGCGACCTTTGCGCGATTCTCGGGGTGGAGGTTATGTGAGGGTTGCTCGGGTGGCACCGACATGGCTGCGTGGTAGGTTGTCGTAGCTCTGCATCGTCAGGTCGCGGAGATCACGCCAACCGGCTGCAACCATGCCATTCTCGGGAAGTCGTCAGGACCCGGGGCGGAGCCGCTCGCGGCCTCGAGTTCGGCGCGCACGTACCGCTCCTCGCCGGTGAAGTGATACGCCGCTTCGGGTCCCTCTACCTCTTCGAGCAGCGCACCGCCCTCGCCGAAAAACGCGATCCTGTCGCATTCCGTCGCCGACACTTCAAGGCGATCCGGGGTGACCCGAATGGCGTCGACTTCGAGACCGGTTGAGGCGTAGAAACGTCCTGCCTTGAGGCTCTCGATGATAGCGTCTTCGGACAGGTCCGGTGCGAATACCACGCTATAGCCGTTGAAGGGGCCGTCCGAGCGCGCGTCGTCCCAGGAGTGACAGTCGGGATTGGCGGCGACCCAGAGTTCTCCCCCGAGGGTCAGACACTCGTCAAGCAGATCTATCGTGTATCCCTGTGCGGTCGCCTTTCCGACCTGGTTGCCGTTGTATATCTCCAGCGCATGTACCAGGTCGAAGTCCGGCTCGCTCAACAGGGCCTCGGCCTCTCCGCGCCATCTGTGTGGATGATTGAGGGCGAGGAATGCCCCACCCTCGTAGGCCCTGCGCAGGAACCCGCCATATCCCGCGTCCAGCTCCATCTTCTCATCGCGATTCCTTCGTGCCGCCTCCGGATCAATACCTGTCTCGTCCGGACCAAGGCCGAGACAGGTGACGTGTCCGATCGGATGCGTCGCCTCAAAACCGAGAATCACGAGGAAGTCCTCATCCTGCGCATTGTACCAGTCGTCAGCCGACCACGGCAGTATCGAATAACGATTGTCGTGATCGGTGACACCGACGAAGTCCTGACGCCCCGCCCTGCAGATCTCGTGCACATCATCAGGGCTGAGATTATCACCCGCGAGGTGACTGTGCCATATTCCGCGGAAGCTGTCGAGACCGTCTATGGAATTGTAAGGTGAGATCACGTCGAACTGAGGTTCCGCCATGATGGGTCCCTTCTGCGTCTTCCTGTGAGGAGATCTCCTGCCTGAGGTTCGTAGCTGGTAAGGCAATTCGCCGGGGGATTCGACTTCTCCTTTGCTCGTATTGGCGGCGACGTCATCTCCCGTGTGTCGATCCGCCACCGCCGAAGCACGATTGACTTACCAGGAAGACGCTATGCGCAACCGGAGACGTCGGCTTGCACCTGCCGGCGCCCACCATGCCCCTCGCCGATGCGACGACCGATTGACGCGAGAAACTCGGCGAGATCTTCCCGGCTCGGCGGGGTGAATACGCGGCGCCCCGTCTCCCCCGGATAAAGGTGATACATCTCGCGGTATTTCGCCGGGGTGAAGTTGGGCATCACAACATTCGCACCGCGCTCAAGGCCGTGACGGCGCCCCGTTTGCGTACTTATAGCTGCGAGCGCGCTGGTCGCCGGGATATTCGCGTCCGGGCGAACGATCCTTGTCAGAGCGATCATCCTGCATGAGGTAGTCTCGTCCGCGGACACCTGTTCGCCGTCCGGCAACTTCAGAGCGTCCATTTTGCCACAGCCAAGCGGAGTATCAGGATTCGCAACGTAAGGACCGACGCCGATCATGTCGAGATCCATCTCCCGGAACAGTTCAATGTCACGCGCCAGCGCGGCGTAACTCTGTCCGGGTATACCGATCATCACACCGCCACCCGCCTCATATCCGAGTTCCTGCAGCCAGCGGATACGCTCGAAGCGATCCGGCTCGCCGGGTTCCAACGGCGGGTGAATCTTCGCGTAGAGTTTCGCGTCGGAGGTCTCAAAGCGCAGAAGATAGCGAGCCGCGCCCGCCTCGCGCCATGCCTCGAGGTCCTCACGCGGTCGTTCTCCCAGGCTCAAGGTCACTGCAAGCGATGTCTCACGCTTGATCCGGCGGATGACCTCAGTCATCCAGGATCGGGTAATGCCGTAGTCCTCGCCCGCCTGCATCACGACGGTGCCGAAGCCCGCCTCCTCCGTCTGCCGCGCGCAGTCGAGGATCTCCTCGATCTTCATCCGATAGCGGGGTAGTCCGGCGTTCTCCGCGCGCAGGCCGCAATAGGCGCAGGAGCGCACGCAGTGATTCGAAATCTCGATGAGTCCGCGCATGTGCACCTCATCGCCGACGTATTCGCTCCGGAGCGCATCTGCGGCCCGCCATAGCTCGGTCAGGCGCTGCGGATCGTCCTGGCGCAGCCAGGCCTCAATCTCATCAATCTGCATGTCGGTCGCCAGCATATTGCGCATCTGCCTCCTGCATCTTGGTTCGCCAGGCTTCGAGAGCAACGGGGAAGGGCCCGAGTGCGCGTTCAGCGATTCCAAGCGTATGGGCGATGATTATGCCGTAGTTGGTGATGGGGACGTTCGCCTCGCGACATCGCAGGAGCCGTGAGAGCATCTCCCGGCGGTTGTGCACGCAGCCGCCACAGTGGATAACGAGACTGTATTCCGAAAGGTCGTCGGGGAAGTCGTGGCCCTGCACGGTGGTGAAGTCGAGTGGACCGCCGACGTGATCTGTAAGCCAGCGGGGGATCTTCACGCGACCGATGTCCTCCTCAATCGGGTGATGCGAGCAGGCCTCCGCCACGAGGATACGGTCGCCGGGGCGGAGGCCCTCTACGGCGGCTGCGCCCTCCGCCTGGGTCACGAGATCGCCCTTGAGCCGGGCGAAGAGCACCGAGAAGCTTGTCATCGGTATCTCTTGCGGCGTATCGGCGGCCACCTTCTCAAAGGCCTGCGAATCAGTTATCACGAGGTCGGGACGGTCCCTGAGTCTTGCGAGGGCCTCGCGAAGCTCCAGGTCCTTAACGACCATGCAGTACGCGTCACCATCGAGCAGATCGCGGATCGTCTGCACCTGCGGCATGATCAGCCGCCCCTTCGGCGCCTCCTTGTCGATCGGCACGACCAGCACCGCCATCCCGCCCGGACCGACGAGATCGGCGGCGATCGGGGGACTCTTCAGCGCCTCGGCCGGGGCCGTATCAAGCAGCGCCCGGCGGAAGTCGAGGATACCTTCGCTCTCGGAGGCGACGGTGCGCACATAGGGTACCTCGCGCTCCTGCAGCATCCCGACCGTCTCCGCGGAAGGTTCGCTGAGATCGACCTTGTTGAAGACCACAAGGATCGGTACCTCGCGGGAGGTGAACTCCGCGACGATGCCCTCCTCGAACTCATCCCACGCGCCGTCGGTGATCAGCACCGCGAGATCGGTCCGATCGAAGGCGTTGCGCGTCTTCTCGACGCGTAGCTCGCCGAGTGTTCCCGCGTCGTCAATCCCCGCAGTATCAATAAACAGCACCGGTCCGAGCGGTAGAAACTCCATCGGCTTCTCCACCGGATCGGTGGTCGTCCCGGCATGATCTGAGACGATGGAAACGCTCTGACGTGTGATGGCGTTCAGCAGGCTGGATTTGCCGACGTTACGCCTGCCGAACAGCCCAATGTGAAGTCGAAAACTCCTGGGTGTTGGACGCATATCTATCAACTTCGCTCTCCGGGTCTTATTCGCATTAGTGGCGGCAAGCAGGTGGCCTCAGATAAAGAGGTCCCGCTCCCCCTCCGCGGTGCGGCGCAGCTTCTCCTCGGTCTTTCGGCGGATCGCGTCGGATTCGATCTGCGCGAGATGCTCGGTGATGACACGCTCACCCTCGGCTACAGTCTCCGGTGAGGCGTGGTCGAGCAGATACTCCTTGAATGAGAGCAGAGCGTTCGGGAGGCAGAAGGTCTGAATCTCCCCGGGCTTCGCGAGCTCCATGAAGTGCTCTCCGGTGCGCCCGGAGCGGTAGCAGGCCGTGCAGAAGCTCGGCAGGTAGTCCTGCTCGCAGAGACTGAGCATGACCTCGTCGAGGCTGCGATGATCGCCGAGTTCGAACTGCCCGGTGTCGTCGACGTAATCTTCCTCTTCGGTGTATGCTCCGGGAGAGGTCTTCGAGCCGGCGGAGATCTGCGAGAAGCCTATCTCCATCAGTTCGCTGCGGAACTCCGAACGCTCGCGAGTGGTCAGGATCATTCCGGTGTATGGAACCGCCATGCGGATGATGGCAACGAGTTTCTTGAAGGCGTCATCGCCGACCATCCACGGCGAGTTGGTGGAGAACTCCGAGCCTGCGGCGGGCTCAAGCCGTGGAACAGAGATGGTATGTGGACCGACATGGTAGCGATCCATCAGATACTCGGCGTGCTTGAGAAGCGCAAGCGTGTCCCAGCGCCAGTCGTACAGACCGTAGAGGACGCCGAGCCCCATGTCGTCGATACCGGCGGGGAGGCAGCGATCCCAGACACTGATGCGCCAGTCATAATCGGCCTTCGGTCCGTCTGGATGCATGCGCTCGTAAGTCTCACGGTGATAGGTCTCCTGAAAGACCTGGAAGGTGCCGAGACCAGCGGGCTTGAGTATCTCAAAATCCTCCCTCGATAGCGGCGCGGCGTTGACATTCACGCGCCGGATGCGATCCTGATGCTCCCCCACGGAGACCGAGTAAACCGCCTCGACCGACTCGACCAGATTCTCGACTCGAGTGTGCGGATGCTCGCCGAAAACGAGCAGCAGGCGTCGATAGCCGTGCTCGATTAACCAGCGGGTCTCCCGCTCGATCTCCGCGGTGTTCAGGGTGCGCCGGTCGAGTTTGGTGTGGTCACGGCGGAAGGAACAGTAGAGGCAATTACCGACACACTCGTTCGAGACATAGAGCGGCGCGAAGAGTACCACTCGATTGCCGTAGATGCCCTGTTTGATACCGCGTGCCGTCTCATACATCGCGGCGAGATGCTCGGGATCATCTACCAACATCAGTTCAGCGGCCTCGGCGACCTTCAGACCCGCAAGAGACCGCGCCTTCGCCAGAAGGTCGTCGAGCCGAGAGCCGTCGGTAGGCTGAGCCTCTTCCAGCGTCTCCGTGATCAGGTTCTGATCGATGAATCTATCGACATCAGTCTCCTGTGTAGCCATTCTCTGTGGCGACCCTGTATGTCGCCATTCCACCTCGGTGTATTACGGACTTGTGCGTCATTTCACAATGTCACTGCGAGAGAAAGCCGTTCCATGCCCGATCCCGCCGCGTACCGCTTCCATCTTCAGGACCTGAGGCCTGGCTGGAACGGCTTCTCCCATTGAACGGGTCATACTATGCGCGAACTATCGCATCAAACTTGCACGCCTCGTAGCAGGCGCCACAACTGGTGCATGCATCGATGTCAATCACATGAGGCTCTCGCGGCTCGCCGCTGATGCATTGTACGGGGCAAACGCGCTTGCACAGGCCGCAGCCGACGCACGGGTCGGGGGCGATCTCGTAGTGCAGTAGCGCCCGGCAGATATGCGCGGGACACACGCGATCATCGATGTGAGCCACATACTCGTCGCGGAAATGCTGCAGAGTGCTGATCACCGGGTTCGCTGCAGTCTGACCGAGTCCACACAGTGACGCGCGCGTACATGCGTTGCAGAGACGCTCGAGGCGCTCGAAGTCACGCTCTTCGCCTTCTCCCACGGAGATGCGTTCGAGTACTTCGAGCATTCGTCGCGTGCCCTCGCGGCAGGGCGTGCAGCGCCCACAGCTCTCATCCTGCGTGAAGGTCAGGAAGAACTTGGCGATATCCACCATGCAGCTTGCGTCATCCATGACGATCAGGCCGCCGGAGCCCATGATCGCCCCGGCCTCGCGCAGAGAGTCGTAATCGATCGGTGTGTCGAGATACTCCTGCGAGAGACAGCCGCCGGAAGGGCCTCCGGTCTGTGCGGCTTTGAACTCACGGCCGCCGGGAATGCCGGCACCCAGATCGAAGATGATCTCGCGCAGGGTAATGCCCATCGGAACCTCGATGAGGCCGGTGTTGTTGACGTTCCCCGCAAGCGCGAAGACCTTGGTCCCCTTCGACTCTTCCGTACCGATGCTCGCGAACCACTCGGGTCCGTTGAGGATGATCGGTGCTATGTTCGCAAGGGTCTCGACATTGTTGATGCAGGTCGGCTTTCCCCACAGTCCGCTCTGCGAAGGATAGGGTGGACGCGGGCGGGGCATCCCGCGTTTGCCCTCCATTGAGGCGATCAGCGCGGTCTCCTCGCCGCAGACGAATGCTCCAGCGCCCAGCCGCAGTGAGACATCGAAGCTGAAGTCGGTGCCCAGCACGTTCTCACCGAGAATCCCACGCTCGCGGGCTTCTTCGATGGCCTTCTCCAGGCGCCGGATCGCGAGCGGGTATTCCGCGCGCACGTAAACGTATCCGCGCTCCGCGCCGATGGCGAAGCCCCCGATGACCATCGCTTCGATTACAGAGTGTGGATCGCCCTCAAGGGTGGAACGGTCCATAAAGGCTCCCGGATCGCCCTCGTCGGCGTTGCAGACGATATACTTGGGAGTCTCTTCCTCTGCTGCAGTGAACCGCCACTTCATCCCGGTGGGGAACCCCGCGCCGCCGCGCCCACGCAGCTTGGATCCTGTGACAACCTCGATTACGTCGTCAGATGTCATCTCGTCGAGCATTTTCGCCAGCGCGGCATAGCCCCCAACAGAGAGGTAATCGTCGATCGATTCCGGATCGATTCGTCCCACGTTGCGCAGAGCGATGCGGAACTGGCGCTCGAAGAACCCGACGTTCTGCCAGTCGCGTGTGAAGAGATTGATCTCGCCGGGACGTGCCATCGTTTGATGCGGCGCCGGTTCACCGATTCGTTCGCCCTCATCGATAAGCCACGCCACTATCGGCTTACCTCCGCTCAGATCCTGTTCTACGATCTCAACCGCGCGCTCTTCATCGACTTCGACGTACATGCGCGGCGCCTCGCCGGGGGTGCGCACCTCGACGAGCGGTTCACGACTGCACGCTCCCACACAGCCAACCTGAACGAGGTCCACCTCGTCGGTGAGCCCGGCGGCCTCAAGCGCCTCCACTAACTTCGCGCGCGTCTTCCGGGCGCCTGCGGCATTCGCGCAGGTGGCGACCCCCACCAGCAACTGCGGGCGCTCTGGCTCCATCTCAAGATGCGGCTTCGCGGCATCCTTCAACTCTGCAAGTGTCTCAGTGGCAGCCATGGTCAGTCTCTCACGCACTCTCCATTTGATATTATCTCACAGACCCGGTTAGCAAGGTATTCGAAGTCAACCGGCATGTTCAGGAACTCCTCGGCGTTCAGCCAGTTAGGCTTGCCGTTCTCGTCGATGCGGAAGCCTCTCTTCGTCGTCACTGCTGAGACCATGATGACCGGAATGTCTCTCGTCTCATCATCAAACTGTAACTTGCTCAGAATCGAGCAGCCCGCGGAGAGGTCATCCATCACGAGACCGAGGATGATCAGATCGGGTTGCTCCTCCGCCGCGATCGTCGCTGCACCGGGCCGCTTATCGGTCACAATTACGTCGAAGCCCCTCGACTCCAACTCTTGTTTCGCGGATGCAACGAACTCAGGATCGTCCTTGATGATGAGTATCTTCTTGCCATCCATGGATCTTTGCTACCTCCGTTGACGTCGGACTGCCTGACACTATTATGGAAGGCTGTCGACTGTCGGTCGGCAGCGTATCTTACGGTTCGCAATCATCATCCATGATACCGCAACTTTACTGTCATCCGCCCAAGCAAAACAGGAGTGTCGCGCTTCATTGGACATGCGAACGGGCATCCGCCCTGGCTCTCTCCTCTCGAGCCTGCATCTCGCGGCGTGCCCGCGCCTCATACTCAGCGACTATGTCCGCGACATCCTGCGCCACAACCTTCGCATGGACGTCGTCATCGATCATCACCACGGGAGCCTGGCCACACGCACCGAGACACCGCGAGCTGTCGCTGACGGTGAAGATGCGATCAGAGGTCGTGCCGCCGGCCTCAACATCAAGCTGACGGCAGAACTCGTCGAGGATCGCCTGAGCCCCGCGTACGAAACACGCCGTGCCGAGGCAGACACTGATAGTAAAAGCCCCCTTCGGCTCGAGCGAGAAGTAGCTGTAGAAGCTTGCCACACCGCAGACATAGGCGGTAGGCACTCCCAGCGCCTGAGCAATGTGGTTTATCGCCTTCTCGGGAACATAGCCGAAAGCGTTCTGTACATAGTGCAGGAGCGGAATTAGAGCCGTCTGCACGGACTCAGGATACTGCTCGTGTTGCCGCTCGATCATCTCGTCCAGGCCCTGCCACCACTCGGGTGTGTCCAGCGCCTCACGCTCATACAGCATTAGACCTGCGCCTCCTGCGGCCGGATGCCCGGCGGCACCCGCGGATAGTAGTAAGTGTGCAGAATCTCATGCGCCTTCTCGCTATTCGGCTCTCCGAAGTACTCCTCGTACACCTTCTGAATGTCGGGATTGTGGTGTGAGCAGCGCAGCTCTGCCTCCTCGTCCAGGCCGTAGAGGGATTGGGCCCGAAGCTTGAGCCGATTCTCGTCCAGAGGCACTTCACCCTCACGGGCGTACGGCTGGCCACCACCGCCGATGCAACCGCCGGGGCAGGCCATCACCTCGATGAAGTCAACCTCCATCTCACCGCTCTCGACACCCTCGAGTATCCTGTTGGCGGCACCAAGACCGTGCGCTACAGCGATCCGAAGCGTGTCTTCGCCGAAAGGCACATCTGCGAATCGCAGGCCCTCCATCCCGCGCACCTGCTCGAAGGCGATGGCGTCCTCGGGCAGATCCTCGTCGAAGGCCATCCAGTACGCGGTGCGCAGAGCGGCCTCCGTTACACCACCGCTGGCACCGAAAATTGCTGCCGCCCCGGTCGCGGTCCCAAGAGGAGAATCCGGTTGCTCCTCAGGCAGTGAGGCGAAGTCGATGCCCATATGCTTGAGCACCCAGGCCAACTCGCGGGTGGTCAGCACTCCGTCGATAATCGGAAGGTCTCCGAGAAAGAGTTCCTCGCGTGTCGCCTCGAATTTCTTTGCTGTGCACGGCATTATCGCGACTGAGTATATGCGCTTCGGATCAGTGCTCGTGTTCTCCGCCCACGCAGTCTTGATAACCGAGCCCATCATCGACATCGGTGATCGGGCCGTTGACAGATGCTCGAGGAACTCGGGATGGAAGTGTTCGGCATACTTGATCCATCCCGGGCAGCAGGAGGTAACCAGCGGGAGTGTGCCGCCCTCGGTGAAACGTTTCACGAATTCGGCGGCCTCCTCCATGATGGTAAGATCTGCCGCAAAGTTCGTGTCGAAGACGCCGTCCACCCCGAGACGGCGCAGAGCGGCGAACATCTTGCCCTGCCATGCCACACCCGGGTCGAAACCGAACTCCTCTCCGAGTGCGGCGCGCACCGCCGGCGCGGTCTGCACCACTACGACGGTGTCCGGATCATCCAGCGCATCGATGAAATCGCGCGTAGCGTCCTGCTCCACGAACGCCGCAGTGGGACAGACCATCGCGCACTGACCGCATCCGATGCACACAGTCTCATTGAAGGACGCGTCGTGAGCGGGCATCACCACCGTCTCATAGCCACGATTCACCTGGCTGAGACATGCGGCCTCCTGCACTTCGCCGCAGGCACGTACACAGCGACCGCAGAGCACGCACTTTTCCGGGTTGCGGATCAGTGCGGGGCTGGAGACGTCCTCGTCATGGCGCTTGCGTTCGCCGGCGAAGACTCGCTCACGAATGCCCATGTTCCGCGCCAGACGCTGCAGTTCACAGTTTGCGTCCCGCGGGCAGGTGTTGCAGTCCTCCGGGTGGTTATCGATCAGTAGCTCAACTATGTCGCGGCGAAGATGCAGCACCTCCGGTGTGTTGGTGCGCACCACCATCCCGTCCGCCGCCTCAAAGCAGCAGGACGCGACGAGATTGGGCATGCCCTCAACCTCGACTACGCATACCCGGCATGAGCCCTGAATCGACAGATTAGGATGATAACACAGCCTCGGAATATGAATGCTGGCCTCGTCTGCGGCCTCCATGATCGTGCTGCCCTCGGGAACCGTTACCTCGAAGCCGTTGATTGTCAGAGTGATGTCCGACATGATGCCCCTCACCTGTTGGGCTTGTGATTTCTTTCACGACGGAAGGCATTATACATTGCCGCTCAGGAATTGCAAGGCCTTTATCGGATGATTCTGGCCAAAGCCTGAATCGTCCCGCAATGGCTTTCCCCATCCCATCTGGAACGCCACATTCTCGACTATCGGGAATCTCCGTGCCGTCGGCACATTGGCTGTTCCATGCGCGACGAAGCGACTCTGTGATACCCTTCACAATGTCAGACGCCCCGTAGCTCCCTTATGTTCGTAATGCCGGCAACTGCCGGGACAAATATCGCAGAAGCATGGCTGAAACCGCGCACGACAGCGATACCGACCGCCACGCCGAAACTGAGGCTCAGTAGTAGTACTGTTGATGCGAGCCAAGACGTGCCCCGCTTCCCGCCAGCGTCCAGTCGCGATCCTCAAATGGGAACGCCTTAATCCCCAGATTGAGCCGCAGTTCATTGAGATCGTGATTATACGTCAGACTCGCGATCCAGCAGTGCAGATCGCGGGTGACGCGCAGATTCATATTCCTCAACTCATTGCGGTGGCCGCTGTAGAGCGCAATCCCCTGAAATCGCCAGAGATCATCGAGCCGCCAGTCGAACTCAAGATTCGAACTCTCAAGCTCGCCTCGCTCGATGCTGTATCGTGTCGAGAGCGCCAGGTAGATCTCCCACGGCGTGGCGTGGGTCCAACGCACCTGCAACGCTCGCCATCTGTCCCGCTGCGGCACATATCCCGCCAGCAGTTCGATACGATCCGTCCGGGACGGGGTCATCCAGCCGCGCAGTCGCACCTCTCTCCAGCGGTCATCTACGAAGTCGTAGCCACCGGTCAGCTCAAAGCGTGACAGATGTCGCACCTGGTGAACCACGGACAGCGAACTGGTGTTGTACACGCCGGCGAAGTCCCGACGCAGGGGTGATAAACCATCGACAGTCCCGGCCCGATGCGAGAGTCGAGCGAAGAGATCGGAACCGAGATCAGCATCGATCCCCATGGTTCCGGCCAGGATGTATCGTGCCGCCTCCGGCGAGTAGAAAGCCTGGTTGAAGTTCAGCGTCGATGTCATCCGTACGTTGGGAGCGAGGTCGATGCGTTCGCCGCCGAAGTTGCTGTCGAGCGTCGCGAATGCGACGTGATTCTCCTCCGGATACTGCACGATGTTGCCCGTCCGGAAGCTGGTGCGGAAAGGTACCGCACCGAACAGCCTCCAGTCTCCGAGACGGCGTGAATCGGTGTTGAACACGATCTCGGGCAGGCGCCCAATGCCGAACGAGCGCTGCTCCTCGTCGGTAAGGTACCATTCGTCATCGACCGCGAGTGACCAATCATACCAGTCCCGCCGCTGGTTAAATCGGAAGTCGGCCCGCAGCGTCTCACGAGACGGCCGATCTGCGCCGTGATCCGTGCGGCGTAACACGCTGCGCAGATTCCAACTGGCACCGGCTCCTATCTCCTGCCGATGATCGAAGCTCGCGCCGAAGCGGCTGCTCGTCGCAAATGCAGTGTCGGTCATGGAGCG
>PXBW01000118.1 GCA_003566775.1 candidate division WS1 bacterium
GGAGGCTGTCGAGGCGGAGGAGGCTGTCGAGGCGGAGGAGGCTGTCGAGGCGGAGGAGGCTGTCGAGGCGGAGGAGGCTCTCGAGGCCGAGGAAACTGTCGAGGACCGGGAGATTGATCGCTCGCCTCAAGCTGGACGCGTAGTTACCGAGAGTCAAGATAGAGAACGGGAAGCGGTGCTCAGTTCGCTGCAGGAGGAACTCGACCGCGCCGGAGAGAGTATGCAGGATCGGTTGAGCCAGTTGCGGGCGCGGCAGAAGCAACTGCCTATCGAGGTGGAGGAGACCGATCCGGAGGAGGACGCGCAGAGCGAACCACGCAGCGCGACTGAGACGCGTCAGGAGCTTGTTCAGCGGCTGCTGGACCCAACCCTGACGCTTGGCGAGGCGGCTCTTCTGCTCGATGTCTGCCCCGCCACCGTCCGCAGATATACCAACCGAGGGCTGCTCAACTGCTTCCGAACGCCGGGAAATCAGCGGCGCTTCCATCTTTCCGATGTGCTCGAGTTCCTCGAGCGACGCGAGCGGGGCGAGGTGTGAATCGGAGGCGCGCCGTCGCAGACCTGCGCGGCCCTCACCGTTCTCGTAACGCTTCAGTCCGGTGATGGAGGGGGCCGAGAGATGGGTCAGACAGTCCTGCTCATCATGAGACCGTCGCAACTACGTGAGAGTACCGCCGATGGACTTACCCGGCGATGTATCGAGGTTGAGGTGGCGGAGAGTCTGTGCGTGCGCGGTCGCGCGGACCTGCACGGCGCAGATGTCGGCGTCCTGGAGTTGCCTGTCGCCGAAGCAGATGTCCATGAGGTCTGCTCCTGGCTGCGCGAGAACGGACTACCCGGCATCATCGCGCTGGGCGAGAGAGGATGTCTGACCGGAGCGGTCGAGGCATTGCAGGCCGGCGCTGACGACTATCTGTCGCGGCCACTCAGCCCTCTCGAACTGATCGCGCGAGTGAGGGCTCTGCTCCGGCGACTGACCGAATACCGAGCCTCATCGCACAGAGTAATCGATCTCGGCGAGATCGTGGTCAACTACGATCGCCGGGAGGTGAAGGTGCGCGGAGAGGAGATCCCTCTGACGCCCCGAGAGTTCGAACTGCTCTGCGAACTCGCCCGCAATGCCGGCAGTCTGATGCCGCGCGAGCAGCTTCTGCAGAGAATATGGGGCTACGACGAGGCGATGGTCAGTCGGACGCTTGACGTGCATATCGGAAGACTGCGCAAGAAGCTCGAAAGCGATCCAACGGAACCCGAGTTGATTGAAACAGTGCCACGAGTCGGCTATAGACTGGCCGCCTGACGTCGCTCGCCATCGGCTTCGTTGTGGCGCACTGCGTCAGACGGTGACCACCGCTGCATACCTGAACGGAAGCCGTGGAGAGCGAACATGAGAATTGCTTCGGTCGAACCTGTCCATCTGCGCATTCCCTTCGATCAGCCGCGTTCCGTTGACGCCGGTTCTCCCCCGGCGACCGGATCGCGTCTCCACCTGCTTCGTCTTGAGACCGATGATGGGGCTGTCGCATGGGGAGAGGCGGCGGCAGGCAGTGCCGCGGAGATGGATGATGCCGTGGAGATGCTCGCTTCGGCGCTGATCGACGCGGAGGTGCTCGATCGCGGAACCCTCTGGGAGCGGATGGTGGATCGCCTGATGGGGGAGAAGGAGCCGCCCCCGGGTGGTGCGGCGGCTCTGAGCGCAGTTGATCTCGCCCTGTGGGATCTGGCCGCGCGCGCGGTCGATCTTCCGGTCTATCAGATGATCGGCGGGACGCACAGAGCGCGGCTGGAAGCATGCGCCGTCGGTATCAGTGAGAACGATCCAGAGGCCGCCGCCCGGCAGGCGCAGGAGATGCGCGCTCGCGGCTTTCACGCCGTAACGCTTCCGGTGGATGGAGACCTCGAGCGTGACGTGGCGATGCTCGATGCTGTGCGGGAGGCGCTGGGCCCGCAGGCACGCCTGCTGGTCGATGCCCGACAGCGCCTCGAGAGCTGCGATCAGGCGATGGAGCTTGGTGCGGCACTCGATCGCCATGAGGTGTTCTGGTACGAGGAGCCCCTGCCCCCGGATGACTGGACAGACTACGTCTCGCTGCGTCATGCGTTGAATACACCACTCGCAGGCGGCGAGCGGTTGCGCTCTCCGGGCGCTTTTCTGCAGGCGTTGCTCCGCGGTGCCCTCGACGTGGTCACACCTGATGTGCGACTCTGTGGCGGCATCACCGGCTTGCTGAAGATCGCAGATCTTGCGCGCTGGTTCGGAGTGCGCCTCAGCCCGCATAATGAGGCGTCCCAGATCGGCCTCATCGCCTCAACCCACGTCGCGCTGACGCTTCCCAACAGCGTCATGACCGCGGTGGAGATCGATGCGCTGCCGCTGACCGAGAGCCTGCTGCAAACACCACCGGGCTTCGACGCAGGCTTCATCGTGCTTCCCGACGGGCCCGGGCTGGGAATCCGGGTAAACCAGAGCTTTATCGCCGAGCACGCGACTTAGCCTCCGGCGCTGCGAGGAAGATGCAGATGACAGGGGAAGAGCTTGTACGCAGGGTAGATGAGGCGCGCGCTCGACGCGACGTGGTGATCGCTGCCGTCTGCGGGGCCTGCGAAAGCAAGTGCTGCGAACAGATGACGATGATGGGTACGCAGGACCTGCGGCGACTCGTCAGGCAGATGCGTCTGGACGACGCGTTCGAACGAAAGGTCCGCGACGGGCTCGCGGAGGTGGCGAATCGCCTCGAAGCAGATCTGCGCGTGGTCGAGCAGGTGGCGAAGCTGCTCGAACAGTCCTCGGATGAAGAGATGGCCGACCATCTCTCCGAGCTTGAAAATCATGCCGAGCAGTGGAGCGATTTCGTCGAGTGGCTTCGCAGCGATTTCTCATCCGATTTCGACGAGATGCGGCGGCTGCTGATATTCTCGGGGATCCGGTCGAACACGCTCAACACTCTGGCGAAGTTCCCCGCCGGTCTCGGCGCTCTCGTGAATCTTTCCGGCACAGAGGCGAGCTTCGAGTTCCGCGGGCGGAGGATCGCACCACCTCCGTGCCTCTTCTATCTCGAAGCAATCGGCTGCATCTGCGCCGAGGCAAAGCCCGCGAAGTGCGCCAACTTCTTCTGCGCCGGTGTGCCGAATCTGCTGGAGGAGCTTCGTAACGAACTGGGCTTTGATGACTTCGTGCTCGCAAACTTCGATGTCACCTCACTGGACGAGATACTCGACACGATCGCGCTGGAGCGGGAACTCGGGCGCGAGTTCATCGAACCGAAGATCGTTCTCAACGCCGACGAAGATGCGATCGGGCTGATCGCGGATCAGATCGATGAAGCAGGGGACACGGTCCGTCTCAGTCA
>PXBW01000317.1 GCA_003566775.1 candidate division WS1 bacterium
AGTTCCTATCTGCCTCTGATTGGACAGACAGGACGTCTGCCGGGCCCTCTCGCGGGCCCTCGCGAAGACCGGGAACAGAATCGCCGCCAGGATCGCGATGATCGCGATCACAACCAGCAATTCGATCAGTGTGAACCCTCGAACGGAATTCCTGCTGTGATGGATCGTGTGAGCCTCCTCAGTGAGTCATCTAATCGCTCAACGTGGAGCGTTCCGATGCGACGAATCAGAGCGTCACGTAAGGTAGGCTAATTGTGCGCCTCCGGAATTGCTGTAGTCGCCCGCTTGATGAGGCGGTAGTCTACGCGCTCGCGCCGCCACGGCCCATCTTCTCCGTCGAGACGGCCAGCCAGCAGCTTCGTAGTCGCCTCTCGAAACTCATCCAGCGGATGCTCAATCGTCGTAAGCGGAATGGGCAGAAATGCCCCGAAGGTATCATTGTCGAAGCCGACGATCGCGACATCATCGGGTACGCGCAGACCGAGGTCGCGCACGGCCCCCATCGCCGCCACCGCCAACACGTCGGAGCTACAGAACAGCCCGGTCAATTGCGGGCTCTCCTCGATTAACTGACATGTCTGCTGGCGAGCACATTCTGTGAGGGCGACGTCATCTCGATATGGGATGTCCGGGTCGAGAGGGGCAATGTAGCGCTCACTAATGCCATGCGCGCTGAGAGCCTCTTCGTAGCCTTCGAGGCGGCCGGTAATCCGCAGAAGACTGACGAGCGCGATATGTCGATGACCGCGGTCGATCAGGTGGGAGACCCCGAGCGCCGCTCCTTGCGTGCGGTCAGCACGAATAGTATCGCAAGGAGTGGTTGGATCGAGCGGCCAGGACGAATCCACTACAAGACAGTAAACCCCACGCTCATGTAGTGTTGTCACAACCGGCTCAATCGTATCAGGGCGCCAGCCACCGGACACAAACACACATGCGGCTGGGAGCTGGGAAGTCAGCAAGCGGAGCAGTTCATAGGGGCTGGAGAGTGCTGCGCCATCGATGGCGATCACTTGTCGGTCGGTAGCAACCGCTGCAGTGTGTATCTCGTGGGCACGCTGTGCGGAGAGGTGCGTCACCGCCGACCACGTGCATACCGTGATGTGCAAGCCGCGCCCGAGAGCGAGCCCCCGAGCATATAAGTTGGGGCTGTAGTCGAGTTCGTCCGCCGCCGCGAGGATGCGCCGTCGAACCCCCTCGGTCACCCTTGAGTCAGGACTGCCGTTAAGCACCCGTGAAACGGTGGACACGGCAACTCCTGTTATGTCTGCAATGTCACTCAGCGTTGCCATCAATTCGCCCACAATGGAGCCATCAGAAGGCCGGTAGGACCGTCTTGAGCAAACGCTTGCCCAAACTGTACTTGATTGTTAAACGCATGTCAAGGGGCAAATCCGCCGTTGTAGGAACAAGGCGACAATCTCCAACGAACACATGCGGTCAAGCAGGCTCTTGCCGAAACGCTTCGGACTGATACCACCGGTGCCGCTCAAGCCGCCGAGAGCAGGCTGATTACGACCTCGGGAATCGCATTCTGCGAGCGGCAACGCCGCATAATTAGGCACGGACGGCCACAGAGCCCATACAGCTCATTATCGGCGTGAAATTGGCCACCGCCGCTACGATCAGCGCCTGAAACTGTGTAGCTGGTTCGACCGAAGTAGCGACTCTGTCTGATCCCAAAACGCCACCAGTCTTCCGATCCGGTGCTCAACCACCACCCGCTCGCGGTAGGTGTCTCGGAAGTACTCCGTCTTCTCCAGCGCCCGCGGCTGTTGAAGCCCCCCTCATCCGGATGCAGCGTGATCAACCGCCCATATCTGCGTTTGCCGCTCACGCACTCGGCGTGCCGCGGACAGGCACGACAGACCTTCCTGTCAAATGCGAACCGCTTGACCCGCACCGGCGCCTGATCCTCTGACAGAAGATAGTTTACCAACGTTTAACGCTCGGTCGTCTGGCCCTCCGGGCAGGTCACCGTGTCGTTGTCCAGATCGATCTCAAACTCATGCTTGGGAACGCCTCGTCCCCGCCCGCCCTTCACCGTCGGCGCAATGGCCTCCCGATCGCCCAGCTTTTTGCGCACCTGAGCACTCCCATACGCCGTGCCCCCGATCACCTGGTCGACCTTCACGCCTCCGGTCTCATCATCGTCATCTTTCGCGCCCGATCTCTAACCATCCATTTGTCCCCTCTCTGGCCGAACAGGATTGTCTCTGCGCCATACGGAGTCTGCACCGAAAGTGTGAGACCTCTAAACCTATTTGACTACAATTCCCAGTCACTCCCGGCTTGCAATCTTCTATTTTTGCTTGACAATATTGCGGGAGGTGGGATATAATCTACTCATGATGCGATTCCAAAAGTGAGTAGTTCCCAACAACCAAGGAGGCGCACAGATGCACAGAACAGGCTTCACGCTTATCGAGTTGCTAGTGGTGATTGCAATTATCGCGATCCTCGCAGCAATCCTGTTCCCCGTATTCGCCAGAGCACGGGAGAGGGCGCGTCAGACAAGTTGTCTGAGTAATGTAAGGCAGCTTAGCCTCGCGATGATCATGTATGTGCAGGACCACAATGAGAGATTTCACCTGAGTCAGTACACGCTCCCAGATACGGCTCCCGAGAGCGCTTGGTTCCGCGCAATCATGCCTTACGTTCGGAACGAACAACTTTTCATCTGTCCGAGCGACGGCGAGACGAACTCGGCGCAGTGGAATAAGGAAGGGAGTGCTTGGGATCAGACTGCTACCTTCCCGCTGTCGTACACCATCAATGACATGCTCAACAACCAGACACTGGCGAGAGTCATTCACCCGTCAGAGACGGGGCTGTTCATGGATGGTGATGGCGTAGCGCGCGCTTATGAGGCCGATCACTGGAATGCTCGCGCCTACTGCATCGCCTACGATCGGCACAATGATGGCTTTAATGCCTCGATGGTAGATGGTAGCACCACATGGATCCCCGGCGCCCGGATCCACGAGTTCAGGCTCCAGCCGTAATCGCAACGACTGGTCGCTGCACGCCAGTGGCCTTCGGACATCGGACCCAAAGTCGCAAGCGCGCAAGCGGTTCAGTGTGACTACGGGCCCGCCTGCACTCTACAGTGCCGGAGCAGTTTCATTCACCGAACCGTTCATCTGAGGGGTCAACTACACCCGTGCGGCGTCTGCGAGCTACCTGAGCGACGCGGAGGTCCACCGACTCGCAGGCGATGAGTCGCTGACCGAGGAGCTTGCCGGGAAGCTGACCGGGCACCTGCCCGAATGCTCGCGCTGCCGGGCGCTGCGCGTGCGGTCGAGCGTCGCCTGGATCAGCGCCTCGCCGCCGTCGTCATCCA
>PXBW01000184.1 GCA_003566775.1 candidate division WS1 bacterium
CGACCTGTGGGCCGACCTCGCAGATCGGCTCGTGCGGCCCCTCCACGGCTGCGCATCGCACACCGGCGTCGGCGGCAACCGACGGAGCGAAGGCATCAGGCACCGTCCAGCGCCCCCGCGTGCCTGCCCGCAGCGGGATCTCCGGCGACATGTGCCACGCCTTCGTCGCCGATCACCAGCATCACCGGCATCGCGATGAAATCCTCGGTGGTCGTAAGATCGTGGCCCCGGCCCGTCAGTTCCTCGCTAACGCTCGCGTTCACGCCGTCGTTGACCTGCAGGCTGCCGGGGGCTTTGAAGGCGCGAGAGCGGTCGGGGTTAGAATCGAACGAGTTCTCCATGTGATCGGTGCAGAAGCGCGGCACGGTCACCGCCTCGGCGGGCGTCATGCCGAACTCAAGATGGTTGAGCATCACGTTGAGGGTGGTCTGGTCCTGCAGATCGCCGCCCGCCACGCTTATTGCCGCGACCGGCCGCCCCTCGCGCGTGATCAGGGTGGGCGTCAGTGTCACGCGCGGGCGCTTACCCGGCTCCAGGCGGTTCGGATGGCCTGGCGTTGTGTTCATTGAGCGCAGCCGATTACCCTGAGTCACCCCCGTGCGCGGATCGGGCTCATTGCCGCAGAGATTGCAGCTCGGCGTGGCGGCGACAACATTGCCCCACCGGTCGGCAATCACACAGGTGGTGGTGTCCGAGATCGGGGTCCGAACCTCATTCCGGCCAGCAGATTGGTCGCCGAGGCTGGCGCGCATGGTGTAGGGATCGCCCGGTCTCCTCTCCCATGAGGCCCGCGTCATGTCGATGAGCCTGCGCCGGGCGTCGGTGTACTCGTCGCAGAGCAGTCTCGGCAGCGGCACACCCGCGAACTCGGGATCGGCATAGTAGCGGTCGCGGTCGGCATAGGCGAGCTTCATCGCCTCGGTCACGAGATGTATGTAGTCTGCGGAGAGATGCTCCATCGCCGCAAGGTCGTAATCTTCCAGCAGTCGCAGCGTCTGACAGAGGACGGGACCCTGTGTCCATGGGCCGCACTTTTGCACCGTCAGCCCACGGTAGTACACTGAGAGCGGCTCCTCAACGGTGGTCACGTGTGAAGCGAGGTCCTCGATGGTCAGGGGGGAGCCAACATCGCGGTACCAGCGGACGAGTTCGCGTGCGATGTCCCCCTCGTTGAAGCGTGTCCGGGCCGCGAGGAGCTTCGCCTCGCGCGATCCGGGGGCGGATTGCTCGGCCTCGACGAGTCGGTCCAGCGTCTCGGCCAGTCGCGGGTGCCAGTCACACTCGCCCGCATCCAGCAGCCTCAGCGTCGGGCCGACCGCGCGCTCGAAGCTGACGGTGCCGAAGCTCGCCAGCGCAGTGAAGCACAGGTGCAGAGCGCCGGGAACGGGCATTGCGCGGTAGCTGCCCTGATCGGGGATGCCGGTGGCGTAGAAATCTTCGATGGCCTTCGGGTCCAGTGGCGCCCGCCCCACGCCGCTGAGCACACGCGTGCGCCGCGAGCGCGCCTCGTAGAGCATCAGCGGAATCTCGCCACCGATGGCGAAGAGGCCGTAGTCGGTGACCGCGAGCGCCAGAATCGTCGCGACGGCGGCGTCAACCGCGTTGCCGCCGTCCGCGAGCACATCCATACCCGCGCCGACGGATTCCGCCGCTCCGGCGGCAACGGCACCATCGGAGCCGGACGCCTGCCAGCCAATGTGATCTGTCATCGAACAGGCTCCTCCTGTAGAGGATCCACCGGGCGAACGTCCACCGTGAAGGTTCTTTCACCGACTGTAACCACAAGGTAGTGGTAGAAGCCTCCTCGCTCCGGCGGGGCGTAGAGCGGCGCACCCGCGCCACCGGTGATGAAGTAATGGATGCCATCTCTTTCCTGATGATTGTACAGGTGCTCGTGCCCCGCGAAGACCGCGCTGACACCATGCTCGACGAAGAGTGCGTGGAGAGCGTCCCGATCGGAAGGATGCGCATCGAGTGACGATCCGACATGCGGACCCGTCGGGAACAGAGGTCTGTGCAGGGCCACGAAGATGAATTTCGCATCCGATGCGCCGGAGAGGTCTTCCTTCAACCATTCGAGTTGTGCACCGGTGATACGCCCTTCGGAGCCGACTGTCTCGGAGTCGAGGATTATGAAGTGGCACTCCCGGTAATCGAAGGAGAAGTAGAGATGATTGAAGTACTCGCGGAATATCTCCGCGTTCCGGCGCACACCGACGATATCATGGTTGCCCGGTGCGAGGGCAACGGGGATCTCACGCTGCGCTTGAAGTGGCGCCAGGCCGGTAAAGAAGCCGTCCCATTGCCGCCGGACAGCGGTAGGATTCGTCGAACCTTCTATGTAATCGCCGGTACCGAGCACGAAAGATACCTCGTGGCCGCCCATCTCCCACGCGATCGCCTCAAGCACCGGGCTGTAGGGCCTGTTGCCGGGCCTGCTGTCACCAAATACCCCGAAGGTGAAGTCGGGGTCCACCACGGAGTGCGCCTGCTCCTGCGCGAGTGCGCCGGGTATGCACAGAAGCGCAATCGTCAACGCAATGATCGTTAGCCGGAATGCTCTCATCAGTATCACCGGTGGCAGAGACGGTGAGTCGAGGCAGCAGGTTCGCCGCGCTGAGCCTGCCTTCCTTCCCCGTGAGAATGGAACGCAGCATACCAGGCGTTGTGCAGGAGGAAAGCCCGGGGTGATCGCAGATCAGCAGCTTCAGAAGAGCTTCGAAATCTCGTCCTGGTCGTATCGGGGAAGATCTACCCAGTTGAGACCGCGGCGCAGCTTGATGCCGGCTTTCTCCTCCACCCCCCTGCCGATCTGAGCGCACTCGATGCCCGTGTCGCGGATCGCGGCGATGACGGCCTCGCTGTCCTCGGGCTTGACCGACAGCAGCAGTGAGCCTGAAGCGATCAGACCGAGCGGATCGACATCGAACACTTCGCAGAACGACTCAGTCTCGGGGTAGACAGGAATGTCGTCGAGTTGCACCATCAGTCCCACCTCGGACGCCATCGCAAGCTCGTGCAGCCCCGTGGCGATCCCGCCCTCCGTCGGGTCGTGCATGGCGTGCACCTCGCCCGCCTCCACCGCCATCTGAGCCTCATGCAGGACGGTGATACCGGGGTCGTGCAGCATATCTCTCGCACGCTCAATAGCGTCCTCTGCGAAGCCACGATCCGCGAGCGCATCGCCCTTCTCGCGCGCGATTATCGAGGTGCCCTCCACCGAGACGCGCTTGGTCAGGAGCAGGTGATCCCCCACCTCAGCGCCCTCGCTGGTGACGAGACGATCCTTCTCCACTTCACCAAGCATGAATCCCACCAGGATCGGACGGTCGAGATCG
>PXBW01000109.1 GCA_003566775.1 candidate division WS1 bacterium
CTTGAAGACAATGTGTAGGGTTTACAGGTAGGCCATGCCAACTGCACTCCTAGGATTGAACACAGAAGAACTGCGTGCGCTAGTACAGGAAGAGGGCGAACCGGCGTATCGAGGCAACCAGCTAGCGGAGTGGGTCTACCGGCGTGGGGCACGCACGTTCGAGGAGATGACGAATCTGCCCGATACACTGTGCGTGCAACTGAAGAAGAAATATGAGGTCGGACGCTCCCAAGTAGTCACCGTGCAGCACAGCCGGGATGGAACAGCGAAGCTGTTGCTGGCGATGTGTGACGGTGCGAGAGTGGAAACCGTAGGCTTGCCCTACGCAGACCGTTTCAGTTGTTGTCTGTCTACACAGGTAGGCTGCCCCGTGGGCTGCGTCTTTTGCGCCACTGGACTGAGTGGCTATAGTCGTAACCTCACGGCGGGAGAGATTGTGGGTCAGGCACTGGCAGTGCAGGAAGAAGCGCAGAATTACTCATCGCAGATTGATAAGCGTAGCTGCCGTATTGACCATGTCACCTTCATGGGTATGGGAGAGCCGCTACTTAACTATGCGGCGACTATGAAGGCGATACAGTTGCTGAACAGGGAGTTGGATATTGCCATGAGGCATCTGACACTGAGTACCGTCGGCTTTGTTCCCGGTATCCGCAGGTTGGCGCAGGAACAATTGCAAATCACCCTGGCTGTGTCTCTCCACGCCCCTACAGATAACCTACGCCGGCGGCTCATCCCTAAGATGGTCAAGTGGAGTGTCGCTGAGATTACAGATGCCTGCCACGAGTACGTGCAGCAAACCGGCCGCCGGGTGACATTCGAATATTGCTTGCTTGGTGGAGTCAACGATAGAATTGCAGAAGCGCGTGAATTGACGAGTTTGCTACACGGGCTGAACTGCCACGTGAACTTGATTCCGTACAACTCCATCCGTGGACTCGGCTTCCACGACTCGTCGCCGAAAGGCATCCGAGCTTTCCGCGAAGTCCTGAGTAGTGCAGGCATCCAGGTTACGCAGCGGGTTCAGCGGGGCCCAGATATTGATGCCGCCTGCGGGCAGTTGCAGCAGCGGATAACGGGAGCAGTATTTAACGAGTTATCTCTCCAAAGCATCACTCAACGGTGAATCCAGGCCAGGCCACGCTTTAGAGGACAGGAACACAGGCTTAATATGGGGCGTTCTCCGGTCTGTGTCCATATGTATCGCTACACATTCTGACTGATTGTGTTCAGGGTTCTGCAGGCAGGCCATCTGGTCTGGCAGGCCAGATTCGTGTAGTATATCCGGAATCGCTCGGGATTCGGGAAATTAGTATGGTGTCCCCGGATTCCCAGGGAGTTGATGTGTCTTCAGTAACATACGAGATCAAACAGAACAATCGGGGCCGACTGTGCCAAGAGGTAGCCCGCCGGCGCACCTTTGCGATCATATCACATCCGGATGCCGGCAAAACTACACTGACGGAGAAGTTTTTGCTCTACGCCGGTGCCGTGGAGCTTGCCGGTGCTGTCCGGGCACGTGGCAAACAGCAACATACCGCCTCTGACTGGATGACCATGGAGAGGCAGAGGGGCATTTCCATCTCGGCAACAGCACTGGAGATGGAGTGGCGGGGATGCCACATCAATCTAATTGATACCCCCGGCCACCAGGACTTCAGCGAAGACACCTACAGAACATTGATGGCGGTGGATAGCGCCGTAATGGTGCTGGATAGCGCCAAGGGCATTGAATCTCAAACGGAGAAGCTTTTCCGTGTCTGCCGCATGCGGGGGATACCAATACTCCCCTTCATCAACAAGATGGACCATCCCGGCCGCGATCCTCTGGCGCTGCTAGATGAGGTTGAGAGGCTGCTGGGCATCGCCGCTGTGCCTCTAAACTGGCCTGTTGGTGAAGCCCCCTTTTTCCTGGGAGTGTATGACAAGCAGGATAACATGGTTTACAGATTCCAGAGGACCGTCCACGGCCAGCACCGGGCACCTGTCAAGGTAACCGGCGTGGATGACCCTGTGCTTACCGATCTCCTGGGAGAACGGATGTACCGCAAACTTGTTGAAGAGGTGGAGCTGCTTGACGGAGCGTGCAGCACGTTTGACCGGGCGCGCTATCTGGCCGGTGAGATGACGCCCGTGTTTTTCGGGAGTGCGTTGAACAGCTTCGGCGTGGAGCCGTTCCTGGAGGCCATTCTCGACCTTGCGCCGCCACCAGTTTCACGGGAGACCGCGCAAGGTATAATAGACCCGGCCAGTGACGTATTTTCCGGCTTCGTTTTCAAGGTACAGGCCAATCTCGACCCGCGTCATCGGGACAGGATGGCATTCCTGCGCGTCTGCTCCGGCCATTTCCAAAAAGACATGTTAGTTTATCATCCCCGACTGGGGCGGAAGATACGATTGTCACGGGCCTTCCGGCTCTTCGGCAGGGAACGGGAGCCTATTGATGAAGCCTTTCCCGGCGATGTCATCGGAATTGTCAGTCCCGGCCTGTTTACTATAGGTGATAGCGTAACGACCGGAGACACGGTCCCATTCGCCAGTATACCGCATTTCCCACCGGAGCACTTTGCCGTTTTGGTTAACAACGACGTGAGCCGGTACAAGCAGTTTCACAAGGGGTTGATGCAGATGGAAGAGGAGGGAGCAGTACAGGTGCTTCACGCCGAAGATGCCCACCGCCGTGAGCCAATCCTGGCCGCGGTCGGCGAGTTGCAGTATGACGTGGTGTTGTCCCGCCTGCAGGACGAATACGGCGTCAAGGCGCGGCTCGACCGGCTGCCTTTCACCTGCGCCAGGTGGGTGAAAGGTGATAGCGCAGCGCTCAACCAGTTATTCCTGTCTCTGCGCTCTAACCGGCGCTGCCGTGATCGGCAGGGGCGACCGGTCATCCTGTTCTCATCGGTCTGGGACCTGAAGTACACACAGAAGAAAAACCTGGATGTGGAATTCTTTGAAATAGCCGAATAAGGTTCATGGGAGTTGTTTATGATGAACGCAACCATGAGTCGGACACCATCATTTGTTACCCGCTGGTTCGAAGATTCACAACCTCTGGAGATGAAAAATGCTGTACCTCCCCGTCCCGGGCAGGTGTGTTCTCGGCTGATATGATAGCGGGCTTTCTGACCACTGGCAATCTGGCCTCGGAGGGTGTTGGCAGGCTGGCTGAACCGGTAGCTGAGGTGTTCCGGAAGGCTTATCAACACGGCATCCGTAACTTCGTCCTGCTCCAGGATACGCATCACTCACAAGCGTCGGAGTTTAGGGCCTCTTCGCCGTTTAAGGTACCGAGGAATCCCAAACTAGCCTGGAGCTGAGAGTTCTGTTCGA
>PXBW01000290.1 GCA_003566775.1 candidate division WS1 bacterium
ATCGCCCCGTGGACGAAGCACACGCACATGAAGGACGGGCACAACGCGCGGCCGGATTACCAGGGCGCGGCGCTGGGCGACGGCGAGATACCGCTCGACGTGGCCTTGAGCGAGTTGCAGAAGGCCGGGTATGATGGCGCCTACTGCGCCGAGTACGAGGGATCCGAGGATGGCGATATCGGCTATCGCAAGTGCCTCGACTGGATGCGCGAGAACATCGGCTAACGGTAGCGAATGACAGGCATCACGGCGAACGGCGGCCAATGATGGTAGATGGGGAGGAGGGCGCATGATGGAAGAACAGGAGACGCAGGAAGAGAGGTCGCAGGCGCCAGAGAATCCGTTCGAGAGCATGATCGAGGAAGGCTACCCGTTCTTTCCGTTCGTGATTCCGCTGGTACCATTGGTGTTGCTGTCGGGCGCGGTGTACATCCTGTGGCGATACCTCGACCGTATAGCGACCGGCGTCGAGCGTCAGGAGAAGCTGCTGAAGCAGATCCTTGCGGATGTGCAACGACGGAGTTAGCCGTCGTGGTCCCGTCGCTCAAAGTCGATGAACACCATTCCCGCCACGGACAGGTTGCGGCCCGCGTCGCTTCACCTGTCCGTGGCGAGCGCATCTCCATCTATCGCCGCGATCATTCCACTGTTTCATAGAGAGTGTTACATCGGGCCGACAGGGTACATATGTACCGATTGGCCAGGTGCGATGCCCTATCGTGAGATCGTACAGGGGGGAGGGTCTTGACGATAGGAGTTCGGTTGCTGTACTGTTCATAAGCAGCACTCTTTCCGTCGGACACCACCGTGACGCCGGGGATGGAGGCTCGCCGCGTCTCGCTCGACAGGAGCGGGATCGTGTGGCCGATGGGGGCGTGTACCGACGTCGTTGCGCTGGGAGGCACATACTGCATGTCATGTTATCGCATCGCGGGCGGCGTGCCGCTTGACGGCACCGTAAGCGTTAGTGGTTCCAAAAACGGCTCTTTGCCACTGCTTGCGGCGGCGCTGCTGGTTGATGGCGAGGTTGTACTACACAATATCCCCGATATCCGAGATATCCGCACGATGATCGGAATGCTGCGCACGCTGGGCGCCAGGGCCGCTTACCGCGATGACGGCGCGCTCGTCATCGACAGTTCGACGGTCAATGCGGTCTCCGCCCCATACGATCTCGTTCGGCGCATGAGAGGTTCGTTCTACGTTGCCGGTCCGCTGCTAACGCGCTTCGGTGAGGCACAGGTTCCGCTGCCGGGCGGCTGCGTGATCGGGAGTCGCCCGGTTGATCTTCATGTGTAGGGTTTCAAAGCGCTCGGCGCGGAAGTCGAAGAGAAGTACGGGGTCATGCACGCGAAGGCCACGCGCCTGAAGGGCACCCGGATCGATATGGATCCACGCCTTCGCAGCGTAGGGGCAACCGTCAACCTGATGCTTGCCGCCACCCTTGCCGAGGGCACGACGGTCATCGAGAACGCATCACGGGAACCTGAGGTCGTCAACTGCCAGGAGCTTCTCGCCGCGTGTGGCGCAGACCTGGAAGGCATCGGCACCACTACCCTGAGGATTACGGGAGTTGACCGCCTCGAGGGAACCGAGTGGAGCGCTATCTCCGATCGCATGGAAGCAGGCACCTACCTCATCGCTGGAGCCCTGACTCGTGGCGACGTCACCGTCGAGCCGCTCGAGCCGGAGCATCTGCGTATGGTCATCGAGTTCCTCGAGGAGGCGGGTTGCAGACTCGAGATGGGGGAGAGGTCGGTCCGCGTCAGGATGGATCGACGTCCGGAGGCGGTTGACGTCATGACGGCACCATACCCCGGCTATCCGACCGATCTGCAGCCCAACACCGGGGTGCTCATGTCCATCGCGCGCGGTGCGGCGGTGATCGAAGAGACGCTCTTCGACGCCCGCTTCAACTACGTCGATGAACTGCTGCGCATGGGAGCGAATGTGCGGGTCATGGAGGGAGCGGCGATCTTCAAGGGAGTGCCGCAACTGTTCGGGGCCCCTGTGGTGGCTACCGACATTCGTGCGGGCGCGGCGCTTATCCTCGCAGGATTGGCCGCTGAGGGTGTGACAGAGGTGAGCGGCGGCGCTCTCGTTGATCGTGGGTACGAAGACATTCCCGGGAAGCTCAGGCAACTGGGGGCTCGGATCGAGGAATTGCCTGAAATTGACACGGAGACTGATCCGGAAACATCCGATGCTGAATGTTTAGTTTAGGCGACCGCCTGGGAATCGATCTCGGGACGGCAACCATTGTAGTGTACGCGCACGGGCGGGGGATCGTCGTGCGCGAGCCCTCGGTGGTGGCCACCGATGGCCCGGATGGGCGTGTACTCTCGGTGGGCGAGGAGGCGCAGGCGATGCTGGGACGCACTCCCGGCAGCATCGTGGCGAAGCGCCCGCTGCGCGATGGGGTCATCGCCGATTACTCGGTAACCCGCGAGATGCTGACCTATCTTATCCGCAAGGCCACCGGATTCCGCGGGCGCCTCTTCAAGCCCACGGCGGTCATCTGCATCCCCTCCGCCGCCACCAGCGTTGAACGGCGCGCGGCGCTCGATGCCACCCGCGCTGCCGGAGCGGGGAAGGTCATCCCTATTGAAGAACCGATGGCGGCGGCGATCGGAGCCGGACTTCCGATTGCCGCACCGGGCGGCAACCTCGTAGTGGACATCGGCGGCGGCACCACCGACGTAGCGGTCATCTCGCTCGGTGGTATCGTTGTCAGCGACTCCCTGCGCCTCGGGGGGAATCATCTCGACGAATCGATCATACGACATATCAAGCGGGTGTACAACCTCGACGTAGGTGAACGCACCGCCGAGAACATCAAGATTCAGATCGGTTCAGCCTATGAGTTTGATGAGGAGCGCGAGGTCGAGGTCCGCGGCCGCGATGTGGTCAGCGGTCTCCCCAAGACGGTCCTCGTCAGTTCGATAGAGATTCGCTCCGCCATCGCAGAGTGCATCACCGCGATCATCGAAGCGGTGAAGAATATCCTCGAGCGCACCCCCCCGGAACTCTCCTCGGACATTATCGAGCGCGGCATCGTGCTTACAGGCGGGGGAGCCCTGCTGCACGGTCTCGACAGACTGCTTGAACTCGAGACAGGGATACCGGTTCACATCGCCGACGATCCCATCTCGTGTGTCGCAATGGGGACAGGAGAGGTGCTGGAGGAGGCGGAATTCCTCTTCCGCCAGGCAGCAGCTCTTCAGCGGGCCCCGTGACAGATCGGCTTCGATGTAAGGTATCGGTCCTCCGCTTTCGATGATATTGACGCTTCCGCGAGGTGCCTCGCAGATCCGCAGAGGCAGATGATTCTCCCTGGACGTTTCCCCGATGCAGGCAGCAGAGCCCCTCGTGAAGGCCGGCGCTGGAAGGTCCTCGGCAGTGGCGTGGCGAACTCCCCGTCCGCTTGGCAGGCGACTGCTGTGATGCGGAGCCAACCACTGCTGTCGCACGGAGAGGAACATTCCTCATGACACGACGCAGCATCGAAGCTGAAGTTGTAATAGCGGGCGGAGGCCTTGCCGGCACCTGTGCCGCGATTGCCGCGGCCCGCCAGGGGGCGGACGTGGTCATCGTTCAGGATCGCCCCATGCTCGGCGGCAATACGTCCTCTGAAGTGCGCGTGCACGCGACCGGTGCGGATTGCTCGGGAGGCCGACCACATGCGCGCGAGGGCGGCATCATCGAAGAAATCCGTCTGGAGGAGGCCGTGCGTAATCCCCAGCGGAGCAATCCCATCTGGGACATAGTGCTTGAAGAGTGGGTGCGGGCAGAGGAGAACACGCGGTTGCTCCTCAACACCTCGGTAGTCTCCGCCGCCATGACCCGGGACAACTGTATCGGCGCGCTCACGTGCGCGCGTCCATGGACTGAGGAAGAACTCACGATCTCCGGCGAGCTCTTCGTGGACTGCACGGGAGACGGTACCCTTGGTGCGGAGGCGGGCGCAGACTTCCGCATCGGGCGCGAGGGACCCGACGAGTTCGACGAACCCGACGCCGAAGGTCCCGACGAAAAGACGATGGGCTGCTCCCTTATGTGGATCGCAGAGGACACGGGACATCCGGTCGAGTTCAGACCACCGTCGTGGGCCCGTAAGTTCGAGTCGGAAGATGATCTTCCGCATCGGGGGCACTCGGAGCTTCGACACGGGCACTGGTGGGTTGAGTGGGGCGGGGAACTCGACATGATCAAGGACCAGGAGACCATCCGCAAGGAACTGCTGGCCTGCCTCTTCGGCGTATGGGATCACATCAAGAACCACGGTGATCATGGTGCTGAGAACTGGGCGCTGCGGTGGTTCGGCGTGTTGCCCGCGAAACGTGAGTCGCGGCGGCTCGTGGGGCCTGAGATACTGACCGAGAATCACATCCTCGAGCAGACGCCATTTCCCGACCGGGTGGCCCACGGTGGCTGGAGCATCGACACGCATCCACCCAAGGGCATATACAGCCCCGAGCCTCCGTCCTGGCACCGTCACTCCGAGGACGTCTACTCTATTCCGTTGCGCTGCCTGTACTCGCGCAATGTGCACAACCTGTTCATGGCCGGACGATGCGCGAGTGCCACGCACATGGGTATGGCCTCGACCCGCGTTGCCGCTACGGCAGCGGCGATGGGCCAGGCGGTGGGAGTCGCCGCCGCACACTGCAGCGATCGGCTTTGCCTGCCGCGTGATCTCAATCAGGACGGCGTTTCCGCCGTGCAGCAGCAGCTTCTGCGACACGACCACTTCATACCGGATTTGGCCAATGAGGATCCTGAGGACCTTGCCCGCAAGGCCACTGTCACCGCCTCCAGCCACGAGAATGGGAGTGAGCCGGCCAAGATCCTCTCGGGCATCACGCGGCACCGGCACGGCGACGACCATCAGTGGGCATCGGCGCCCGGGCGCGACCTGCCGCAGCAGATCGAATTGCGCTGGGAACAGCCGCAGGAACTCTCGGAGCTACAGATCGTCTTCGACACCGGGTTCGAGCGCCCGCTCACCCTCACGCACAGCGATAGGTTTAACGAGAGAATGGTGCGCGGACCTCAGCCGGAGTGTGTGCGCGATTATCGCGTGGAGATGCAGTGTGAGGGGCAATGGGTGGAGATCGCACGCGCAAAGGGCAACTACCAGCGGCGACGGGTCCACAGGTTCGAATGCACGGGTACCTCAGCCGTGCGAATCGTCTGCGATGCCACTAACGGAGACGATCAGGTGCGAGTGTTTGAGGTCCGGGCCTATCGATAGTCCACAGAGACCGAGGAGCGATTCTGCGGAGCACAACCCGCAATCTCTGGTGGTGATCGCGTCCACGTCTCTGGTCGGCGTGATTATCGCAACGGCGGGGCGGGCTCTTTCCGTCAGCACCGGCCCGGGGTTGAGTGCGTGAGGCCGGGCAGAGTGCACTGGGCACCATCCCGGAAAGACGTCAGCAACACCTGACCTCACCGGGTGCGGTTATTCCCGTGAGTACGGTCGTTTCGGTGTCGGTGCCGACGCTTCCATTCGTTGCTGTCTCCGCTCCCGTTTCAGCCGTTTCACCTCAGGTCGAAGCAGGCGAGGGCCTCCTTGTTGCGGACAATGAGACGACCGTGGGCGACGATTGGGGCAGTCCAACTGTGATTTCCACCGAGCGGAGTGAAGCGCCCCAGTTCGTTGTATTCCTGTGCGGTTGCCTCAATCATGGCGAGTTCACCGGTGTTCCCGCTGAGAGCGATTATCACGTCGCCGACGACAACAACGCCGCCTCGCCCAAAGCCGCGCTGTGCCCACATAACCTCGCCGTTGCGTGGATCGAGACAGACAAGATTCGGATTCGTGGGGCCGAAGAGGTAATTGCCGAAGAAGACCGGAGTGTTGAACTGCGCGGACATTCCGTCAATCTCTCGGAGAATATGAGCACTGTCCGGCTCGACCTCGATCACGGCCGACCCCCGGCCGTAGCCGCTGGTGATGAAGACATGAGTACCCTCTACTATCGGCGTTGCAGCGTTGACGTCGTGAGCGGTCTCCCAGGGAACTCGCCACAGTAACTCGCCATCATCCGCGCGCACACCAATGAGGGACTTGCCGGTGAAGACCACGTACTGCTCGACATCATGTATAGTCGCCCGGACCGGAGTGGCGTAGCCGGGGATCTCTCCGCTTCCGCCGGTCCAGATGACCTCACCGTTCAGCTTGTTGAGCGCCGCGACACCTGTCTGCGGACCGCCCGGAACGAGTATCAGTCTGTCGCCATCTATCAGCGCGGACATGGCATATCCCCACTGAGGTCTGCGCCCCCCAAGGTCCTCGGGCATACTGATGCTCCAGATGAGATCGCCGCTCTCCGCGTCGAAGCAGATGACCCTGCCAAGGTAGCTGATGGTGTACAGGCGGCCCTCATCGTAAACGGGGGTGGAGCGCGAGAAGCCGTAGTCCGCTCGCTCGAGATCTGGATAGCGGTATTCCCAGATGTCCTCTCCGGTTTCAATATCAATGGCGCGCACAACGTCCTCGTCGCCCTCGTGATCGATGATGAAGACCTTTCCATCCGCCACGGAAGGGCCTGCGAAACCCTCATCGCTCAGCGGCACCTGCCAGAGCTTCTCAGGCGGGTTGTTATTCCAGTCTCTGTTGATTCCCGTGTCGGGTGCAATGCCGTCCTGATTGGGACCGCGCCAGAGCGGCCAGTCGTCGGCGAATGCGATTGACACAAGCGTAGTCAAGGCCGTTATCGCGAGAACTCGTACTAAGTGCATGCTCTCACTCCCTCATCCTTCCGCGACAGAACCGCAGAATCTGTGCCTACCCAAGGCAGTAAACGGTGCCGCCCTCAGTTCCGATGACTAGGCGACGCTGTCCGATGGCGGGTGAGGCGCTAATCGGTGATCCTGCGTTGAAGTGCCAAATTCTCTGACCATCCGCGAGCCTGACTCTGTAGATGCTTCCGTCTGATGAACCGAAGATAACGCTTTCATCATTGATCACCGGCGAGGAGTCCACGTCGCCGCGGGCGGTGAACCTCCATTCGACAGCGCCGGTGGTGCGGTTGACCCGGAAGACCCTATTGCTGCGCGAGGCGTAGATAACCGCGTTGCCGATGACAGCGGGCGATGCGAATATCGCGCCTGAACGCGCATCCTCCCTCTGCGCCCAGAGGATCTGCGCGTCGCTCAGGCGGACCCCCCAGTAGCGACCATCCATCGATCCGACGTACACCGCCCCTGCGGCGAACGCAGGCGCGCCCGCGAAATTGCCGCCGAGCCGCGCCGATCGCATCTCCCGTCCTGTTGCCAGATCGATGATGGCGAGGAATCCGTCACAGCCCGCGATTGCCACGAGACCGCCTGCCTCCGTAGGGGGACAGTGCACCTGAGCGTCGGAGGCATATCTCCAAAGTTCGTGACCGTCGTTCGCGCGGAGGCGGTAAAGGTTGTTGTCATAGGAGCCGAACAGCACGCTGTTGGCCACGAAGATTGCCGAAGATTCGATCCGATCGCCGGTGGCGAAGGTCCACCTTAGCCTGCCGTTAGCGGCATTCACCGCGTGGAAGGTTCCAGCCCGATCGCCCACGTAAACAGTGTTTCCCTGCACCAGCGGCGCTGCGCTTATCGCGCTGCCATCGCTGTTGGTGTACTTCCACCTGAGATCGCCACTGAGCAGATCGAGCGCGAGCAGCGCCCCGGTCATCGTGCCGACGTAAACATTGTTTCCCACGATCGCAGCCGTGGACTCCACCGATGAACCGGTCTCGTAGCTCCAGCGGACGCGCGGATTCTCCGCCAGCGGCGAGTGTGCCACGCCGGTATTCTGTGCCTTACCGCGGAAGCTTGGCCAGTCCGCGCCGGTTTGCGCGAAGACAAGCGAGCAGGTCACTACGGTAATCAGGACTGTCAGCGCAATCCTTCGAAGATCGCGAATCACCGCACTCACTCCGTTCTGAGCGCCTCAATCAACTCGCCACGCAACGCCACCCGTGCGCCCACACCGCACGCCACCAGGCCGACTATCGATATGGCGCCGAGCACAAGCGCGAGAGCGATCCAGTTGACTGCCGCCTGTGCCGAGAGGAGGTGAGGGGAGACGGCGATAAGCGCGCTCACTGTTCCCACTACCATTCCTGCGATCAACAGGCTTGCGTTTTCGACGAGGAGCAGCCACGTTAGGTTCGCAAGCGTGAAGCCGGTCGCGAGCATCAGCGCAAACTCCGAACGCCGCTCAAAGACGCTGCGCAGGATGACCGCGACGAGGCCAACCGTGCCGAGCAGCAGGCCGAGTCCTCCCAGTGCAAGGAACATCGACAGGTAAGTATTCTGTACGGTAATGTACTCGTTGAGTACCTCGGAAGTCGGTCGCACTCGCAGTCCCATCTCACCCAATGCCGCGCGCAGGGTATCGGCGACCAGGTCATCGCAGCACTCGGACGCTTCGATCAGGAAGTAGGTCGGCCCGGCGATCTCGGGGTAGAGTCGCCGTAGCGTACCCTCATGGATCAGCAACTCGCTCTGAAAGATCGATCCCTGCAGAGCGCCGACGAACTCAAGCTCAGTCAGGTCCTCTCCGAGATCGTAGATCTGTCCGAGCCCCGAGTGAAGTTGCCAGGTGAGACTCGCGTCATCTGCGAATGCGGGAATCGGCGGGCGGCCAGTTCCATCGCCAAGCAGGCGCCAGGGCCGACCCTGCGGCGGGTCACCGAGAACGCTGAGTGTGAATCCACCACGTTCAATCATCTCATCGCTCACGCCCAGCAGGCGCGGATGTGTGGGGCGTGCGATGTTCAGACATGAGATGTCGTCGCCGGGACTGCGCAGCAGAGAGATGATTTCGCTGCCTTCGAGCACATTCTGCTCTTCCGGCAGGAAGCCGAGGTTCTCGCGGCCCTCTTCAGTGGCGGGGTCGAAGCCCAGCGGGACCGAGGTGGTTGCGATGTGAGTGAAGCCACCGGTGCCCGATGACCGGTCGCGGACGTCGATGCGGGCGAAGTCCCGGGAGTTCGCCGCGACTGTGACAATGACGAAAGTGGCGGCTGCAATCAGCCCGATGAGCAGCAGGCTTCTTCCACGTGCCGACGCTGCATTGCGCAGAGCGAGGCCTTCGAAGGTCTCCGACGCGCCGCTCTGACGCACTGCGCGTGTGAGCAGCAGATGGGCGCCGGTGAGCGCACCCACCAGCAGCAGGCCGCCGATGCCGAAGAATGCTCCCTCGGTGGTGAGCATCTCCGCCATCGTCGCTACGAAGAGGCCGAGAGCGGCAAGTAGAAGCACCGGCGTAGCCCATGCGGTCCACGGCAAACGTTCTGTCACCGTCGATCCAGTGGCCTGCCAGCCGTGCAGCAGTTCGATTACCGGTCGGTCTGAGAGGGCTCGCGCCCCCCACCACGTCGCAATCACGCCGACGAGCAACGCGGAGCCAGCGCCCGCGAGGACTGTCTGTGCATCAATGAACACACCAAGCACAGGCGCATCCCCCAGGGCGCCCTGCCAGCGGGTTGCCAGCGCGTGCATTATTCCGTGTGCGTACAGAATGCCCATCGGGGTTCCAACCACGACACCGACGAGTGAGAGAAGGGCGCCTTCCGCCGAGATCACCCGCCCCGCCTGCGCCCGGGTGAAGCCGGTGGCGAGCATGATGCCCACCTGTGACGCCCGGCGCCTGGCGGAGAGTCGCATCAGCGTACTCGCAAGTCCGGCCCCCGCCACTACGAGGAAGACGCTCATCCCGAGAAAGAGTTGACCGAAATCGGAAGTTCCCCTGCTCGCCTCCAGCGCCTGCGCGCGCACAGGCACAAAGCGCACGCCCGCATCCTCGGGCGTGAGTTCCTGCAGCAGCGCCGCTTCATAATCGGCCTCTGCCTCGGGCAGATAGGACACCGGACCGACGCGAACCGAGGTGATCCACAGGCCGTGGTCATCGTCTTGCCGCCAGGCGCGCTTGAGCAGGTCACTGCTCGCGAAGACGCGTGGCGCGGCACGGTAACGTTCCCAGTAATCCTCATCGCGAGCGGTAACAAGAGATAGATCGATCGGGAAAGGGGGATCCCAGTCGCCGACGTGGTCCGCATCGGTGATGCCCTCGAAGTCCGGCACCAGCATCGGCTCGGCTGCGAGGCCCTCCATCTGCGCGATATCCGCGAGAGTTACCTCGACGGACCTGTCCTCATATCCCCCCGGAGTGTTCACACGCCACGTGATCGCAAATTGCTCGCCTATCTCTGCGCCGAGGTCCTCGGCGGCCCACGAGTTCATCACGATCTCATCGTTTTCGAGTGGCTGCGGCCGTTCCTCAGATGGAGTTAACGGCAGTTCATCGATAGGCACGTCCGCGATGATTGCGTATGCTATGCCGCGCGAGGTGTCATCAGGTGCCGCGATGGTGTCCGCGAGATAGACCGACGTGGGCCGGACGCCGGCAAATCCTTCGCTGGCGGCCCGCGCGGCGCGAACCTGTCCGTCGCTTAGCGTCACCGCCTCACTGAAGACCGACAGCCAGGGGTGGTGTCTGCGCAGATAGAGGCCGTGATCTTCAAGCGTCAGGGCCTCGGCGACCATCTCTCGCTGAAGTCGCGGGGCAGTTGGTCCGTGTTCGTCGGTGCGACGCACATCGCGCAATGTCGGATAGGTGCCGTCTCTGCCCGGAAGCGGCCCCATTACCAGCGCATTGGCTCGACCTGCCTCTCCGATCTGCTCTGCCAGCCACGCCCGGTCGACGATGACGTTACGCGGCATGGCGGTGGATGGATCGAGACGGAAGCCGCCCGGCCCGAGGTCCGGCAGCACCTCGGTTACCTCCACCCGCAGAGTCGCAATCGTCTCATGGCGCTCACGACGGGCAAACAGGGTCTCCGTCGCAGCCTTACCGGGACGGGACACCGTTATGGAGACAGTGTCTCCGACAGCAACGCGGGCATCGCCCGCGAGTGCCTCATTGATGACTGCCACGCGAGGTTCGAGTGATCGCGGCTCCGCCTCGGGATAAAGCCGCCAGAAATCCTCATCAACACCGATGATCCTCACATCGGCGATCACGGCCTCGTCGGCCTCGGCGCGCGCGGAGCCGTCGAGACGTATCAACGCGGCCGTCGCGCCGTGAAGCCCCGCGCGGTCGGCAAGTTGGTCATCGAAGAAGCGTGAAGCGGTGATGGCGTCAACGATCACGCCCAGACGCGCCAGTGCAGTATGTCGGATGGAACCCTCCACCGAGTCGCCGATGATCAGTGATCCAACGATGACCGATGTTGCGACCGCGAGTCCCATCACCACGACCACGCCGGTCCGCCGATAGTGGGCGAGACTCCGTATCACAAGCCTCAGGAAGCTCATGCGGGAGTTCGGTCCTCTCCGGCCCCCTTCCACGGCACGAGACGGCCCTCGCGCAGAAGCAGACCACGGTCGAGCAGCGTGGCCTGCTCGTGGTTGTGTGTAACCATCAGTACGATCACACCATCCTCGCTCAGGTCACGAAGCATCGTGACGAGGTTCCGTCCTGTGTCCCGATCGAGGTTGCCGGTAGGCTCATCGCAAAGCAGCAGTCGGGCCCCGTTGATGAGAGCCCTCGCTGCGGCCACTCTTTGCCGCTCACCTCCGGAGAGGCGTGCCGGGAACGCATCCGCACGATCCGCAACTCCGACGCGTCCCAGCAGTTCACGCGCGCGATCCTCCCCCTTTCCATCATCTTCGGCGGCCAGCGAAGGAAGCATAACGTTCTCGATGGCGGTGAGTTGCGGCAGAAGGTGGTGGTCCTGAAAGATGAAACCTACCTCGTTGGCGCGGTAGGATGCCAGCCCGGTTCCATCGAGATCGGTTACCGCTGTGTCACCGAGGCGGACCCTGCCCGACGTCGGGCGGTCCAGCGAGCCGATGATATTGAGCAGCGTGCTCTTGCCCGAGCCCGAAGGCCCCAGAATGGCGACAGCTTCGCCCGGCTGAGCAGTCATAGAGAGACCGTCAAGAACGCGATGTGGCCCCGCAGGCGTCTCGTACTCCTTCACAATATCTTCGACTGCGAGCCCACGCTCGTTCTCACGCACCATCGTGCGGTTGCCTCTCTTCTTGATCTTCTCGCAACACTATCGCACCTGTCGGGCACGCGCGAGCGCAATCCTCAGCAGCCCGCTGAAGACCCTCGGCAAGCGTTGCTCCGAAAGGTACCGAGGTGCGTACGTTAAAGCCTCGGTCAATGAACACCAGGCCGAGTTCCTCCTGATCGCGCCGAGCGATCTCCACGCACAGCCCGCAGGTAACACATTTCCCCGGCTCGAAGACGATCGCGGGGTGGGTGTTATCCCTCTGAAAGCGGCGGCGCTCCGCCCGGTAGATGCGTGGTGACGCGCCGAGCTTCTCGGAGAGAGCGCGCAGGCGGCAATCCCGCAAACCGTGACAGTCACAGTGCATGCATCGAAGGGCCTCACGCACGGCCTCCTCGTCATTGAAGCCGACGAACTCTCCCCCCGAGGGGATCAGTCGGGGGCGTTCGTTCGCGTCCACCGCCATCCGGGCCGCCTCCTCGGTTTCGAGTCGCCCGAGCGTGACATTGAATGGACGCTCCTCGGGTGTGATGTCCTGTCCTCCAACATACTGATCGATAGCCTGCGCGGATTCTCTGCCCATCGCCACCGCGCGGATTGCCAGCCTCGACGGAGCCTGCGCGGAGCCGCACGCGAAGACGCCCTCGATCGGGCTTTGATGTGTCATGCGGTCAACCTCGATGCCCCGCCCTGCAAAGGGAACACCCAACTCTGCTGCCGCTTTCTCATCGAGTTCTCCCACCGCAAGCAGCACCGCGTCGAAAGCCTCACGCAACTCGTCGAGGGGCAGATCGCGTCCGACACGACTCTCCGCACGCAGATCAACCCCCATTTGCAGGATCGTATCTATCTCAGCGTCGAGAACATGCCAGGCGAGATTATCCGCATCCCGCAGGCCACCGCCTGAAGCGTTACGCTCCTCAAAGATCGCCACCTGGTGTCCGGCGATGCACAGGTAGTAAGCGGCGCTCAGCCCCGCCGGTCCTGCACCCACAATCGCGACGCGTCGGCCGCTGGCGGGAGCGGCCTCAGGCATCCGCGGAGTCTCTGAGGCGAGATAAGCATCACCTACCCACCGCTTGAGCAGGCGGACCGACACTGCTTCGTCATGTGCCCCGCGTCGGCAGGCATTCTCACATGGGGCCGGACAGATACGCCCGAGTGTCGCCGGTAGCGGAATACGTTCCCTGACCGTGGCCATCGCGCCCGGGAGATCACCCGCGACTATCTGTCGAATCATGCGCGGGATGTTGAGCCCGGCCGCGCAGGCGAGCTGACACGGACCGAGGCAGTCTCCAATGTGATCGGACAGCAGCAGTTCCAGGGCCGTCCGACGCGTCTGCTGGACTTCCACGCTCTGCGCTTCTATCACCATACCGTCACGCGCGCGCATCGCACAGGACGGCACGAAGCGCTTCTGCCCTTCTATGCGCACCACACAGACCATGCATGAGGTCTGGGCAGGCAGGTCCTCGCGGTAGCAGAGCGTGGGAATCTCGATCCCGATCTCACGGGCGGCCTCAAGAATCGTCGCGCCCTCAGGGACTGTGATCGGTTGTCCGTCGATCGTTACGGTTGGCATAGCTTAATCCTGAACCGCTCACTATCTGCGCACGGCACCCCGATGAAAGCCGGGTCGTCCTGGTCTGTGCTAAAGGCGGCGAGCGTGACGGCGTCCATGCAGGAGAAACACTCCCGGTGGTCAGATGCAGCGGCCTGTCTTCGAAGGGTTTCGGTGGCTCACCCCACCGTGATCGCGTCAACCGGACAGGCTCCCACACAGCTGCCGCACTTGATGCAAAGCTCCTGGTCAATCTCATGCACCTGGTGCGGGCGCATGGTGATCGCGTCGGCTGGACATGCCTGCGCGCACCGCGTGCAGCCGATGCACTCATCGATTATCTCGAAGCGGATCAACGCGGAGCACTGTCCCGCGGGACAGTGCCCGTCGATGTGTGCTTCATATTCGTCGCGGAAGTATCTCAGCGTCGAGAGCACCGGCGTCGGAGCGGTGCCACCGAGAAGACACAGGCTCGTGTCCCGCACCATCTCTCCGAGTTCCTGCAGCACGTCAAGGTCCGACAGTTTCCCCTCGCCCGCTTTGATCCGGTCCAGAATCTCCAGCATCCGGCGTGTGCCGACCCGGCAGGGTGTGCACTTGCCGCACGATTCAGACTGGGCGAAGTCAAGAAAGTAATGTGCCACGTCCACCATGCAGTCGGTGTCGTCGAGCACCACGAACCCGCCGGAGCCCATGATCGCACCAAGCTCGCCGAGTGCCTCGTAGTCCACCGGGGCGTCGGCGAGGCTCGCGGGGATGCATCCGCCGGATGAGCCTCCGATC
>PXBW01000237.1 GCA_003566775.1 candidate division WS1 bacterium
AGTCGGCGCGCGATGGTCACGACATCACGCGGGTATTCGCTCACAAGGACGGCCAGCCGTTCCATGACGAGGTGAGATGGCCGAATAATACCACCAGTGAGATCAAGAACCTTGAGCAGATTCGCCAGCGACCACTGGTCATCGAATGCGCTACTATGGAAGCACCAGCCGAACTCAGGCAACTCCTCTGACACCGCCTGTTCGTCAGTGGCGTCTTCTGCCGCGGCTATGCGCGCCTCAACTAGCGTCTGCAGACGCTCCAATATCTCGGCGGATGGCGCTGACGACGCTTCGAGAAGGCTCCGACCGATGAAGCTGATGATCTCGCTCCGGAGCGCTACAGGAGCCTGTTCGAAGAATGCTACGAGCAGTTTGTTATCGAGTTCCATTGCTGAAGTCGCGTAGAGCGCCACAAGGTGATGGGCCAGTCGCTTGTGTGCATCATCACCGATCCGATCTTCCTCACCCCCCGGGTCGTTCAGAGTCTCGATCGCGCGCGCGTACTGCTTGCGCAGAAATGGGAATAGATGCTCATCCGGTGGGTTGAAGCCGACGAACGAATTCCATGCCGCTCTCCAGAGACGATGTTGGGCCGGATCATCCGGGAAGATCGAGGCAATGCGCCGGGACAGCCAGTCCGGGGCCAACAGCATTAGGTGTCTCAGGAACTGACCATAGACAGATCGAACCGCAGCAGATGGATCGGCGGTCTGATCCAGATGGAGATCCAGCACGGTCAGGACTTCGGGAATCTCGACACTGAATGGCGGCTGCTCGCTAAGTGCAGTATCATCGGGGCGCAGGTGGCGCGCGCACCACAACGCATAGTGAAAGACGCAATGCATGGCATGTCCCCGCACTGTGTTGATCGCCATCGTCGCTGGGCCCATGGCTTCCGGGCGCTCCTCGCGCTCAGGTGTAGGGTCCGGATCCTTCGTAAGGGCGCACACGAGTTCCCAGACCCGATCACGAAGTTCGAATGCAATGTGGTCCCGGCGAATGCCGTTCTCAAGGAGTCCGGCGATCTCCTTGCGCGTCCATCCCCAACCCGGGTCTACTGCGAGCGTGTAGACACTATCCGACTGTTCTTCGGTGTCAGGCTGCTGCAGTACCCAGGCAGCGAGATCAAAGACGTGTTCCCAGGGGAACTCCATGTCTGCTCTCACGGCGTCGGAAAATCCTGCGAGCAGGTGCCTTACGTACGTTGGGTCAACTGCCGCGAAAGACATCGCCTCGATCGCGAATGGCCTAGGTCGCGCGGCGACAACTGACTGAACTGCACGGCCCAGACCCTCCGGCTCCGCGCCCCAGATTTCGTTAGGATCAGGTTGCCATGTTCGCACGAACTCCGCGAGATGGCTTGGAGACATTGCTGCAAGCTCTTCCTCAGCAAGCGGACTGGGGCTGCCCCACCGTGTTTCTATCCGAAACTCCTCCCCTGGTGGCAGCGGTTCACCCACTTCGGCCAGAAGTCTCTCATAATCCGCCATTGCCTCAGGAGGAAGAACCTCCCCCAACAGCCCGAGCAGATTGCACCGGTATCGCTTCGTCGCTCGCTCAATCTCGTGCGATGTGCGAGACGGGGCATCGGACTGAAGCTCTGCCTGCCACTCCGTGACGGTCGCCTGGATCGACTCTAGGACTTCGTCTTGACGTGCCTCGGAAAGAAGCGGGTAGATTGCCCGCGCAAGCAATGAATACTCGTGATGATAGTGACGGTCTTTGAGTAGAGAGCGGTCACACAGCCACCGCGCCGCCCGGTCGATGTCTGCCCGTGGATGCAGGGAGAGCACATAGAGGGCGATACGCTGAAAGATCGGGAACGGTCGTTCTGCCAGTGCGTCCAGCACTTCCTGACAGCTATCCACACCACGCTCCGCGACCTGGCATGCGACATCACGCACCGCGTTGGTCAAGCAGTCTCTCAGACTGTTGACTGTTGGCTTCTCCTCTATCGCCGGACGCGACACGTAGGAGTAGTCTGGATTGCTCTTTCGGGACTTGCTCTCAAGTTCTCGGCATCCACGGAGCTTGAATCGCAGAGCACACTCCAGCAGGACGCATGACAGGCGAAGTGTTTCCATCCCCTCAGCTTCGGTAAGTAGCGGAAATGTGGCACATACGAATTCTTCATAGTCGTACATGTCCATTCTTGAGAGAGGTTCAGGCAGAATCGCCTGTGTGGCTCCGTCACTCCTGGCCCTCTTGATCCCCTCACAGTCGGGTGCGATGTACAGGACACTCTGAGCGAGCTTCAAAGCTGTCGCTGCTTCGCCCTCGGTGGCCAACTTGCACGCCAACTGCCGGAGACTGTCCGGAAGGCCGAAATGCAGAGGTCCGTCCCATTTCCTCGTTCGCAAGGCAATATCGGCCGCCAGATGCGCCGGCATGCTCAGCGCCGCGTCCACGCAGTCACAACGAAACAGAGCGTTGTCCGTATGCCCACGATCAAGGATGCGCAGCAATACCCCACGGACGGTCTCCGGGTCCGTTTGCGCCATTCTGACAAGGTACTCAGACTGAGGCCATGGAGGGTGGGAGAGCGTTCCTTCCTCGTCAATGGCTACTGGGAGAGGTGGCCCAGAAAAGAAGCCAGCATCGTCCAAAGGCTGCAACCAACCCACGTGCTCAAGACGACTGAAGAAGTACCGGCGTCTCGTGCTTGTGGGCCGCGCCAGTAGCACCGTGAGTCGCTGGATGTGGCTGCTCGTTGGAGACGGCACCGACAGCAATTCGTCAATGGTCGGCAGGGCATCATAGAACCTGGCCAGTAGCGCGTGGAGAATATCCTCAAACTCCTCCCAGACGGGGATCACACGCCGAAGGGGCCGAGGTCTGCCGCGCCGATGGGCCAAGCGGTGGAACTGCTCTGCAACGCCATGCCAGTGCACGACAACGGGGTCATCATCCGACAGGCCTAATGCGGTGGCGATATCTTGGCGGTGGTTGGATCTGCCATCTTCTTTGCAGGCAGGCGTGCCGGGCATATCCGGCGGCGCGTCTCCGACGAAGTACTGCCTTAGCGCACTCTCGATTTCCCTAGCAGCATGCGCCAATAAGTATGCTGCCGCTGGCGGTGGCGACTGAATCAGGCTTGTCGCTCCGAGATAGAACTCCGCAGCTTCTGAACTGATCTGTGACAGGCGCGCCCGGATCGCTTCCTGGCGTCCATCAAGTCGTGGTCGTCTTCTGTCCTCATCGTCCGCATCGCTCGTCAGGTTGTCTGTATCATGCCAGTCGGTCACTGTCATCCTCTCCCAGCGATGTGACAATTCAACGCGAACCGAGCCTTGGCTCAGGTATTCCTTCCCCTCGCGG
>PXBW01000106.1 GCA_003566775.1 candidate division WS1 bacterium
CGTGCCAGAGGACACCCAGCGTTCCAGGGCGGTGCGTTCATGCTCAGACAGGCGGACCAGTGTCGCAACTCTTCCCATAATGACCGAACCATAGCATATCACGGACAATTTTGCAAGTAAGCACTAGAGCCGGTTCCGGGCCACTATGAGTTCATGGGCACGATCGAGCGACATATTGCCGAGAAGCGCGTGATCGGCATCGAAGTTGAGAATGGTGTCATCCGTCGCGGCGAACGTATTGCGTACAGCCTTCCAACCTGTTATGTCGAGCAGAATGTAGATTCACTCGAAGTGGACAACCAAGCGGTTACCGAAGCAGACGCCGTTACCCTGGTTGGGATCGAGACCGTTCTTGATGCCAATGAGGTGAAGATCGGAACGCAGGTCTTCCGGGTTCGTGTCACCGATTTCGACAACTCACCCGTTCCTACCTGATATCGGTCTACTCCGTCTTTGCGACCCGCTCCCCGGTGGCCTCGTGACCGCTCAGTAATCCCTCGTCCTCTCAAACTCGTCGAGCATCGCCATGAAGTTATCGTACTTCGTGCCCCAGGCGATCGAATGCGAGGCGCCGAGGATCAGGCCGCCGCCCGCCTTCGCATTCTCCATCGTCTCCCGCACGTCGCGCCGCACATCCTCCGGCTCACCCGCGACCAGGTTCGCCACATCCACCCCGCCCCACGCCGCCATGCGATTGCCCGAGCGCTGCTTGACCATCGCCGGGTTCATCCCCGCCTGCGGCTGCAGGGCCTGCAGGCAGTCTATCTCAGCCTCGACAAGCTGGTCGAAGATCGGGCGGTTATCGCCGCAGGTGTGCTGAATGAAGTCCCAACCCTGCGCGTGAACGGCGTCGGCGTTGCACTTCACGTTCGGCAGGAAGAGCCGCCGGAAGGTGTCCGGGCTGACGAAGGTCCCGGTGGTGTGACCGAAATCATTCTCGTTCATCACTGCATCGAAATTCCGCCGCTTCCACAGCTTTCGTGCCTTCTCCGCCCGCGCGCGGCCCGAAGCGCACGCACGCTCCACCATCTCCGGATGCATCGCCACCTCCATCAACCCGCGCTCGTAGCCGCCGAGCAGCACCTGTTCGGTCGCCATCGGATAGTGCCCGACTATGTATCGATCCGGGGGCAGGCGGTCGATCACCGCGTCCCATACCTCGTAGATCGACTCGTCCTCCAGCTCCACCTCCGGGTCGAGCGGAAAGTCCTCCATGCGATACTCGCGATGCCCGCCGGTCCCTGACGAAACTGCCGCGATCTCATTGGTGATCTCGGAGTACTTCAGGATCCGTCCGTCCCCGGTCTCCCAGACCCCCTCCTCGATCTGCTCCGGAGCGGGAGGATGGTAGCCCTTCGGTGGCACGATCGCGATCTTGCGCAGATGGATCAGATCGTAGATGTCGAGTTTCTCGAATAGCTCGGGAATGTCGCGGATCAGGCCCTCGACCACCTCATCGCGCCGGCCCTCCCAGAACGCGATCCGCTGTCCCGCTTTGTCGCGGATGAAGGTGTGCCTGCCGAGGACCCTTGAGGCGGTGTCACAGTCGATGGCGTAGCAGGCCAGCGGGACCCTATCCGGCTCCTCGAAGCGCAGTGCGGCCTTTACTCTCTCGCGCGGGGTCATCGTCGATCGCCTCCGTGCAGACCTGAATGAGAAACGGCCGGGCCGGCGCGTGCCGCCAGACCCGGCCGATCGTTGCGAGTGTCTGTGGGCTCACTCCTCGACCGCCGTGACCTTCGGCGGGAAGGAGAAATCGAGATACTTCTCGCGCACCTTCGCCTCCTCGACATCGCCGGCGTGGATATACACGCGGTAGATGAAGTTGAGGATATCGCCCTCGGGCATCACGTAATCGCCGCGCCGGGATTCGTCCCCGGTGAAGTAGGAGTACCCCCAGCAGTTGGCGGTGAACAGGCCATATGCCCGCACGTGCCATGTGGTGGGGTGCCGCAGATTATGGGGCGAGTCGAAGATCGCAAGGCCGACCTTCTGCCCCTCAAGCTCGCCGGAGTAATCGACCCAGGGCGAGGGTTTGCCCCAGTTCTCCGCCTCCGTAATCGCGCCGTGGGCGTTGGTAATCAGGCCGGTGCCGCCCTTCTCGTGCAGCTCGGTGAGCATGCGCACCGAGAGGGTGCCGGACTCCTTGGTGTCACCGATGTGAATGCCCTTCTCCGATGCCACGAAGGTGATGTCCCAGTCTATCACCCGACCGCTCTCGGGCATGTTATAGACCGTGATGACCGTCCACTCTTCCATCAGCTTGTTCTTATTGCTGTCGAGCCAGTCGTTGATGGCTAGGATCTGGGCGAACACCGGTCCCTCGGCCAATACCTCGACCGACTGACACTGTGTGTAGGCGTGGCCCTCCTGCTCGGACCAGTTGTCCTCACCATTTACCTCGCCGAGCGCGACGTACATCGACTTGTGATGAGGATGATCGGTCACCGCGTACTCAGTTATCTCGAGGCCGTTCGGCCCGTACACCGGGTAACAGTTGGGACGTACGAACTCATCGAAGTCGAAGTTGTAGCGTGTTACCATGTCATCGCCGATCATAAACGCCGCCGTCTTCGCGTTCTCGTCGAGATCGACGATGACCTCGGAGATTTCGCCTTCCTCACACTCATCGGTGCAGATCGCGTAGCGCCGCACTTCACCGGCAGACATCGAAGGCACGATGAAGGAGATGTGGCAGCCACATTCCATCTCATGCTCCTCGACCTCACATGCCTCAACACACTGCGACGGGACCGGATCGCCCATGTTACCGGCGTCATCGACCTCGTGCACAACGTGGCACTCATGCTCTTCATCACAGATTATCGGTGCCTGCACCACCGAATCCTCGCGGTCGTGATTCCCCGCGTGTACGTCCAAGAAGATGTGCTCGCTCATGACAGTTCCTCCCTGACCAGCTTCACTTGATAGTTGAGACCGCCCCTCGGATGGCACAGTCTCTCTTTCCCTGGCTGTGCAACCACTCGCGTCGTGAACCTATTCGCGTCGCGTGCAGATACTCCTTCCATCGATGACCATGATTCATCCTACACGGGGATGTACCTCGCCATGTTGATCTGCGCCCCCGCAAGCTCGACGACCTGCGCGCTGAGATAGCGCATCCCGGCATCCTCGAGGGCTCCCCGCCGCATCGTATCATGCGCCGCAATGTCCGCATAGGGCCGGGGCACTATCTCAACCAGCGCGCGCATCGCCACCGCCATCGCGCGCCGGTCCACGCCGAATACGTCGCAGAGCGAACCCTCCTCGGTCTCCACCGCCGCTCCGACGGCCAGCGGGCGGTCCTCCTGCCGGGCCACTACGTGAGTGGCGCTGTCCCAATCGTGCACGAATGACACGAAGCGCCGATTGCCAACAAGCTCCAGCGGCAGCAGCCGGACCGGCGCGTAGGGGCGTGACAACAGGTAGTCTAGGGCCACGAAGTCGGCGGGCTCAGGCTCTCCGGCGCGGATCGGCTCGCGGCCCTCCGGCGTAAAGTAGTACTCGTAGTAGTCCGCCGGCTCACGCACCATCCAGACTGCGCCGTTTGGATCGGTGATCGACAGGTGCCAGCCGCGTCGGTAGTACATGCCGATGGCGCGCTCATTCTCCAGCTGGGTCGGCAGCATCACCGCCTTTGCACCATCGGCACTGAGATTGCTCAGACAGGTCTCGATCACCCGCCCTCCGACACCGGCTCCGCGGCATCGGTCCTCCACGTAGAACCAGCCGAAGTGGGCGATCTCCGGACAGGTGGGCGCCACAGAGTTCCAGACCACGCCGACCCAATCGCCGGACTCGACATCTCGCGCGGCGATCATCTGATCGCGCACACCGGGCACTCCCTCCTCAACCACCCTGACCAGCCACTGTCGCCAGCGGTCATGCTCGCCCATGCGCTCCGACTTCGTGTAGGGGTACCACGCCACGAAGTCATCGGGGAAGGGATACTCGAGTATGTGATAGCTGAAATCGTCGGCTCGCATCAGTATCAACCTCAGTTTGATGGTCCCGACGGGCGGGGCCCCGTGGGATGGTGTTCGATAGCTCGCACAAGATTGCCTCCAAACAGCTTCTCGAAGCCCTCCGGAGTCAGATCGAGGGTACGAAGCTGCGCGATGTCATCGCGAATCATCTCCAGCGTATTGTACGGGAAGTCGAGGCCGTAGATGGGCATGTATTCACCGATCCGGAAGATGGCGTCACCGACCAGTTCGATGCCGAGGTACCACAGCTTCTGCAGATCGCGATTCAGCACGCTGCTGATGCCGCCGAAGAGATTGCCGGGCCTGCCGATCGGGGTGTTATTCCCCAGCACCGCGAGCACGTCGTGGAAGAAAGGGTAGCCCCCGAGGTGTTCGAAGACCATCGACAGATGCGGGTAGGCCCATGCTATCTCGTCGAACTTGCGCGGATCGTAGTGCCTGATCCGGTACCAGTGCGGCCCGGTGTGAAAGTCGAGCAGTACGCCGAGGTCCTGGGCTGCGGCGTAGAAGCTCATCGCGACCGGATCGAGGATGTTGTAGCGGTCGGTTGCGGGGTGCATCTTGCAGCCTCGCAGCCCGATATCCACCGCGTGTTGCAGACGATCGATCGCGTCATCCTCAACGGGGTTGATGCAGGCGAAGCCGGTCAGCCTCGGCTCATCGGCAATCGCCTCGATCAGCCAGTCACTCGGCTCGGGATAGCCGAGATCATCAACCTTGTGCCGATGGGGGGCGAAACAGACCGCGCGGGCAATCTCGCACTCATCCATCAGCTTCAGCAGATTCTCGATACTGCCCTCGGCCCGTACGTCCTCGGGGAACACATGCGCGTGGTTGGCGAATATCTCCATGGAGGCATTCCTCGACGCAGATGGTTGCATTGCATTCAGAACGGTTTTTCGACCGCCCGCCGCTTTTCACCTGCCTGCTGCAACAGATTCCCGGACGAATCGCCTCCTGCGCTTCCAGCCGCAATCGCGGCCGTTGATGGAGGCCCGGAGGCGGGGTCCTTTGCCATCGATTCTTGATTGCCCGTCAACTTCCCGTAGTTCTCATGGTTCCCGCCGGATCCTGCCCCCGGAAAGCGGCGCCGCAACCCGAAGAACCACCAGAGGCCGGGAAGGTTCCAGGTACACTCCCACGAAGGTTTGAGGCGAGTGGGCAACGAAGGCGGTTGCAGATCGGCATCGACAGACGGAGCGCCTCAACGCCCGACAGGCCCGGGAGGACAGGGACCCGTCCGGCCACTCGCCTTGAGGAGGCGGCTTTGGCGAATGATTGGGAGGCAAGGCCAGATGAGCGATGAAAGCCGCTGGATACACCCGCAGTGTGAATTACTGCGCACGCACATGTCCGGCCCGTTCGTGATCATGCCCGACGGCGCGCTGCTTACCGTGGAGAACAACACGGTCATGATCTCAGTCGATGACGGAGGGACATGGACGGCGCGCAATACGCTCTACGATGGCGATGGTCCGGGCATTCCCGACGGGGGGAAGAGCCCGGGCAACCGCAGCCCCCTGATCCGCACGCGTGAGGGTGCGCTTGTCATGGCTTACACGGACATGGCCGAGCGGGTCTGGGAGTGGGATGAGCAGACGAAGGAGCCGACACCGCAGACTCATTCTGAGATCTGGGCGATCCGGTCGCTGAACGATGGATGGACGTGGGACCATCGGCAGCAGATCGGCACCGGCATCGTCTGTGTGACCGGGATCATCGAGCGGGCCTCAGGCGAGGTGGTAGTGCCCTGCCAGCCCTTCGTACGCAACCCCGCGCGCTGGGTCACTCACGCCGCCGTCACCGCCGATCAGGGTGAGACCTGGAAACCCGGCAACACAATCGATCTGGGTGGCCACGGTCATCACGACGGCGCAATCGAGGCGGCCATCGCGGAGCTTACCGACGGCCGAGTGCTGATGCTGCTGCGCACTAATCTCGACGAGTTCTGGGCTGCACACTCCGATGATGGCAGATACTTCCGGGAACTCGGCCCGAGCGGGATCGACGCCTCAGCCGCACCGGGCTACCTTCTAAGGCTCGACAGCGGCCGGCTCGCGCTCGTGCGGAATCGCCACGCATACGAGGACGGCACCGTACCGAAGAAGTGGGGTGGTGACGAGCAGTGGTCGGAGCGCCCGGCCTCGAGTCAGAGGCAGGAGCTTTCCATTGCCTTCAGCCAGGACGACGCGCGAACGTGGAGCGAACCGGTCGTGATCGCACGCTGCATGGATTCGTCGATCGCGTATCCGGATGTCTTCGAGCGCCGCCCCGGGGAACTGTGGGTGACCTCCTGCTGGCACCCGCGCCCGGCGCTGTGCTTCAGGCTCCGCGAGGGCGACTTCGTGCGTTGACACAGTGGTGGAGGCGTTCCCGTCCCGGCGATTTCGGCCCGCTGCAGGCCCGGTCTCGTGATGCATCAGCGGCCGCGGGAAAGTTGCTGCAGGAAAGACCGCCTGCACCATGAATTGGTAATCACAGCGTCCATTGCAGTTGCGGAGGCCTGTCTGATGGCGAGATCGATCCAGCGGCCGAACATACTGTTTCTCTTCACCGATGACCAGCGGTTCGATGCACTTGGAGCGGTCGGCAATCCGGAGATCATCACCCCGAACATGGATCGGCTGGTTGAGGAGGGCACGACTTTCACGCATGCGACCATCCAGGGATCGGTCTGCCCGGCAGTCTGCCAGCCCTCCCGGGCGATGCTCATGACCGGCCGCCAGCTCTACCACACCCCGCGCGACTGCGGAGACTTCGTCACGCTGCCCGAGCATCTCGCGGCACATGGTTATGTAACTTTCGGCACGGGAAAGTGGCATAATCTCCCGCCCAGCTACGCCCGAAGCTTCACTGATGGCGGCAAGATCTTCTATGGCGGCATGTCCGACCATCTCGAGGTGCCCGTCTTCGACTTCGACCCGGCCGGAGAGTATCCGGAGGAGGAACGATACATCGGCAAGAAGTTCTCCTCCGAACTTTTCTCGGATGCCGCGATCGAGTTTATCGAGCGCCATGACAGCGATGACCCCTTCATGGCATACGTCTCGTACACCGCACCACACGATCCGCGCATGGCCCCGAAGGAGTACGAGGATCTGTATGATCCCGGACGCCTGCGCGTTCCCGACAACTTCCACCCGGTGCACCCGTTCGACAACGGTGAGATGGTGGTTCGGGACGAGATGCTGGCCCCGTTTCCGCGCACTCCAGAGATAGTGCAGGAGCATATCGCCGCATACTACGCGATGGTTACGCACCTCGATGCGCATATCGGGCGGGTGCTTGAGGCAATCGAGGGGTCGGGACGAGCGGATAACACTATCGTCGTCCTGGCGGGTGATAACGGACTGGCGGTCGGCCAGCACGGGCTGATGGGGAAGCAGAACATGTACGAGCACAGCGTCCGGGTCCCGCTGGTGATCTGTGGGCCGGGTATCCCGGAAGGGCAGCGGTCGGATGCGCTCTGTTACCTGCTCGATCTGTTTCCGACCCTGTGTGATCTGGTGGACCTGCCGGTACCCGAGACGGTCGAGGGACGCACCCTGGCACCGGTACTGCTGGGAGAACGCCGACGGACCTACGAGAGCCTGTTCTTCGCGTACATGGACTGTCAGCGGGCGGTGCGGGACGAGCGCTGGAAGCTGATCGAGTACTTCGGCGGAGCGGAGCGGGTCACGCAACTGTTTGACCTGCGCGCGGACCCTTTTGAGACGGCGAATCTCGCATCAGCGCCGGGGATCGACGAGCAGTTGCTCAGGCTCCGCGCCGAACTCGAGCAATGGCAGCGCCGCATCGATGATCCGATGACAGGACGGATTGAGCAACCCATTTAGTGGATTCGCGCCAGAGCAGGTCTGGGGCAAAGAATGAGCGGAAAATGGGTATTTCCCCTGATTGTCACCAACCACCGACTATTCGTATAATACACTCAAACTATGACGCAACATGAAATGCAGCAGGAAATTGAACGCTATCGTGCTCGCGCGGAACGAGCGGAGGAAATGCTGGCGACCCTTCACGGCGAAGCAGGCGACACACCCTGGAGTTATGATGGAGATCGATCCGACGCATTGCCTTCCTGCCCCTATAATCAGTTACTGGAGCAGTTGAATGCCATCGTCTTATTCGTAGATTCTGCCGGTTTGATCCGCTACGCGAACAGCTTCGCCACCACCCTCTTCGGCCTGAAGCGTGAGGAAATGCCCGGCACGCCGGTGCAGAGCATACTGTCATCGTGCAACGGCGCCGGCGATGACTCGGGAGATGAGGCGGGTCGGTCGCTATCGGACTATTTCTGTGACGAATGCGAGATAATGCGAGAAGACGGCAAGCCCCTCTGCGTGTCGTGGTCAACTCGCGAGATCTTCGATGGAAACGGCGAACCACAAGGCATCGTCGCGGTCGGCACCGACATCACGCGGGAGAAGACCACCCAGGAGCGCCTGGCCGACGATCAGGCTTCACTGCGTTCTCTCGCCTCGCATATCGCCGTTGCAGAGGAAAGGGAGCGCAGGAAGATAGCCGGGCGTATCCACGACGAGATCAGCCAGAACCTCGCCTACGCGAAGCTGCGCATCAGTGCTCTCACCGTATGTTCGCACGGCGGGAAGTGTCAGCCAATCATCGGCGAGGTCCAACAGCTTCTGGACAGGGCGATTGATGGCACGAGATCACTCGCCTTCGAGTTGAGCCCGCCGATGCTCTACGAGTTGGGCTTCACCGAGGCGGTGGAGTGGCTGGTGGAGGAGACGGACGAGCAAGCCGGCATCAGATGCAAGTTCAGCGATGACGGCCTGGAAAAGCCACTGGAGCATGAGGCGAGCGTTACTTTGTTCCGTGCGGTGCGCGAGTTGCTGATCAATGCCGTGCGGCACTCCAACGCCGAGAACGCCGAAGTATCCCTCTCCAATGACAACGGCAGGATCGAGATTCGCGTCGAGGACGATGGAGAGGGTTTCGATCCCACAGCGGTCCTCGATAATGGAGAGATAGAGGACGGCCTCGGTCTGATCAACGTGCGGGAGCGGATCGAGCATCTCGGCGGCGAGATGGAGATCTCCTCAAACGGTGGCGGCGGAACGCGCGTGACGTTGAGTGTTCCGGTGCGTCAGCGGCAATCCTCCTGACGCCCTTTGCGACGGGGCATTCCTCCAGCGTCTGTTTCCAACAGCCCCGATCCCTTCCAACAGTTGACTGAACCACGCGGAGTCCGGGGCAAACCACGGCGGCAACGCCTCCCGAAGCGATCGCAGAGACGTTGCCGCAATCTGTGGCTTAACGGTACTCGCCTATCGTTTACAGTACGTGGGGGTCCGGAGCGTCCTCGTCCACGCCCTGATCGCGGGACATCTCGCGCAGCAGCAGTGAGTTCACCGCATTGAGATATGCCTGCGCGCTGGCTTCGATGACATCGAGGCTGGCGTCCTGTCCGACCGCCTCCTCGTCTCCGAGTCGCACACGAATGGTGGCTTCGCCGAGTGCATCCTGTCCCCGCGTGATACCGCGCACGGAGTAGTCCGCCATCTCAAGCTCCTCCATCTCCACGGCCCTGCGAATCGCATCGGTGACGGCATCGACCGGACCGTTGCCGTGACCTACCATCGTGATAGTATCACCGTTGCGGCGCAGCACCACGAGGCCCATCGGCTTGAGCGAGGTGCCGGTGGTGACCTGCACGCGCTCGAGGTGCCAGACTTCGGGCATGTCCTCGGTCGCTGCCTGGCGCATAATTACGTGGAGGTCCTCTTCATAGACCCGCCGCTTCCTGTCGGCTACCGAGAGGAAGCGTTCGTATATCTCCTCCATCTCATCCGGCGCGATGCTGTATCCGAGCTTCTCCAGCCTCATGCGCAGTCCGTGCTTGCCTGAACGTGGGCCGAGAGTGAACACCGACTCGGTCAACCCGACGTCCTCCGGTCGCATGATCTCGTAGGTCTGCCGGTCCTGCATCATCCCGTGCTGGTGGATCCCCGCCTCGTGAGCGAAGGCGTTGGCGCCCACGATGGCCTTATTCGGCTGCACCGCGAAGCCGGTGAGTGTAGAGACCATGCGCGAGGTATTCATGATCTCACGCGTGTTGATGTCGGTGTCCGCATCGAACTCGTCTTTGCGCGTGCGCAGGGCCATGACGATCTCTTCGAGCGAGGCGTTGCCCGCGCGCTCGCCGATGCCGTTGACGGTGCACTCCACCTGGCCTGCGCCCGCGCGCACCGCCGCGAGTGAGTTCGCCACAGACATGCCGAGGTCGTCGTGGCAGTGTACCGAGATGACTGCATCGCCGATGTTGGGCACGTTCTCCATCAGTCCGGTGATGGTCTCATGCATCTGCCATGGCGTGGCGTAGCCCACAGTATCAGGGATGTTTACGGTCTTCGCTCCGGCCGCGATCGTCGCCTCGACCACATCGCGAAGGTACTCCGGGCTTGTGCGAAGCGCATCCTCCGCCGAGAACTCGACGTCATTGCACAGGGAGCAGGCGAGTTCGACGGCATCAACGGCCATCTGCAGCACCTCGGCCTCGGTCTTGCCGAAGCGCTTTTCGACGTGGACTTTCGAGGTACCGATGAAGGTGTGAATACGCGGCTTCTGCGCGTGCTGAACGGCCTCCCAGCAGCGCTCGACGTCCTTTGGCAGCGCTCTTGCGAGCCCGGCGATCGACGGTCCCCGGACCTCAGCGGCGATTGCCTTCACCGATTCGAAGTCCTCAGGAGAGGAGATCGGGAAGCCGGCCTCGATCACGTCGATGTTGAGACGTGCAAGCTGGCGGGCGAGTTGAAGCTTGGCGCCGTGATCCATGCTTGCGCCGGGTGCCTGCTCGCCGTCGCGCAACGTCGTATCAAAGACAACTATCTTGCGAGACATCACTAAAACCTCCAGGGTTTGCAGTCGTTGCTTCGCGCGCAGGTGCCGTATCGACGCGGAAGGGTGGCCGGCACCGATCGACCAGTCCGCTGTGTCAGAGCGAGGTCAAGCTCAGGGTCGTCCATGCGGCCACCTCCCTGTGTCTCGTGCGGGATGAAACGACGGGCCCGCGCTCTCCGGCCGTGCTGCCACCCGTGTGGATGACGCAGAACACAGAAAGCCCCCGTCCCTTTAAGAGACGGAGGCAGTGATTGCTGTCCGCGGTACCACTCTCGTTGACCGCGCATTGGCGGCCCACTCATCCGGCACGGCGTTTACTGTTCGCGATGCCGTCCTCGAGGTAACGGTCGAGGTATCCGGCGCCACCTACTTGAAGCGCGATGTCAGAGCATCGCCCATCTTTCCGCGCGCGACTCCGGGGCCAGTTCCGGCGGTTTGCGGAGGTCACCTTTCAGCCAGGGTCTTGCGACCACCGGGCGACCTCTCTACGATCCGCGTCTCCGCGTACTACTCCCCTTCGCAGTCTTTGTCCTGTTGCACACCATGTGGTGCGCGCGCATTTCCATGCGTTGCGACCTGTTGTGTATGCGATTGTATCGGCAACCACGCTATCTGTCAAGCATTTTGGTCCGGGAGAATGGCTTCGGATCGGTCAGGACCACGGCGGGAAATCCGCGTACTCATGTGCGGCCCGGGCTACCCGGAGTCGGGGACCAGCTCCAGACCGAAGCTGAACTCGAGATTCACCTCGAAGAGGCGGGACCAGGGCAGCGCGACCCTGATCTCCTCGAGCGCGTCGAGCACGAGGCTTGAGCGGCTCTGTTCGATGCCGATCTGTACCGTCTCCTGTGCGAGGAAGTGGTCTGTCCAGAGATCTCCGGCGGCCGCCGAGAGCTCCTGTGCCACCATGTGCTCGGTCTCCCGATAGCTGTCGGAGAGATCGAAGACCGACGCCTCAAGCAGGTCGATGACGCGTTCGGTCACCTCCGGTCGCACACGGGTCTGGTAGAGCCAGTCATCTGCGAAGCGTCCGAAGAGGAACTCGACATGCGCTCTCTCGCTGTCGATCAGGGAGTTGAGCAGTTCAAGGTAGCGCATTGGAGAGATGTTGGCGAGAAGCTGCGCGAGATCGAAGGCGCCTTTGTCCTGCAGTGCGATGAGGCGCAGAGTTCCGTGAGCCAGAGCGCTGCCGACGGAGTTTCCGGCGGTGTTCCAGGCGGCGAAGGAAAGAAGCTGGTGCATCTGCAGTTCACTGTGCCGCAGCTCGCGCATCAGAGCCTCGTCCGCACCGTTGGGGAAGGCGAGGTCGGCAAGCACCACGCGGCGGGGCGAGACCTCCCCCACGGCCTCGAGCAGGCCGCGTACCTCTCGCCTCCGACGGTCCCGGGCAGGGCCGCGCTCATAGTCCTCGCGCTGGCCCTCCACGGGGGCGCTGACCGCGAGCAGAATGTCGGCCTCCTCTTCACCGTTGACGAGTCGGGCGCCCGCCGCGGCCACGTGCGCCTCGACGGTGTCCCGACAGGGCCGGTCCTCGAAGACGGCGATTCGATCGGCGCCCTCCTCCGATGAGTAGAATACCCGCACCGAGGGGGTCTTGAGCATGTGACGATGGATGAAGCGCGCCAGCAGGGTCATCCCGGCTTCATCGGCACCGGGATAGATCATCGCGCGGTCCTCAATGTTGCGGGTGATGATATGGTCCCGCAGGATCTCCTGTTCATCGACGTGGGGACCGTACTCGGCCGCGTCTTCCTGAGTGAGAGCGAGGAAGTCGATGTTGTGTGCGGCGGTCTCGTCGAGCGCCCGCAGGTTAACCCGGTGATTGCGCCGCCGCGCCGCCTCGAAGTCGGACACCATCTCCGGAGGGATCTCCTCTTCAAGCTCACGCACTCGCCGGCGCAGTTGCTCTTCATTGGTCTGCTCCAGCCGATGGCGCAGTTCGGTGTACTCTCGCATGTGCTGCCAGTATTGGCCCGTCTGCGGGGAGTCGGCGGTGATGGAGAGGCGCATTATGGTATTAGAGGCGTAAACCGCGGCCTCGCCGAGCAGCTCACGCAGTTGCGCAAGTACATCAAGCCGTCCGAGTGCGGTGTCGGGCGATGTCTGCATGGTGCGTGAGGGGACGAGGCCGCCGTAGGCGAGCATGTCGATGGAGATAATGGCGGCATCGATACGTCCTCGTGGCTCCACCAGCCACTCAGCGATTCTATCAGGGCGGGCGGGCTTGCGTCCCTCCCCGAGCAGATCGCGTGAGGGCATAATCAGTTCGAAATCAACCATACGGGCCAGCAGACGCGGGAACCGCGCGTTACACGGGCGGTTGTCCAGCGGCACGTAGATAACCCGGTGCGCTCTATGTCTCAATGACACGCCAGGTCCCTCCAGGCGTCACGAATTGAAGCGATCGATCGATCTCCTGAACTGCTCCGTCGCGGATGCGAGAGTCTCGGGCTCGTTGCCGGTAACGATGGAGCCGATGAGCAGCCCCGCCACCCCCGCATCGATAAGCGTCCCGACCTCATCAGGCCGGACACTCTTCTGCGTGGGCACGATCACCGGCTGAGGGGCGCGCCGCGCGATCTCCGTGTAGCTTGAGATGTCCGCGGCCGTGAGGGCCCCTCCGTATGCGTCGTGAGCCACGATCGACGCCTCGATCATGTCGGGGCGGCTCTCCGGCGCGATCTGCTCGACCAGCGCCCACGGCCGGCAATCGTGGCTGAAGGCGATCATCACGGAGATCGGGCAGTCGCTCATGCGCAGCATCCATGCGGGCATGTCGGTGGCGTAGAGATCGAAGAAATCGATGCCGATCTCCGCCAGACGCGACATCTCCTCGCGATCGGCCATAGCCTCGCCGACGCCGGGAACGATGCCCGTCGGGGCGCCGAGCGCGACGATCTCGCGGAGGCTATCCTCTTCTTCATCGAGAGAACCGGTGCTGAGACCGCTGGCGAAGTGTTCGAGACCGACATGTGCTTTGAGCGCATCGGCCCCTGCGTCGAGCGCGGCTCGCGCCAGTTCCACGTCATTACGCGGCAAGCTGACCAGCAGATGAAAACCCTGCTGCAGCATCTGCCCGGTGCGCCGCCGTTGCTGCGGATTCATCGCCGCTCACCACTCCTGAGACAAGTATAGCAAAAACGCGGCCTGTCGTCGCCTGCCTCGGCGGGCGTCCCGTCACTTAGCAGTCATCGCACCCGGTTGAAGGTACTGCCGATTGCCGGGATATGGGCGCCCGCACTCACCACAGATTGTCCTCGACCGGCTCCGGCCAGTACTGTGCCCTCGGCAATATGATGCGGATGTGCGTGATGCCCTGAAGCGCCACATTGGAGATGGCGGGTGGGGCGATGTGCGGTTGCAGGCTCCCGGCGATGCGCCACAGGCCCTCGCGACCGCGCGCGCGGTCGGGCGCATCCTCGGGCGCTTCAGGATCGATGCCGATA
>PXBW01000160.1 GCA_003566775.1 candidate division WS1 bacterium
GAGGCGTCCCCTCGCTGTCCATGGTGATGCTCGGCGAGTTATGCACGTCGTTGGGCGGCGGGCCGTAGCCGATCAGCGCGGGCTCACTCAGCGTCTCGGTATCGCGGTCCCAGGTGGCGACGAAGGTCGGCACTCCGGGGACTTCCTCCGCCGGATCGGTCGCCTCGCCCCACGCGACGTGGATCAAGTCACCGCGTGAGGCCAGGGAGGAGGGGATGCCCGAATGCGCCGAGAGTCCGATGCAGTCTTCGGTGATCAGCACCGGCTCACCGACCTGCAACTCACCATCGACCATGCGCGGCACGAAGAGCCTCAGGTCGTTGATGCTCCGCCAGCGCAGGTCGGGATCCGCGGCGGTTCGCTGGAAGAACACGAACGGCGGCGGTCCCTCGGAAATGTTGTGTCCGGAGAATTGATCGATGTCGATCGTTCCGCGGCCTCCAGGCACCTCGTAGGCGGCGAAGGTGCGGCCACCGTCCATCGAGTGCAGGAGCGCTGCGCCGCCCGCGATGCTGGCCGGGAGGTAGATGCCGCCGTCGCGGTCGAACGCGATCTTGGTCGAGGGCAGATGGACTGGATGGCCCTGCAGCGCCTCGGGGCGAGAAGTGACCGCATCGTTTATGGGCGTCTCCACCCATTCGCCATCGCGCCAGGTGGCGATCCCTTCTGCGGTGCGCATGTACGGCCGGTTCTGCGGGTCGAAGTAAGGCTGATGATTGACCGGGTAGTCGGGCAGATAGCCGAACTGCTCGTTCTCGTGCTCGTAGGGCGCCAGAGTGAGAGGCATCTGCAGCGAACGTGCCGCAGGGGCCTCGCCGGGCACTACGGTGAGCGTCGAGTAAGTCGAGACCTCCGGTGTGTCTTCCGGAGTAATGCGCAGATGCGCGACGCGCGGACCGTCGGCGGGCACTACGTAGCGGACCGGGACCTGCGCGGCCTCATTCGGACCCAGCGTGAGGCCGGTCACGGTCGGCTCAAGCGACCACTCGCCCTCGGGGAAATCGACGCTGAGGGCGAAGGTCCGCTCGACAGTTGCGTTGTTGTGCGCGCGCAACCTCAACTCTCCCTCGGCGCCCCGGTCACCGTGAACGCGCCGGCTGTAGGGGGTCAGGAGCCAGCGGTTCTCGATGAAGGGGAACCATGATTCCGGGTGCGGCGTCCAGATGCACGAGTCAACGATCGGATCGCCGGGCTCCCAGCGGGTCAGCCCGTCAACGTAGATCTCGCAGTGCGCTGCAGGGACGTGAAGTTGCCACGGAATCGCCTCGCGTCGCTCGGCTGCGGGGACGGTGAGCGCGAACACGTTCCCCTCGCCATGCTCCAGCACTCCCACCTGCTCGCCGTCGCCGGTCAGAAGCGTGGGAGGAGCGGAGCCCGCGGGCGTCTGCAGCACTTCTATGCTGAACTCACCGTTGCGCGGGTGGAAGGCCACGACCGCGGACATCTCCGGGTTACCGAGCACGATAGGTTCCTCGTGGCGGCGGTCGCGGTGTCCGCGGGCGGTCTCGACCACGTAACGCTCGGCGTTGGTGCGAAAGCCCCAGCGAATGTTGGTGCCGTAGCGATCGTTCGAGACGGTGACGTTGAGCGCGTAGATGCCCGGTCGCTCAACCATCGTTCTCAGCGTGGCGGTCTGCGGCGGGCCGAGACCGCTGTCCACGCGCTGACCGTCGTCCGGGATGAATGCCTCGTCAAGCACCGTGCGATCGGGACCGACCAGCAGCAGGCGCATCTCGGTGCGCACGTCCCGCACGTTGCGATCCCGCTTGAGCACTTCAACAACGAGTTCTCCCGGTTCGGCGAGGAAGTACACGCCACCGCAGCCGCTGAGCAGGGCGCCGAATTCCGCCGGATCGGCGGGTTCCTGTGCGTGAGTGTACTGAGCGGCAAGTGCGGCAATGATCACCGATGATGCGAACAACAGTCCGCGGCAGGTCATCTCAGGATCCTCCTCGTCAGGCAGCGGTAGCATCACGGCTCGATGGAGGGTGGTGGGCCCCGTGGATGACGACGTGCGGACCCCTCACTCCTCCAGTTTCAGGATGCGCTGCGCGTTGCCGTGTGTGACTTTGTCGAACGTCTCCCGGCTGATCTCACCCTGTGCCAGCGCGTCCTCGAGGAAGTTCTTCAGGTTCACCAGAACATCGTCGCGGTTGCTGGGGCGGCAGACGTCGGTGCCGAAGAGAAGCTGGTCCTGGAACTCCTCGAGGAACGCGTAGCCGAACTCAGGGTCGCGGCTCACGGCATTGAAGCCGCTGCCCGCAGAGAGATCGCCGCACAGATTCGGGTAACGGTGCATCAACTCCGGCACGCGCCCCCCCTCCACCACCGGCCCCTTCGGGTATCCGCCCCACGTCTCCTCAGTGACGTCGCCGCTGATGTACGACCACCACGGGTTCGAGTGCGCGAGGAAGATCAGGTCCGGGTGGTCGGCCACCTGCTTCTCCAGCCGCGGCAGGCCGAACTCGTCGATCAGCCCGTACATGCCGCCCTCCCGCGTCGCCACGTGGAAGGTCAGCGGCATCTCACACCTTTCGGCGTAGTCGAACAGATTCGTGACGCGCGGGTCATCCCACCACAGATTCGCGGTCATCTCGCCGAGGCCGCGCGCCCCGCGCTCCCGGTAATGCTCGATCACCCAGCCGAGGTCGTACTCGGGCGAGTTACAGCTAAGGCGCGGGTCTATGTTGCAGAACGGGATGAAGCGATCCGGGTACTCTTCGGCGATCATCAGGATCTCTTCATTGCTCTGGGTAAGCACATTGCACTCGGGGATGGTCAGCGGCAGCATGACACCCGCGTCGATGCCGACGTCATCGTACATCTCGATGAACTGCTCGGGTGTGGCCGGCCCCTCAGTGCCCGGAGACCAGCCGATCTGCGAGTGCCTGGCGATGTGAATGTGTATGTCGATGAACATGGTGCCATCCTCCCGTTTCGTTTACTGCCAACTGGCCGGATCCGAGTGACGTTGGCGTCGATGGAGAGGCCGAGCGAGCCGCGGGTGTCGTTTGCTCGCGGCGAAGTCGGCCCACCAGGACCGTGCGCGAAGCGACCGTTCGAACGACCAATGGGCCGACCTCGCCCTCCTCGCGCGCTCGCCGGAGGGCTCGTGTGGCCTCTCCACGGCAACGGAGAGTTCGCTCGAGACTGTCATAAGCCCAACAGCCGCACGGCGTTTCCGCCGATGACTTTGTCGTAGACCTGCTGCGTGATCTTCCCATCGGAGAGCGATTCGTCGAGGAAGTTCTTCAGGTTGATCAGGACATCGCTACGGTTCTTCGGAGCGCAGACATCGGTGCCGAAGAGCAATTTGTCCTGCGCCTCCTCGAGGAACCACCAGCCGAACTCCGGATCGCGGCTCACCGCGTTGAAGCCGCTGCCCGCGGACAGGTCGCCGTAGACATTATCGTTGTTGAGGATAAGCTCGGCGGCCGTGCCGCCCTCGACCACCGGGCCCTCCGGGTAGCCCGCGCGATTCTCCTCGGTGACATCCGCGCTGATCTCCGACCAGAAGGCCTGTGAGTGGCAGAGGAAGACGAGGTCCGGGAACTTCTGCACCGCGCGCTCGAAGCGCGGCAGGTTCAGGTCATCGACGAGTCCGTAGGCGCCGCCCTCCTGCGTCGCCACGTGGAAGGTCAGGGGCAGGCCGACCTCCTCGACGTGGTGGAACAGATTCTCGACGTACGGGTCATCGAAGGGCATGTTGGCGGTGACCTCGCCGATGCCCCGGCAGCCGGCGTCCTTGAACCAGCGCAGCAGGTGGCCGAGGTCGGCGTCGGGAGTATTCTTCACCTGGCGCGGGTGGACGTTGCAGAACGGGATGAAGCGATCGGGGTGCATCTCGCAGATCTGCAGCACATCCTGCACCGACTGGATGTGATGCGAGCACTCCGGGTTGACACCGGGCAGGATCACGGCGCGGTCGATCCCGACCTCATCGTACATCTCGATCAGTTGCTCGGGGGTCGCATAAGTCTGATCTGTTCCGGGGCGATTCGGCCCGGGCATGTGCCGCGTGTGCACGTGAATGTCGATGACCATGAGACTCACCTCTGTGGAGCAGAGTTATCTGCGCGATGGAACACCGGCTGCAGGCAGTGACCTGCCCTTTCTTCGAAGACGTGTGCTGTTCCTCCGGGCATCACGCTCTTGCTCACCCACCTACGAACACCCGGGTGGGATGAGAGGCAGAACGATTGCTCCCGATCAAGCGCGATCTCGCTCGCTCCACGCCGTCACCTCGTCACGCAGTTCACCGAGCTCATCGGCGGCTATGGCGGCGCGCACGCGCTCGAGCAGTTGCGTGTAGAACCGGATGTTGTGCAGGCTCAGCAACTGCCAGCCGAGCGCCTCTTTAGTCCGGAACAGGTGACGCAGGAAGGCACGCGAGTAGCCTCCTTCACACGCGGGGCAGTCACACTCGCGTGAGAGCGGGCGGCGATCGGTCTCATAGTCAGCGCCGGGAATGCGAATCGGCCCCTCCCAGGTCATCACGCTGCCGTGACGGGCGTTGCGGGTGGGGAGCACGCAGTCGAACAGGTCCACGCCAAGCTCCGCGGAGTCAACGATGTCCATCGGGGTCCCCACGCCCATGAGATGCACGGGGCGATCGTCGGGCAGCGCCCCCTGTGCGGCGCGCAGCGATTCAAGCATGTCATCGCGCTTTTCTCCCACGGAGAGCCCTCCGATGCCGAAGCCGGGAAAGCCCATCGCCGCGGTCTCACGCGCACTCCTCTCCCGCAGGTCAGGATACAGGCCGCCCTGCACGATGCCGAAGAGTTGCTGTTCGGGGCAGTCGTGGGCCTCAACCGAGCGCTCGGCCCAGCGGAGTGTGCGCTCCAGCGAGCGTTCGACGTACTCACGCCCCGCCGGGCAGGGGCAGCATTCATCCAGCGGCATTGCGATGTCGCTACCCAGCGCCATCTGGATTTCCACCGAAAGCTCAGGCGTGAGCATGATCGTGGAGCCATCCACCGGTGAGTTGAAGCGCACTCCCTCTTCGGAGATGTCGTTGGTTTCGGCCAGCGAGAACACCTGAAATCCGCCGCTGTCCGTCAGGATGGGCGCATCCCAGCGCATGAACTCGTGCAGGCCGCCACACTCGGCTACGACATCTTCGCCGGGACGGAGGTGGAGATGGTACGCGTTGGCCACCACGATCTGCACTCCGACCGCGGCCACCTTGTCGGGTGGGCAGGCACGTACGGCGGCGCGGCTGGCGCAGGGCATGAACGCCGGTGTCTCGACGACACCATGAGCAAGTGTCAGCCGACCCGCGCGCGCTCTACCATTATGCGAAGTATCTGTGATCGAAAACTCCACGGTTTATGCACGGCTCCTTTGCTGGTGGCCTGTTGCTCCATGATCTCTCGCCGCGGAAGCTGAAGCGTGTTTCCGCCACGGGACAAACGGAATGCGGGGATCCCCGGGTGCTGCTGCGGCGCAGTATCGGCAGCAGCCGCCGCGAGAGACGCCTGACCTTATCCGCCACATCCGGTGATGAACATGGCGTCTCCGTAGCTGTAGAACCGATAGCCCTGGTCTAGCGCTTCCTCATAGGCGGCCAGTACGCGCTCGCGCCCGCCGGCGAACGCCGAGATCATCATAATCAGGGTGGAGCGAGGCAGGTGAAAGTTGGTGATCAGGGCATCAATAGCCCGGAACTCATAGCCCGGATAGATGAATAACTCGGTTCGTCCGAAGCCGGGGTGGATCACACCGCATCCGTCCACGACCGACTCGAGTGTCCTGGTCACCGTAGTGCCGACGGCGACGAGACGTCCCCTGCGCGCATTCACAAGATCTGCGAACTCAGGTGTCACTCGGTAGAACTCCGAGTGCATCGTATGGTTCTCAACGCGCTCGACTCTGACGGGGCGAAAGGTCCCGGGTCCCACGTGCAGCGTGACAAAGCCTATCTTGACGCCGCGCTCAGCGATTCCAGCGAGCAGTTCATCGGTGAAATGGAGGCCCGCGGTGGGAGCCGCGACCGCGCCGGGCTCGCGCGCGTACACGGTCTGGTAGCGCTCGCGGTCGATCTCCTCGGCCATGCGATCGATGTATGGCGGCAGCGGCGGTGCGCCGACCTGCTCGAGCACATCGAGCAACTCGCCCTCGTGCTCAAGCTCGAGCAGCCTGATGCCCTCTTCCGCGACGTCGACGACGCGAACACGGAGTCTTCCATCGTCGAAGTCGAGGGTGGCGCCCGGCTTCAGACGCCTGCCTGGCCGGCCGATGGCGCGCCATTTCTTTCCGTCGCCCACGGGCTCAAGCAGCAACAGTTCGACCTCGGCCCCGGTGGGCGCCTGTGTACGGAGGCGCGCCGGGATCACACGCGTGTCGTTAAGCGCCAGCACGTCGCCGGGGCGCAGCATCTCGGCGATCTCGCGGAACCTGTGATGCGATATCTCTCCCGTCTCGCGCCGCAGCACCAGCAGTCGCGATTCGTCACGACGCTCCGCAGGGTAGCGGGCGATGCGATCAGGGGGAAGCTCGTAGTCAAATTCGCTCACTCTCAAGGGGGACACCACCATCCTCTTTCGCCCGAATGTCCGATGATACCTGCCCAATCGGGAACTCGTCGGCACTGCTACAGCGTTTAACGAGATGAGAGTTGAAGCCGGATAGCGAAGCTTTGTCCCGACAGCCGTCATATGGAGTACTTGATAGCCATGATGAGAGGACTGTTCGTATGAGTATCAGGTGGATCCCACTATTGACAGCTCTTCTGGTGCTCGGTGTCTGGGCCCTGCCCGGCTGCCGGACCGATGAGGCTGAGACGGTCGTGATAGAGGACGATCTGTTGGAGGACCCGGATCCCGCGGATGAGGGCCCCGCCGACGACGATGCGGTGGGCGATGAGCCGGCGGATGATGAGCAGCCGGAAGAGGATCCCGTCGCTGAGCTTCCCGAGGAGGAGGTCGAGCCGCTGCCGCAGGTGGAACTCGACCTCGATCGCGAGTATCCCCATGATGCCTTTGAGCATCTGAGGTCGATTCTCTGGACTGGAAGCGAGGCACATCAGGAGGAGGCACATCGGATCCTCCAGACGCTTCTTCTTGAGAGCAGGCGTACCAACACGCGGACCATGGCGGCGGGGATTCTCGCTGTCGATCCGGATCCGGCGGTTGATGCGCTCCGCACAGCGGCGCTGACTGATACCGAGTCACAGGTACGCAGGGCCGCGCTTGAGTCGCTCGCGGACGCCTCTCCGTCGCCCGAACTCTTCACCGCACTGGATCAGTTGGAGCGTGCTGAGGACTCAGAGGTGCGCTTCACCGCCATGACGACGAATATGGAATTGCGCCTGCGTGATCCGGAGATGCGCTACGATACCGATTGGATCGAGCGGATGCTGGCGACGCACCGGGACGATGCCGCAGCGCAGATGCAGATCAGACTGGTCGTAGCCGGACCAGAGGTACTTCCTCCGCTCTATGAGATACTCGCTGAGGGCGAGAACGCTCATGCCCGTTCCGGCGCGGCCGCAGCGATCATGTGCATAGCCGCCGGGACCAGCCCGCAGCAGCAGCGGTTCGCGCGACTGTCCAGAGCACTCCAACAGGAAGGTCTCCCGGAGCCCCAGCCAGCCATTACTGAGGCCGTGGGGCCACTCGAGGATGCACTTGTGAACGATCCTGCCGCGATCGTGCGGGCGGTGGCCGCACAGGGACTGGGGTATCTCGGAGAGGAAAGCTCCGGTCCGCTACTCGGCGACGCCGTGCATGACGAGAACGAGGAGGTGCGTTTCTGGGCGGCTCGGGCACTGGAGACGATACCACCGGAACCGGCGGCCGAGGACCTGGCCCGTGCGGCTACCAGAGACGCGTCCCAGCGAGTCCGGCGTGCGGCGGTGCGGGCACTTGGCTGGGTGTCGCGAGAGAAAGCTGTATTGCCACTGGTACGCGCTACCGCCGATGAATCGTCGGCGGTGCGACAGGCAGCGGCTGAGGAACTCGGACGCTTCCGCGATTCGAGGAGCCTCCAGGCTCTGACCGCCTTGTTCAATGATCCGAATGAGGACGTCCGCTGGGCCGCCGTGCGAGCGGCCGGTAATCTGCGTCATGAGGACGCGATCCCGGCTCTCGCAGAGGCGATGTATGACCCGAGCCCAATGGTCGCGAACGCCGCTGAGCGCGCACTGCAGCGGATGGGCAGGGCCGAGCGGCGCTTCGGTACGCTCGACGAAATCTGAGCCGCGCAGTCATGCGGCTCAGTTGATATACGGAGGCGGCGCCTGGAGCGGGCGCCGCCTCCTCGGTTCTCTCGATGCCCCGCATGATGCCGTTATGGTCTGTCGCTCAGGGTATTTTGCGCCTCCTCAAGCATCCGAGGGATTTCAAGCCCGGCCGGACACCTTTCAAGACAGACGCCGCACTCGATGCACGCATCCGCCTCCACCTCCAGCGACTCGTACAGATCGTAGCCGAGGTACTTGAGATCATCTGAGTAGCTCTCGACCATCTGATGAGCCGTGAAGACCTCCGGTATCGCAATACCCTCTGGACAGGGCTCACAGTACGCGCAGCGCAGGCACTGCTGATCGTAGCGGTAGGTTCCGCCGAACTCCGCGAGCCTCCGGCGCAACTCCTCTCGCTCCTCATCGCTGAGCGGCACGAAGGGCTTCGCGAGGGCGAGGTTCTCCTCGACCTCATGGACCTTCTGCATGCCGGGGATGACCATGTCCACTGCAGGGTTGCTGAGCACCCACCGGATGCATCCGGCCACTATCGCGTTCGGCCCGCCAAGCCCTGCCTGCCGCTCCTCCATCGGATAGGCCATCTGCCCGCCGGAGAGCGCCTTCATGATGATCGTCCCGACGTCATGCTCCTTCGCCAGCGGGAGGATATCGGCTACGTTCTCGCTGTCCACCGGGTTGTAGCAGAGCATGATCGTCTCGAACTCGCCGCAGGTGATGGCCTTGCGCATCACGTCGAGAGAGCGATGGACCGTAATGCTCACATGACCTACGATGCCCTCTTCCTGCGCCTCGCGAGCGGCTCGCAGAGCTCCGTCGGGAGACATTGCCGTCTGCCATGCCTCCTCGTTGCTGATGGAGTGCAACTGATAGATGTCGATGTAATCCATCTGCAACTCGTTGAGACTTGTCTCCATCTCTTCCTTCGCACCGTCGTAGTCGGTCTTCTTGGTCTTGGTGGCGAGGTAGTACTCGTCCCGCCGATGCCCGACTCCGAGGCCGATCTTTCGCTCGCTGTCACGGTAGCCGCGTGCCGTATCGATGAAATTGACCCCGAGGTCCAGTGCGAGATTGAGGCACTCGGCGGCCTCATCCTCGGATATATTCGGCAACCTGATCGCACCGTAGCTGATCGCCGACACTTCCAACTCAGTCTTACCCAACCGTCTATAGTCCACCTGTACTTCGCCTCCTGTTATGATCTACGCCGGGACACCTGTCCCGACGCATTAGCCCAGACGACTGACAGTCACTTCTCATTCGAGCGCGGAGAATCCTGCATTACGCACTTCTGTGTCGTCCGGTTCACCTGCGGGTCCTGAGACTCATTCGGGTCCTGCCATGCGCACTATCTCCCACGTTGACGGGTCCCGTTCGTAGGGAACATCCGGCGAGGTCCCCCAGTACTGCCGACCCCGCTGAATGTCATGAACGATCGCGGCCAGTGCAAGCCGCCCACCGGCGGTCGTCTCGACACCGTGCAGCGAATCAGACTCGAAGGCCATCTCCAGCACGTAGCCGCCGTCATCCAGTGAAGATGCCAGGCGGATCGAACTGAAGTCCGCCTCCGGTGACCGTTGGAGCGCGCGCTTGATTGGCTGCTGAAAGATGACCGGGTCCTCGCCGCCGCCGGGCGGGGCTTTCGGCAGCACCCAGAGATGATAGCAGAACTGGGTGGCACGATGACTCGTCTGCGATCCGCGCGTGTCGAGAAAAAGCTCCAGCGCATCGCCTGCGTTCGGATTCGCGCGATTCGTCACCACTGGCTCGTCCTTCGGCATCCTGAGGGCGAGATAGAAGCCGCGATCATTCCAGGCGAGGTAGAGATCGGCGTACTGCTCACCACCGGAAAGCTCCTCCAGTGGCGGCATCAACTCGTGATCCGACCAGTCGCTGAGCCTCCCGTCCACGCGCGGTGACACCTCGCGCCACGGGCAGAGCGCAATGGTAGAGAAGAGCGCCGCAGGCGGAAACTCGTGCTCGTTTGAGGTCATTCCGCGGCCACCACCACATTCTCCGGCACGAGCGCGCGACGGATCATCGTCAGGAACTCCTCGCGCCTGATCTCCTCTTCGAAGAAGCCCCAGATAGTGATCAGATCGTACTCGCGCGACCGGGTGCTGACGCGAACCCGTGAACGCCTGCCATAGCGGGACACTTCGTCGATCTCATCCCACGTGGGCAGCGCAAGCTCACGTTCAAGCGCGATCTGCTCGAAGACGCCCTTCGGAGCGCGGATCTGCAGCCGTACGTCCCGGGGACGATCCGTGCGGGCGCGGGCCACCCAGTCTGATTCCCCACTCCGACTGAAGGTTACATACTGACGATCCTGCCAGTTCGCTTCTTCGACACCGGGCAACTCCTCAACTATCTCGACAAACGCTTCCAGGGCGCCGCTCTCCCACTCGCGCGGCTCGCCGGAAGGAACCGACTGCCCCATATGCCACGAGCGGCCGTCGGTCTCCCACGGACGCTCTGCATCGGCAGCCAGCGTCTCCAGCGCCTCACTCTGCTGCCGACGCGAGGGAGGCTCAGCCACTGCTTCGACGTTGAGCACCTCTCGATCGCTGCTCTCCAGAGCATCCTGCAGGAAGGGTGCGGTGGCGGACTGAGATGCACAGGCCACCTGTTCGGGGCGCCCCGTCGCGACGATACGCCCGCCCATGTCACCTCCACCAGGTCCGAGATCGATAACGTAGTCCGCGCACTTGATCACATCGAGGTTGTGCTCGATGACCACGACCGTGTTATCCGCCTCCACCAGCCGTTGCAGTACCTCCATCAGTTGTATCACGTCGGCGCGGTGAAGCCCCGTGGTCGGCTCGTCGAGCAGGTAGATCGTGTGTCCTCGCGCAGGCTTCGCAAGCTCGCGCGCGAGCTTCACGCGCTGCGCCTCGCCGCCCGAGAGCATGGGTGCGGGCTGACCGAGCGGCAGATAGCTCAGCCCGACATCTGCCATGGTCTCCAGAATATGCCGAATGCGCGGGAAAGTCTGGAAGTGCTCAAGCGCCTCGCCGGCGGTCATCTCGAGCACATCTGCGATGCTCCTGCCGTGATACTCGACCTCGAGCGTCTCCCGGTTATAACGCTTGCCGCCGCAATCCTCGCACTCGACCCATACATCGGGGAGAAAGTGCATCTCGATCAGGCGCCGCCCCATGCCCTCGCAGGTCTCGCACCTTCCACCCTTACGGTTGAAGCTGAAGCGATCCGGCCCGTAGCCGCGGATGACAGCCCCCGGCAGCATTGAGTAAAGTTCGCGCATGAGATCGAACAGGCCCGAGTAAGTCGCTGGACTCGATCTCGGAGTCTGACCGATCGGAGCCTGGTCGATGTTGATGACACCGTCGGCCTGATCGAGGCCGAGGATTGTGCGATGCACACCGCCGACCTCCTGCGCGCCCTGCAAGTGGTACGCAAGCTCGGGGTAGAGTATCTCGTTGATCAGCGAGGTCTTACCTGAGCCGGATGGGCCCGCCACGCAGGTAAGCACACCGAGCGGGAGGTGCGCATCGACGTTGGCGAGATTGTGATGGCGCGCACCGATCACGCTGATCCAGCCGGGATGGCGCGATCCGTTCCCCGGGGACGGCGGAAGCTCCCGTCGATTCTTCGGTACCGGCACCTGAAGCTCGCCGCTGAGAAGCTGTCCGGTGCGCGAGGTCTTTCTGCGCTGCACCTGCGCTATGGTACCTGCGGCGATCACCCGGCCGCCATCCGGCCCGGATCCGGGGCCGAGGTCTATAATGTGATCCGCCTCCTGAAGGGTCTGCTCGTCATGCTCGACCACCAGCGCGGTGTTGCCCAGATCGCGCAGATCCCTGATTGCCTGTAACATGCGCTCGTTGTCCGAAGGATGCACCCCTACCGTCGGCTCATCCAGCACGTAGAGCACACCGGTAAGCCCCGAGCCAACCTGCCCGGCGAGCCGCACCCGCTGACTCTCGCCTCCGGACAGCGACGGCGCCGGGCGGTTTAGCGTCAGGTATCCGAGACCGATCTCCACCAGCAGTCGGAGACGACGCCTGATCTCGTCGAGCACCTCGCCGGTCATCTCCTGCTCGCGGTCGGAGAGATCGAGCGCGTCGAAGTAATTCAGCGCATCTGCGAGCGATGCCCGACATAGATCGACGATGGTTCGGTCGCGCAATCGCGCCGATGCGGCCTCCCGGTTGACCCTGCCTCCGCCACAGCTTGAGCAGGGCAGATCGCGCAGGATCCTGCCTACGCGCTTGCGGAAGCGCGAGCTGAGGCGCCCGGTCTCCTCGATCGATGGCACCAGTCCGCGGAACTGCACGCAGAGCCGATCATCGACGCGGAACTCGCGGTCGCCGGTTCCGTGAAAGATGAGATTGCGATGCTCCTGGCTCAGATCTTCAAACGGAGTGTCCAGATCAAAGCCCATGCCCTGCGCCACGGCGGTGAGCATCCGCTGCAGCAGCGAGTCGGGCACCAGCTCACCCCAGGGGCTGAGCGCTCCCTCGCGGATCGACAGCGTCGGATCGGGCACCAGCGCCCGCGGATCCGCGCCGCGTTTCGTCCCGAGTCCCTCACACGAAGGACACCATCCGTCCCGATGGTTGAAAGAGAAGGAGCGCGGCGTCAGCGGATCGCAGGTCACGCCGCATTCCAGGCAGGAGTTGTGCTGCGAGAACTCGCGCTCATCGTGCGAATCGTCCACTGCCACCGTAAGAGTACCGCAGCTCAGGTTCAGCGCGGTCTCCACGGCCTCGGCGAGACGCGAGTGGCGCCCATCCGAGAGATCGATGCGGTCCACGACCACCTCCACCGCGTGACGCCGCCTGCGCTGGAGTTCCCGGTCGGCGGGCAGTCGCTCGATCTCGCCATCGATGCGAACGCGCACCCATCCCTGGCGCCCGAGGCGGTCGAAGAGATCGGCCCACTCTTCGTTGCCACGCGGCTCCACCGGCGCGAGTATGATCACCCGACGCCCGGACCACCCTGACATGATCTCCTGTGCGATCTGATCCTGTGTCTTCGCTCCGACCTCAGCGCCGCACTCAGGGCAGTGCGGCGTTGCAATGCGCGCGAAGAGTACGCGCGCGTAATCGTAGATCGTGGTGACTGTGCCGACCGTCGAGCGCGGATTGTGTGACGGCTGCTTCTGATCGATAGCAATCGCGGGTGGCAGGCCGCTCACGCGGTCAACCTTCGGCCTGTCGAGGCGGCCTACGAACTGCCGCGCGTAGGATGACAGCGACTCCACGTAGCGCCGCTGACCCTCCGCGTAGATCGTGTCCAGCGCAAGCGAGGTCTTGCCCGAGCCGCTCACCCCGGACACCACGGTGAGCCGATGACGCGGGACCTTCGCATCGATCGAGCGCAGGTTGTTCTCCCGCGCTCCCCGCACCTCGATCTCACCGGTCTTGACGTTCTTGCGCCGCCTCGCGTGCTGCACATCGGGGCGTTCGATCTGCCCGTCGCCAAGCGCCTCACGCAGCATCTCCCCGGTGTATGATCTCTCGCACGCCGCAACCTCCTCGGGCGTACCCCGGGCGACGATCTCACCGCCCTCGACGCCCCCCTCAGGGCCGAGGTCGATGACATGGTCGGCGCTCTTGACGATATCCGGGTGGTGTTCCACGACTATCACGGTGTTGCCCTCGTCCACGAAGCGATGGATGACCCGCAGCAGATGCCGGACATCCTCAAAATGCAGGCCGGTGGTCGGCTCATCAAGGATGTACAGCGTCCGTCCGCCGCGTGGCCGCGCCAGCTCCTCCGCCAGCTTCACCCGCTGGGCCTCGCCTCCGGAGAGTGTTGGGGCGGGCTGCCCGAGTCGAATGTACCCCAGGCCCACGTCTGCCATGATCTGCAGCATTCGCCGGATCTTTGGCTGGTTCGCGAAGTGCTCGAGCGCCTCCTCGACCTCCATCTCCAGCACCTCGGCGATGTTACGGTCCCGGTAGCGGATGGCCAGCGTCTCATCATCGTAACGCCTGCCCCGGCAGGCATCGCACTGCACCCAGACGTCCGCGAGGAAGTCCGATTCGAGTTTGACCGCACCGTGCCCCTGACAGGCGGCACACCGGCCCTCCTCGACGTTGAAGCTGAAGCGGCCGGGCCGGTAGCCGCGCCTCCGTGCCTCGGGAAGCTGCGAGTAGAGCTTGCGGATGTGGTCGAATACTCCGACATAGGTCGCCGGATTGCTGCGAGGCGTGCGGCCGATCGGATTCTGATCGATCAGCACCGCCTTCTCGAGGACTTCATGCCCCTCAATCGCATCGTGCTCCCCCGCCTCTGCCTCAGCCCCCTGAAGATCGAGTGCCAGCGCCGGAAAGAGCGTGTCGGTCACCAGCGAACTCTTGCCTGACCCGGACACTCCAGTCACCGCGATGAACCTGCCGAGCGGGAACTCCACGTCAAAGTCTTTGAGGTTGTTGTGCCGCACCTTCCGCAGGATCACGGATCCGCTGTCTCCGTTACGCCGCTCATCCGGCACCGGGATCTCCCGCCTGCCTGAGAGGTATCTTCCGGTTAGTGAGGCCTTCCGCCGTGCGATCTGATTCGGTGTGCCCATTGCCACGATCTCACCGCCGCGCTGCCCGGCGCCGGGGCCGAAGTCAACCGCGTAGTCCGCCGCACGGATCGTCTGCTCGTCATGCTCGACTACGATGATCGTGTTGCCGCTGTCTCGCAGATGCTCAAGCGTCTTCAGAAGCTGCCCCTGATCGCGATGATGCAGCCCGATGCTCGGCTCATCGAGGATGTAGAGCACGTCCACGAGTCCGCTCCCGACCTGCCCGGCCAGTCGGATTCGTTGTGCCTCACCGCCCGAGAGCGTCGGCGCAGTGCGATCGAGGGCGAGGTAGTCGAGGCCGACGTTGGAGAGAAAGCGCAGGCGCGAGCGAATCTCTTTCAGCGCATCCTCGGCAATCATCGCTTCAGCCTCGCTGATCTGAAGCTCCTCGAAGAAGCGCCGCGCGTCCCCGATAGTCATCTGTGCGAGGTCACCCGGCGATGCTCCGCCCAGCGTAACCGCAAGGCTCTCCGGGCGCAGCCGCTTCCCTTCACATGTTGAGCAGGTTCGAGTACGCATCGCTTCCTCGAACTTCCGGCGCAGCGTGCGCAGCTTGATTCGGCGATAGCGTTGCATCAAATGCACGGTGAGACCCTCCCACGGGTCCGCGTGCTTCCACTCCCAGCCGCGCCGCGGGTGCACGTAGCGAAACTCGATCTCTTCGCCGTTCGAGCCATGCAGCAGGAGGTGCTTCTGTTGGTCGGTAAGATCACGCCACGGGGTATCCAGCGTGAATCCGTAATGCTGCGCCACACCATCGAGCCAATGTCGCCACTTCGCGTTGGAGGTCGATCTCATCAACTCGATGCAACCCTCGTTCAGCGACCTGTCGGGGTTGGTGACTATCAGCTCCTCCAGGAACTCGCGCCGCTCGCCCAGTCCCTCGCAGTCCGGACACATGCCTTTCGGGCTGTTAAATGAGAAGTGAGCGTGTGTAGGGGTCTCAAAGCTCAGCCCACAGTCGCCACAGGCGAAGCGACTCGACAGCATCAGGTCATCCTGATCTTCGGCCGCCAGGATCACACTGCCCTCAGAAAGCTCCAGCGCCTGCTCTACTGCGTCGGCTATGCGCGCGCGGTAGCGCGCCGCGATTGTCACGCGATCGGTGATTATTTCTATGTCATGAAAGCGTTGGCGGTCGAGTTCCGGAGGATCGCGCAACTCGATAATCTCTCCATCGACCCGCGCTCTCGCCCAGCCGCGCCGCAGCATATCGTCGAAAAGATCGTGAAACTCGCCTTTCTGCCGTCGGGCCAACGGTGCGAGGATCATTGCCTTCGCTCGCTCCGGCAGTGACATGATCCGCGCAACTATCGCGTCGGGAGATTGTGAGCCGATCTCGCGCCCGCAGTGCGGACAGTGAGGCACCCCGATAGCGGCATAGAGCACGCGCAGATGGTCGTATATCTCGGTGATCGTCGCCACGGTGGAGCGCGGATTGTGACTTCGCGCGGCCTGATCGACGGCGATAGTCGGGGTGAGGCCCTCTATGCTATCCACGTCGGGGCGCGGAAGATCCTGAAGGAACTGCTTTGCGTAGCTCGACAGCGACTCGACGTAGCGACGCTGCCCCTCGGCGAAGATGGTGTCGAAGGCCAGCGAGGACTTACCCGACCCGCTGACGCCGGTGAAGGCTATCAGCTTGCCGCGGGGCAGGTCGAGATCAATCTCCCGCAGATTGTGCTCGCGGGCCCCACGAATGCGAATCGTATCGGACACGAGGTGGACACTCCGTTGATATCGAGAGATGCGGGGCGATGGTGAAAGGCTATGGGACCACCCCGCATTTTATCAGAACAAACGTTCGCCGGTCAAATCCGATCGGCAATTGTACACACCGAGATCACGATGGCGCAGACCATCGGCATCGGCCCGATCATTGCCACCCGCATCCCGACTCATCTATGTCGGTTTCCAGTATGTTGACGGCACAGGGTACGCCCATGTTCAAAGCCGGGCGTACAGGCACGTAACAGCGCGGCCCCGCCGGGGCGGAGCCGCGCCGTGGTCTCACACATTCTCGCGCGAGATTATGTTACTCCTCACAGACCCACTTGAGGAAGACATCGTACGCCTCACTGAACTGCGTCAGTGTGCGGTTGGAGGGCACGAAGTCGATGAACTCGTCCGGGTCCATGCCGTCCGGCTTGTACGCCTGCCGGAATATCTTCGACTTCATGAGCTTATCGAGGTAGCCGTCGGGAATCTCAGTCCAGATGCCGTTCGGATCGATTTCTCGGGGTTCGGAGTCGTACTCGTCGGCCTTGTCCGGGAAGATCGTGATGAAGTTGTCAACCGGCCCCTTATTGGTACCGCGCTCGATATTCCACGGTCCGCGACCGGATGCCGCGAGCGGGAAGCTCTTGGTGAAGCCGAGTCCGCCGTCCTGCGGCGAGTGGCAGAGCATTCGGTACTCACGCTGGCGCATCGCGGTGGTAGCCCACTTCTTGACCTCTTCCCAGTCTTCGACACCAGCCTCCTCAAGCTCCTCGCCGATCGGGTCGTCGAGGCGTCCGTCCATCTGGGTGCGGAAGCTCACCGGGGTGGTGCTGTGCTTCTCGATGACGCCGGCAAATGCGATCTGTTGTGGCAGAGCATAGTTGACCGTCACGTTTACGCCCATGCCCTTCGAGGTCATCCGCTCGGCGGCCTCGATCCCTGCTGCGGTGCCGGGGACCTTGAAGACGGTGTTCGGAGTGCCGCCCAGTTCGTCCTCGATCTGGTTGTAGACCCACGTGGCCTCCTCGACCATCTTGTCGGCGCTCTCCGCCTCCTTGGGGTTGAGTTGGAGGCTGACGTAGCCCAGGCGCCCTTCGGTGATCTCCCAGATCGGGCGCAGAAGTCGCGCGTTGTAGAGCACAACCTGAATGGTCATCGCATAGGCGAGAGTTACCGGGTCGCAGCCCTCACCGTACTGCTCGCGCAGGGCGTCGCGAACCGGTGTCCAGTAATCGGGATCCTCCTGTCGTGCAAGATCGACCAGCACCGGGTTGGTTGTGACCAGGATGGCGCCCTTCTGCATGGCCTTGCGCAGCCCGGTAGCGTAGTCGTTGCCCCACCACGTGGTCAAATCGCCCTCGAGGCTCATGCGCGTGAGCTTCACCAGATTACTGTTGGCAAGATGTTCGGTCTCCTCACGCACGCGAACTGCTTCCTCGTCGGCCCCGAGTTCCTCAAGCAGGGCCACGTTCGCGTCCCACTGCTCGTCGAGTTGCTCGTCGGTGACTACTGCCTCGCCGTGGCGGTCTGCATTGCGCAGGTTCCACTCAACCAGGATCGACTTGAGATCGATTGCACTCTCGGCAATCGTCTCAGCAATATCGGCCTTGTCCTCGGCGTCTGCCGAGGCGTAGGCGCTCTTCATCTCGGCTCGAAACTCTTCAAGCCTGTCCGCGAGGTCTCCCGGGACCGTACGGAAGACCAGGTCCTGCAGGATCTCCATCTGCTCATTCGTCATTCCGATACTCTCCTCGTCTCTATCTCGTTCTATGTGTTGTACCGAACTCAGGCGCCGGGCTGACCCGACCCTCTTCAAACTTCCTCTTTCTTCGACGCCCCACTGATTCCTCCCTTCATAGTGGGCATTTTGTCCGACCGGACGGCCGTAACGTGATTCGCGCCGCCCGGAGGCGCGCCCGAGCATCCGGCACAGGATGTCACATCAGCCACGGAGGTGACATGGGGCCCGAAAGCGAAGAGTTCGTCGCCCGCTGCCGACAGTGCCTGTGTCCTGCAGCCGGGGAGGCAACTTAATGACAGGATTTACGAAGTTTTCGCAGCGCCCATCTCGCCGCGGCACCGTGGCCCGTACGCTTATCGCACTGATCGCGATCGCCTCGCTCACTGCGCTTGCCATAGCTCCAGTCCGGGCTCAAGCGCTCAGCGCCGACGCGGTCGAGCAGATCAAGAACACGGTCGTATTGGTCGATGTGACCCTTCAAACACCCGAGGGAGAGTTGCGCTCCAGCGGCAGCGGTTTCGTGATCTCACCCGATGGAGAGCTTATCACAAATGCGCACGTCGTCTCAATGGTCACGGAGGGCACTCGAGGCAATACGGTCGTCGCTGAGGAACGAGCGATTGAGGCGGTCTTCCATTCCGGCTCACCACAGGAGCAGCGTGTCCCCGCGCTGGTAGTGCGGGAGAACCATGATCTCGATCTCGCGCTCCTGAAACTCGATGAGCCCACTCCGGTCTATCTCAATTTCGCCGACTCTGAAGCGGTTCCCGAGACCGCGGGGATCTACGCCGCGGGCCATCCGCTTGGGCTGAGCGAGATCTCAATCAGAACCGGCACCGTTACCGCGCACCGAACCTGGCAGGGCCGCCGCTACATCGAACACGACGCCCTCGCAGAGGAAGGCAACAGCGGCGGGCCGGTGGTGCTGGCAGACACGAGCGTGCTCGGTGTTCACACCCTTACACTGGTCAGCAGCGGGATGCTGACAAAGTTCGCCATCCCCTCGAATGTCGTCACCGAGTGGCTGCAGACGCCGGAGACCGAAGACCCACCTATCCCGATTCCCGGCAAGGGTGTGCGCGAGCTTCTCGCGGCCTCGAATCTGATCTACGAGGAGGGCGATCCGGGTAACTTCATCATCCCTTACGACAATGACGTCACCGTCCACGCGCACGAGTTCCAGGACTTCCTGCGTGTGTACAGCCTCATCGGAGAGCTTCCGGGAGAGAATCGGCTGCTGCAGGGGTACGCTGCTCTCGAGGCGCTTCGCTTCAACTACACGGATCCCATCGGGCGCCTGAGCCTCTTCGACACCGGCGATGACCTGATGCTCTACTGGGAGTGCCAGGTGCCAATGCTGATGGCCTCCGCGGAGTACCTCAACACCATCGCCACCATCGCGGCAAACCAGGTCGAGCGCTGGCACGCCACCGTGCGGGCCGAGCAGCCGGGCGAGCCAACCGATCTCTATCCCGGCGGTGAAGATGAGGCGCTGCAGACCGATCGGCTCAGAGAGCAGATCGCGGCGAGCGACCTGATACATGAAGAACTCGAGGGCGGCGCCTTCAGCGTGCCCTATGACAACGATGTCGTGGTGCTCAGCCGGATCTACCGGGGGATGGTCTGGACCTTCTCCTACACGGGCGGAATGCCGGGAGCGACCCGTGCCGAGCAGGGACAGATCGCCATCGAATTGCTCAAGCGTAACTGGAGTGATCCGCTGGGCAGACTCTCAGTGGATTCGGATTACGATCTCACCTGGGAATCGCAGGTTCCGATCGACTTTCTCACGCCCGATTACTTCGCGATCCTCGCCGCCACCGCAGCAACGCAGGTGGGAGACTTCATCGAGACTTACGGGAGTATCCCTTTCAACTGATCGACCTGGTGCCACACGTCACCGATGAACGGGCCCGGCCAACTTGGCCGGGCCCGTTCCGTCGTGCCATCTGGCTGCAGTGTTCTTCGTGCGCTCAGGAATCGTCAAGCAGGTCTCGCGCCCGTCCATGCGCCCACGGTGAGATCCACGGGAGAGATGCTTCGGCTCCTGCCAGCGCCTGCACTGCGTAGATTGTCGAGAAAAGCAGCGCAAAGGAGAGCACGAGGACTATGTCCAGCATCTTCGTCACGTTACAGGCTGCCCCCGCGGCCCACACCTCGCCCATGCTGAGCCATAGTGTGGCGCCTCCCAGGAGGCTGCGGAGAATAACGACGGCGATGCTCCACCCGGTCGCCACATAGATATGATAGACTGCTGTCCCGGAATCCCGGATGCGTTTAACGCCAAGCAGCAGGAGACAGGCAGGGGCCAGAACCCAGCCCAGCCAGGAGAAGTAACACAGTGCCGCCACGAAACGCTGACTAAGGTCTTCGCAGTGCCATCTGCGGCCCACCGGCACCAGCGCATGACAGCGGTTGGTACCATCGGCGTCCTCTGCCACATGGTCCACGGATTGATCACTCAAGTTCCGCGGTGTGTCATCCGCCGCGTCGGCTTCCGGCGGCCGATCGGAATCCCCATCAGTCCGCCCGGCATCAGTTGTCTCAACGGGTGTTCTGAGCATCACACGACCCCATCACACAGTGTTGCATCCGCACAGAACCGTGGCGTGATACGCAGATCCCGGTGCATGCAGCCGATCCGAATCATCCGCAGATGATTCGACTCAGCCCTCTAACTCCGATTCGAGATCTGCGATCTCGTCAGGAAGCTCGATCGGATCCTGTACCTCAGCGACGACTTCGCCGTTCTCGAGCCCCAGTTCGATCTGTCGCAACCACTCGTGGGCATTGACCGCGTCACAGTCGGCCCGATAGTGTGTGCCACGGCTCTCATCCCGCAACCCGGCCGGGATTGTCACACACTGCCCCAGCAGCGCAAGATTGCGCAACTCCGCCCTGCGCCGCAGTGATCCGGCGGCCCCTTCTGCGCGCTCGGCAGCATCCTGCGCGGCCGAAAGGGCGCTCTCAAGACTCTCCTTCGTGCGTACCACCGACGCTCCCTTCCACATCTTCCACGCCAGATCTCCGATGATCTCTTCGACCTCTGCTCCGTCCCCTGACGCTCCGAGTGCGTCGAGGCCGGCCTCGGCGGCCTGCGTTACTACCGATGCGTCGGCCCCGTGACCGATGGCGGCGGCGGTGGCTCCCGCACGGTGGCCGAAGACCTGTGAGTCGGCGAGCGCGTTACCGCCCGGCCTATCCGCTCCATGCTGCCCACCGGCGTTCTCGCCTGCGGCGCAGAGGCCCTCTATGCAGGTCGCAGCCTGAGGGTCGATCCGCGCGCCGCCGTTGAAGTGCTGGATTGCCGGCGCGAACTCGATCGCCTCGCGGCGCAGATCGAGGCCGTGCTTCATCAGGTGCTCGAAGGGCACATGGGCCTCGGTCTCGATGACGTCGTCGGGCTTGTGCGCGAGACTCATGTAAACACCACGATGATCGGTGCCACGCCCCTCGCTTATCTCGGTGAATACCGCGACATCGACCCACTTGCTCGCGTTGCGAATCGTGAATGGATACGAGACGCCCTTTATGAAGATGGCCTCGTCGATGTCCACGCCCTCAGGAATGTAACGCGGTATGAACTGCTCACCGGCAACATTCGTGATCTCCGGATCCAGCCGCCAGAACACCCCCGACAGCGCGAAGTTGATGGGATGAACGATGCTGGGCCCGATCTGAATGAACTCGAAGTTCACCAGGGGCACACCCGCCCGGAGGGCCATCGCGTAACCGTCGCCCGTCGCACCCGCCGGAAAAACGTTGATGTCGTAGAGGCTTCCCGCGCCGCCCGCCGCAAGCACGACAGCGGGCGCAGTCACCGCGATTGGTTCATCGCGTGACATCTCGACGCCCCAGGCCCCGTGTACCTGTCCGTCTTCAACCGCGAGATCGACCATCATCGTACCGCCGAGGAACTCCACCGAGCCGGGACCGGTATCGGTGATCTCACGGCAGCGATCCATCAGCACCTCCACCATTATCGGCCCGGTGTCCGCTCCACGTCCACATGCCCGCGGGTAGCGGGCGCCATCGCTCAGTATCTGGACGAAGCGGCCATCCTCGGTCTTGTCAAAGTCCGCGCCCCAGTCCTCAAGCTCCTGAAAGCGAGGCGGCCCGTCCTCGGCGATCGCACGGGCAAGTTCGGGCGTGCACAACAGCCCGCCTTTGACCATGATATCTATCCAGTGTTCCTTCGGACTGTCATCTTCATCCGCGTGGCCGAAGGCCGCGCCGTACGCCATCCAGTCTGAGGCGGCGGTGAAGGTGGTTCCGGACTTTCCGGGCACGCCCTTATTGGTCACGATCACCTGTGCTCCGGCCTCAGCGGCGGTCGCTGCGGCACGCAATCCGGCCCCCCCTGCGCCTATGACGAGAACATCACACTGCTTTGTTCGCATCGTAACCCTCCCGTGTGCGGGTACAGGACAGCCGGACCGCATTCGGCCCGGCTGCCCGGTGATTCTGCCGTACGGCTGTGTCTCGTTACCAGCCCAGCATATCGAAGCAGGACGGGCCGATGCCCATGCTGCCGGTCGGTTCGAGGCGCTCGACAGCCTCGTTGTACACGGCCTCGAGGTACACGTGTGTCTCCACGTCGGTGCCACACGCGCCCTTCGCACCGCCACGCACGTCCTCCGGCTGAGAATCGAAGAACTCGTAGCGGCCCTGCGAACCCGCCACCAGGAACGCGGTGTTGATGTTCGTCTTGCCGATAAGGCCCTTTGCCACCCCGGCCGAGCCGGTGCCACCATGCTGGGCGAACGGCGCGTAGATACCGGTCTGCTCGATGATGCGCCGCTGTACTGTCTCCAGCTTGTTTTCGTCGATCTCATGCTTCTCGCCGGCAACCGCGGCGTGCTTCATGCCGATGTCGTACGCGATACCCTCGGCACCGGTGTAGTCGATGAATGCCGCGGCAAGCTCCGCGAAGGCATCGAGTTCGTCGCCGGTGAGTTCCTCGTATTCGACTTCGTCGCCGCTCTGACCGGTCGCACCAAGCTCAGCCTCCAGCATCATATCCATGTTGCCGAGACCGTTGCGAACGGCTTCCGAAATCTCTCGCGTGATTACGAAGTCGAGGACGGGCGGGATGCCCTCGGTGTCGATCATGCCCCACGCGGGCTTCATGATCTCTACCGTGCCCATGAAGTCGGAGATGAAGCTCCTGTACTCTTCACTTGAGAGATAGCGCGCGTACTTGCATGCGACCTCCGGGGTGAAGTCCTCTACCTCGTCGGTGAGGCCTGCATATTCGATGAAGCTCCATGCCTCGTCCACCCGCTGCGATGCGCCGGTGGGGCATGCGCGCTGCGAGTAATCCTTCTCCGGCTCGAACTCCGGCACTGCGAAGTGATCGAGCGATACGGCGACGAGGTCGGCCCCGAAGACCTCAGCCTCGCCCTCGATCCAGTCGGCGTTCGCCTTTGCGCCATAAAGCGCGGCGTTGCCGCGGTAGCCCAGTCCCTCCGGCGAGAAGACTTTGCCGGTCAGGCCGCCAACCTTGGTGTTGGAGTTGTGTGAGAACTGAACGATGATCGGAGACTGGTCGCCCAGCGCGGAAAGCATCACGAACGCGCGCGTCTGCCACCAGTTGTTCGAGTTCGCCGCCAGCAGCGTGATCCGATCCTCCTCAGCCTTCAGTTTCAGATCCTCGTCAAACGGGCAGAGCCCGTCGAAGATCGTGCGCAGCTCTCTTCCTGTCAGAAGTGATCCCATCTTGCTTCACCCTCCTCGGGTAGGTTTTCGTGCTCTGGTTGATGACTTTTCTACCAGCAGGCACGTAGAGTTTTGCAGGCTCGATTCCTATCGCGTCAGTTGCTCAAGCCCACCGGTTCGATTGCCGATTCTATGTTAGGCGGCCACAAGCGTATCTCAGGCCACCGTTACGTCCTCACACAGATAGACATCCTGTATTGCGTTAAGCAGCTTTACACCCTCATTCATGGGGCGCTGGAAGGCCTTCCTTCCCGAGATCAGCCCCATTCCTCCAGCGCGCTTGTTGATGACCGCGGTGCGAACAGCCTGTGCAAGATCGCTCTCGCCGGATGACGCACCACCGGAGTTGATCAAACCAACCCGCCCCATGTAACAGTTGACCACCTGCCAGCGCGTCCACTCAATCGGATTATCCGGGATAAGCTCACCGTTGTAAAGGCGGTCATCGGTCCTTCCGTATTCCGAGTCTTCGGACATGGCAGGATAACCGCCGTTGTTCTCAGGCTGCTTCTGCTTGACTATGTCGGCCTCGATGGTTACACCCTGGTAGTTGGCCTGACCGGTGAGATCAGCGGAGAGATGGTAGTCCTGGTCTCGCTTGAACTCCGAATTGCGCAGATAGCACCATAGAACAGTGAACATCCCAAGCTCGTGCGCCCGCTCGAATGCGGCGGATACCTCCTGCATCTGCCGGTCGCTGCGTGGCGATCCGTAGTAGATCGTCGCCCCGATACCGGCGGCTCCAAGCTCCCAGGCGCGATCGACGCTCCCGTAGAACACCTGGTCATCCTGATTCGGATAGGTCAGAAGCTCGCTGTGGTTGAGTTTGACGATGAACGGAATACGATGTGCGTAGCGTCGACTGACTGATCCGAGCACCCCCAGGGTGGATGCAAAAGCGTTACATCCGCCCTCGATGGCAAGTTCAACGATCCGAGTTGGATCCATGTAATCGAGATTGGGCGCGAACGCCGAGGCTGCGCTGTGCTCCAGACCCTGATCAACGGGAAGGATTGAGACGTAGCCGCTTCCTCCAAGCCGGCCGTGATTCCACAGGCGGCGCAGATTTGTCAGCACCCTGGTCGATCGATCGGTATCGATGAGCACTCGCTCGACGAAGTCTGATCCCGGCAGGTGAAGGCGCTCCTGGTTTACTCCCTCACATTGGTAATCCAGCAGATCTGTCTCTTCTCCCAGAAGCTCTGCTATCTGGTCACGTGTCATCTTAACCCCTTCTTCCTCCACTGAGATTTCGTCCTGCGGTCGTGATAGTAGTCTGTGCCACTGTCTTTGGTATTTCCGCGCGCGCGTGCCCGCTCCCTGCACGCGATTTCCGTCAGCGGCCGGAATCTCCTAAATCTGCTCCCATTCCATCGCGTCGAAGCGCACGATCTCACGGAGGGCATCATAGCGCCTCCGCAACTCGGACGTGTCGAGGCGCTCGAGTCCGGCGAGACTGAAATCCTCGATCGCGGCCGACGCGATCACCGTTCCGAAGGCCATCGCGCGGCGCAACTGGCGTGTCGAGCACTCGTCCTGATGCGCGAGGAGCCCGATCATCCCTCCGGCGAAACTGTCGCCCGCACCCGTGGGATCCACGACGTCGGGCAGTGGGTATGACGGAATGCTGAAGTATTCTGCGTCTGAGACGAGTGTCGCGCCGTATTCGCCCTTCTTGATTACCACGAAATCGGGTCCCATGTCCAGAACATAGGCGGCCGCACGCGCCAGGTTCGTCATGCCTGCAAGCTGGCGCGTCTCGGCGTCGTTCAGCAGTGCGAGGTCGACTCGTGACAGCACCTCTTCAAGCGCCGCGCGCTCGTTCTCAATCCAGTAGTTCATCGTGTCACACATGGTGAAACACGTGTTATTCAGTTGATCGAGTACGGCGAGCTGCACCTGCGGCTGGATGTTGGCGAGGAAGCAGTAGCGGCTGCCAACATAGCTCTCCGGCAGGGTGGGGTTGAAGTCGCCGAAGACGTTCAGTTCCGTGACGAGGGTGTCACGCTCGGAGAGAGCGTAGTCGTAGACACCCTGCCAGAAGAACGACTTGCCGTCGGCGACTATCTCGACGCCACTCGTGTCGGCGCCACGCTCCTGTAGCATCTCCAGCGTCTCAGGAGGGAAGTCGTTGCCAACGACTCCCACCACCTGCGGGGGTGCAAGCAGGCTTGCGGCGACCGCAGCGTAGGTGGCCGCACCACCGACGACGCGATCCACTTCGCCAAAAGGTGTCTTTACGCTATCCAGCGCCATCGATCCGACGATGATGATCTCGTTCATGCCCTGTCAGCTTTCCGGTGTGCGTCATGGTTGGCTTGTACTCTACCTGTGTCTGCCGCTGTTGGCCTGCCTGGCCGGTTTCTCGCGAGCATCGGGAGAGCGCAGTACCTCGGCGATGGTCCAGACGAAGAGCCGAGGTAGCGAGGCCAGCCTCGGCAGACGGCGAGGCTCGAGCGCCGTGCGGTAGAACCACTCGAGGCCCAGGCGCTGCATCCATTCAGGTGCGCGCTTCACCCGCCCGGAGATGACATCAAGCGTCCCCCCTACTCCCATGCACACGGGGACCTGCAACTCATCGAGATGCCGCTTGATCCACTTCTCCTGCTTGGGGATTCCCATGGCGACGAACAGTACGGCGGGCTCAGCTTCACGAATCTGCTCGACGATCCGGAACTCCTCATCTGCGTCGAAGTAGCCGTGATGCTGGAAGACCACCTCAAGACCGCGGTAGCGTTCCTCGAGAACTCGTGACGCCTCTTCCGCCACGCCCGGCTCCGCTCCCAGCAGAGCTATCGGCCGCTGCAGCCGCCCGCAGATCTCGCAGAGGCGTTGCATCATATCACACCCGGTCACGCGACCGGAAACCGGGATGTCCAGCAGTCGCGCGCATAGCACTACCCCGTGACCGTCCATCGTCACCAGGTCAGCCTCATTGATGATCGCACGCAGTTCGTCATCCTCCTGCGCCCGGACGACAGCGGATGTGTCGCTGGTCACGATCATATGAGGCCCGCCATCCAGAATGAACTCCTCGGCGCGCTTGAGCGCGTCCTCCATGCTCAGGGGATGCAGGCGCACATTGAACATCTCTACACCGGCTCCTCCGCCCCCCGGGCCTGCAGCGTGTTCGCGACGAAGCATCCGCAGGATGAGGAAGAACAGAGCGGGGCCGATCGCGAGACCGATAATCAATACCAGGGCCTTGAACCACGCCGGATAGGGGATCAGCCTCACCATCAGCAGCCCAAGCAGACCCATGTACGCCGTAAGCCCCATCAGGACGCCGAAAACCTGCCGGGCGGAGTAACCGCGCTGCAGCAGCACATCGTGCAGGTGCATGCGCCTCTCTTCGATACGCATTCCGCGCAGGCTCGAGACCCAGGCGTAGGTCACCCCGAAGAGAGGTGCGCTGATCAGTAGAATCGGCAGCAGCGCCGCTATTGCGGCCGCGTGTTTCAGGGCGCCGAGTACTGCCAGCGCTCCTATCAGAAAGCCCATCGCGTAGCTGCTCGAATGGGATGGATCGCGAGATATCTGCCCCGCACGCGGCAGTTGTGCGAAGGAGACCCCACCGACTGCGAGTGAAAGCAGCAGTGCGGATGGTCCCGTCGCCCACGGCACCATCATGCAGATAATGTAGAAGACCACTCCCGTGATTGCGGCCACGCCGAACGAAACCTCGGGGATACCGCCAGCGCGACTGAACAGAGCGGCACAGACAAGCAGCCACGCGGCCGTGAGCGGTACAGAGAGCCACCCAAGCTCCAGTACTATCGCGGTGAACGGGATGCGCACCGTCTCTATGCGCACACCGTGGGCGTAAAGCACAAGAGTGGCCACAATCACCAGCAGTATGCGCGTCCCGCGCTTCACCTCGAGGACCGCGCCGAGGGCGGTCAGGAGATAGAGGGCCAGCGCGGTGAGCATTGCCACGATTGCGGTCAGCGGAGCGCGCACGACGAAGAGCGCAATCATCGGGACAAACAGCAGCAGGCCCCGGGCGTCGAGTCTGGGCGGCGGATGCTCTTGTGCACCCGCCAGCACCGCACGCAGCGTCACGGCCAGCAGCAGCGTGCCGGCGAAGATGGCCGCGAAAAAAAGTGCATGGTGGCTGAAACCGACTTCCACATGCATTTGCAGCGTCCTCAGGTGCCCTGCCTCCAACTCGACAGGTATTGCTTCTGCTCTTCGGTGAGCGTGTCTATCGCTATCCCCATCGCGGCGAGTTTCAACTCGGCCACCCTGCGGTCGATCTGCTCCGGCACACCGTGCACATCGAGGCTGAGTCTGCCGTGATCACCCGCGATGAACTCCGAGCAGAGTGCCTGGTTGGCGAAGCTCATATCCATTACGGAGGCCGGATGACCCTCAGCGGCGGCGAGGTTCACGAGGCGACCCTCACCGAGAAGATAGACGTGTCGACCGTCCTCAAGCGCGAACTCCTCGAGCGAGGGGCGGACCTCTCGTCTCGATGCGGAGAGTTCGCTCAGCGCTTCGATGTCGATCTCAACGTCGAAATGGCCGGCGTTGCAGACGATCGCACCATCTTTCATGACTTCGAAGTGCTCACTGCGGATGACCGAGGTATCGCCGGTGACGGTCACAAATACGTCCCCAATCTCCGCGGCCTGCGCCATCGGCATGACCTGATAGCCCTCCATGGCGGCTTCGAGGGCTCTGAGTTCGTCAACCTCGCAGACAATGACCGAGGCACCCATCCCATGAGCGCGCATGGCGACTCCCCGTCCGCACATACCGAAACCGCAGACTACGACTCTGCGGCCTGCGAGCAGGATATTGGTCGCACGGATGATGCCGTCGATGGTGCTCTGCCCGGTGCCGAAACGATTGTCGAACAGGTGCTTGGTCATCGCGTCGTTAACCGCGACGATCGGGTAGCGCAGCTCTCCGGATGTCGCCATGCTCCGGAGTCGGATGACCCCGGTGGTTGTCTCCTCGGTTCCTCCGGAGATATCGTCGATCAACTCGGTACGCTCGGAGTGTATCGTGGAGACGAGGTCCGCGCCATCGTCCATCGTGATGGTCGGCTTCATGTCGAGCACGGCGTTGAGGTGGCGATAGTAGGTATCGCGGTCCTCGCCTCGGATCGCGAACACCGGTATGCCATAGTCCTCTACCAGTGAGGCGGCGGTATCGTCCTGTGTGCTGAGTGGATTGCTCGCGCACAGGGCGACCTCGGCCCCGCCCGCTTTGAGTGTGCGCATCAGGTTGGCGGTCTCGGTGGTGACGTGCAGGCACGCGGCGAGACGCTGGTCTTCGAGGGGTCTGCGCTCCGCGAATCGTTCACGAATCTGCGCCAGCACCTGCATCTGCCGGTCGGCCCACTCGATTCTGCGCTTGCCTTCCGGCGCAAGTGAGGTATCGGCGATGTCGTAGTTCATTAAGATTGCTCGCATCCTTTCATTGGGGGCCGCCACACTCGCAGCCCGTCACGGTCGAAGTGAAAGTCTATGCACTGTCCGCCGAGGTCCTCAACATTGCGCCTAACAATGTGCTCTCGATCGGGCTCAGCGAGCAGCACGATGCAGCCGCCACCGCCTGCTCCACATGCCTTCCCCCCCAGGAGACCTGCCGGACGGGCGACAGAGAAAAGGGCCTCTATCTTCGGGGTGGTCATCTCATCGTAAAGGCGCTTCTGATTCTGCCAGTTGAGATCGAGGACCTCGCCGACACGAGTGAGGTCCTCGTCGAGGATCGCCTCGCGCATCATCCGCCCCGCCTCGCGCAGATTCGTCAGAGGCTGGATCATCCGGCTGTCATTGCGGCGATATCCGCCCATCACGCGGCTGATGATATCTCCGGAAAGCCGGGACTTACCTGTGTACACAAGCAACAGTGACTTCTCAAGCTCGAGTAGCAGGTCTTCTGCAGGTTCGAGCGGTTCAACGGTAACTTTCGGATCGTCAAATGTCATGAATGAGAGCCCGCCGCAGGCCGCGGCGTACTGGTCCTGCTTTCCACCCTCGATGCCGAGTTCCTCCGTCTCCAGCAGATTCGCCATCGAGGCGATCTCCATCCGGGACATGCCGCGCCGAAGCATCGCGTCGATCAGGCCCACCAGCGCCACACCCATCGAGGCGCTCGAGCCAGTACCCGAGCCCGGTGGAGCTTCAGAGCGCGTTATCAGATGCCCGCCCACATTCAGCTTCATGCGCCGGAGCGCCGCCTTGAGCAGATCGAGCGACCCATTGTACTCAAGCTCGCGGATGTCCCGCGCCTCTATGTACTGATCGTAGTCTGCCGACTCGAGCGCAAACTCGCCGGTGGTGTTGTCGATCAGCGTGGCGTAGGAGTACCGGTTGATCGCAACGTTGACGACGGCGCCACCTTCCTCGGCGCTGAAGGGAGGTACATCGCTCCAACCGCCGGCGAGGTCGATCCGAACCGGCGCCCTCGCGCGGGTCAGCCTCTGTGTTCCGCCCTCTGGCATCCGAGTCTCTCCTTGCGCCTCAGTCCTCCCACCTGTCGAGCAAGAGCGATACGTATTCACCCAGCGCCTTCCGCCATGTACGCAGCGGCTCGACTCCGATTTCCTCGAGGCGCTCGCTGGCGAGAACTGCATTCAGGGGCCGCCGCGTCGGACTCGGCCACTCACCGCTGTCGATGCCCGTGATCGAGACATCATCCATGCCCGCCTCAGCGAGTGCAGCCTGCGCCATCTCAAGGCGCGTGCAGGCACCCCGATTGGTCAGATGCACGATGCCGTCGGCCCGCCTCTCAAGCAGTCGCCAGATCCCGCGCGCAAGGTCAAGAGTCCAGGTTGGACACCCGCGCTCGTTCTGCACCACCTGCAGATCGCGGCCCGAGCGCGCGGCATCCAGTATCGCCGCGATGAAGTTGCTTCCGCCGAGACCGTAGAGCCACTGCGTTCGGACGATCAGATGGCTCTCGACCCGCATCGCCTCGCGTTCACCGGCAAGCTTGCTCTCACCGTAGGCGTTGATCGGGTTCACCGGCGCCGACTCCGTGTAAGGCGCAGACGCGGTGCCATCGAAGACATAGTCGGTGCTTACGTAGATCAGCCGCGCTCCGATACTGGAAGCTGCCTGCCTCACGTGCCTGGTGGCCAGCACATTGCCCTGCCATGCAGTGTCAGGATCGCGCGTAGCGCCATCCACATCCGTGTAGGCGGCACAATGTATGATGGTGGCTGGTTGCGCGGCAGTGAGGACGGCGCGCGTCTCTTCGGGCACGCACAGATCCGCCTCATCTCGGGTCAGGGGCGCGACTCGCGCCCACGAAGGGGCCTCGCCGCATACGTCCTGTCCAAGCATACCGGCAGCGCCGGTAACGGCCACCGTTGCCGGCTGATCGTTGTTCATCTCAACGACAGCGTAGCAGTTTGACTCTGTGGTGTCAACGAAATGCACGGGGGCAGCCAGCAGCGGCAGTGTTATGAACAGGTATGCTTCGGCACGCGAGAAGCCCCCGTTGTGTAAGCTCCCGAATACCGTCGTGGTGTATAGCGGGCCATCACGTGATGACGACTCGCTTCTGAAAAAGCGCGGAACGACAATTGCAGCCCCAAAGTGTAGAGGCGGTGAGGTGCGCGCGACCAGGCTACATGAACGATGCTTGACGCGTCAAGAGTGGAGGAGCCGGCACTGATTCTCATGTGCTGCCGGTAGACTGGCGCCCCGAATCTGCGTGGTATGAGGCCCATCTCGCAGAGGTTGACTGCGCACCGTCGACGCATGTGCCGGTCCGAGTGAAGCGCCCGTGTGGCGGACTAAACCGAGATCCACATCAGTCGGGCCCACCGATAATGTGATGGTGACCTCTAAGAGTACCGACACTGCTCAGGATACAGGGCAAAATTTGACTTCCGGGGTGCTCTCTGGTACACTTCGCACACGGAAGCCTGCCTATCCTAAAGGTCCCGATGGACGCTTCGGCAGGCACCCGGATCGCAGGATGGAGATGCCATGGGGAAGGTGGTAAGGGAAAGATGAGAATCAACATTCGCAGCACGAACGACGGCTTACCCCAGTATTTCCTCGACCATGCCGAGCCACGACTGGAGGGACTTACGCGGTATCTCGAAAGGCTCACCGAAGTCCGTGTTGTGCTCAGGGAGAAGCGAGGGATGTACACGGTCGAAATCACCGCGGAGGAACCAAGGAACGTGTTCCGCGCCGAGAAGGCCGAGGGGGATATGCTTGATGCTTTCGACGAGGCCTACCGCGCGCTGGAAAAGCAGGCCCGGCGGCACAAGCGGCGAATGCAGGACCGCACGAAGAAGAGTGTGCGCGAGCTTGAGCCGCTCCCGGCGATCGATGAAGCCGATGAGAGTTCTGAGGAGGAGGAAGAGCTCGCCGAGCCGGAGATCGTCAGGGTGAAGAGTCACGCGGTGAAGCCGATGACCCCCGAGGAAGCGGCCCTGCAGATGGACATGATCGGTCACGATTTCTTCGTGTTCACCGACGCACAGACCGAAAACGTTGCCGTGGTTTACCGTCGCGATGCGGGCGGCTACGGGTTGATAGAGCCGGACCTTGACTGACAGGAAGAGTCGTTGAGCCTGACTCGGCGCCGCGCGCCTTCCGGCCTGTTCGCCGGATGCGCGCGGCGTCTCACTGTGCGCATGAACCGGCGGATCAGGCGGAGCGAGATGTCGCATCTTCGCCCGAAGATGCGGCCCCGCTTCAATCAGATACTGGAGCCATCGACACCATGTCACGCACCGACACGAGAGTCTGGGCCGTCACCGCAACCTACAACGAAGCTGAGAACCTGCCGGAGCTTGCGGACACGATCCTGGCGCTGCCGGAACCGCCGCGCTTGCTCATCGTCGATGACAACTCTCCCGACGGGACAGGGGAGATAGCCGATCGTCTCGCCTCAGAGCATCCGGGTCATTTCGCCTGCCTCCACCGCCCCGCGAAGATGGGCTACGCTTCGGCACACCTGCTGGGCATCCGATACGCTCTCGATCACGGTGCCCAGGAGGTCATCACCCTTGATGCCGACCTCTCACATGATCCTGCGGTGATTCCCACACTGCTGGAGAAGTTACAGAGCGCGGACGTGGTGATAGGCTCGCGCTACGTCCCCGGCGGCGGCACCGTCAACTGGGGTGACGATCGGAAACTGCTCAGTCGCGTGGCGGGCGCTCTTGTGCGTCTGGCGTCGGGGATGAAGGTAGCCGACCCGACCGGCGGCTTCCGCGCCTACCGCGCTTCGATCCTCCACGCGGCGAAGTTCCGACACGCACGCCAGGAGGGCTATGCATTCCTCTCCGAGATGCTCTTCCGTTGCGTTCGGGCGGGCGCTGAGATAGCGGAGGTTCCGATCATCTTCGTGGACCGCCGGGCGGGCAGGTCAAAGCTGTCGAAGACTATCATCGTAGAGGCGATGCTCCACCTCTTTACGCTGGCGGGCAGAAGACTGACCGGCTGGCGGCCATAATTGCGTCTCTGCCCTGCCTCATCGGCAACTAAGGCCTACCGCTCGGCGCTCACGGCGGCGATCGCGGCCGCGTAGACCGACTTCATCGGCACTCCGCGCTCGCGTGCCGCGCGCAGGCAGTCATCATGCTCAGGTGAGATAGTCACCGGCTCACCCTCAAGGTATCCGAGCTTTACGCCGATTGTGCCGAAATGGGTCTCGACCTCAATCTTCTCCCGGCGCAGACACCTGCGTTGCATCTGCCCCACGCGCACTCCCAGCGTCGTGGTTTCACGCAGGAGGGCCGCCGCCACAGCGTCTGTGCAGCCTGGTTCGCAGATCGCGCGCAGAATGAGGCCAGGCCGCCCCTTCTTCATCAAGATCGGGGCGCTCCACGCGTCCAGTGCTCCGGCCTCAAGCGCGGCGTCGATGGCATGGGGCACCAGTTCGCCGCTCATGTCATCGATGTTCGCTTCGATGATCGCGACACGACCGGCCTCGTCGATCCTGTGTCGCTCGGGGTCAAGCTCCCCGCTCAGCCACAGCCGCGTCAGGTTCGGGACCGGATCGAAGTCGAGGTAGCCGGCTCCGTAACCAACGACTTCTGCAATGAACCCTGCCGGGCGCTCGAAGTCGTCGGTAAGCACGGCGGCAAGTGCAGCGCCGGTCGGCGTGACCGTCTCACCCTCGATATCGACCTGCCGCGTTGGCACTCCGGTGAGAAGCTCCGCCGTGGCCGGGGCCGGCACCGGCAGGCGACCGTGAGCGCAGTCTATCCACCCGTGACCGATGGGGAGGGGCGCGCAGTGCAGGCGTTCGACGCCCAGCCGACGCAGGCCCTCCACCGCTCCGACGACGTCCACGATGGTGTCGAGCCCACCGAGTTCGTGGAAGTGCACCTCCTCGGGAGTGCTGTCGTGTATTTTCGCCTCCGCCTCAGCGAGGCGGCGAATGATCGCGGTCGAGCGCTTGACCGTCGCAGATTCGAGGTTCGCCGCCTCCACCACCTCGATCAACTCAGCCGCACTGCGCCCGTGATGATGACCGTGATCCCCATGATCGTGGTGCGCTTGAGCGCGCACATCGACCTCCGTCGCGGTGATTCCGGTCTTCGTCACTCGCCGCGCGCTTATCTCGACCTCATCCTGAAGGCCCAGCGCGGCGATGGTCTCGCTCAACGCCTCAACCGGCAATCCCACGTCCACCAGCGCCCCGAGCATCATATCGCCGCTCAGCCCACCCACCGGTTCAACGTATACCACCTTCATGACTTAACGGGCCTCTTCGCCCTGTCTCCTTTTGCCTCAGTTGACCGTCAGAACCGCCGTGGTGCGTATCATCGCTCGCTCCGGACCGTCGCAGACCATCCCGCCGGTGATCAGCACTGTGCCATCTTCAAGCAGCGTCGCACGATGCTCATGCACCGGCTCAGGCAGCGACTCCACGGGGGTGAACTCGTTCGCTTCGGGACAGTACACTTCCGAACTGGCGAGCGTGGTAAGACCGTCGATCCCGTTGAAGCCGCCGGTGATCAACACCCGCCCATCCGGTAACAGCGTGGCTGTATGACCCATCCGCGGCTCCGACATCGTCGGCCCGGCGCGGAAATCCCCGGCAGCCGGGTCGTATATCTCCGTGCACGCCAGTTGCGTATCCGCGCCGATGCTGTTGCCGCCGGTGAGCAACACACGCCCATCGCCGAGCACAGTCGAGGTATGACGCGAGCGCTCTTCGCTCATCTCTCCTGCAGGATGGAAGCTTTCGCCGGTCGGGTCGTAGATCTCCGCCGAGGCGAGTGTGCGCTCGTCCGGATACTGTCCTCCGCCCGTTATCAGTACCTTGCCATCTTGCAGCCGAGATGCCGCATGACCGAAGCGGCTCTGCATCATCTCATCTGTAGGAGTAAAGGCGCGAGCGCGTGGATCATAGAGGTCACAGCCAGGCAGTGAGGTCACGCCGCCGACGAAGCCGCCTGCAATCAGCACCCGGCCGTCCTCGAGCAGTGTCGCGGTGTGCAACTCCCGCGGCGCGGACATCCGCGTCGGCAGAAAAGAGAATCGGCCGCCCTCAAAGACCTCGGCGGTGCGCGCGGTAGAGTAGGGCAATATGAAACCTCCCGCGATCAGCACCGTGCCGTCATCCAGCAGAGTAGCCGTGTGAAACGCCCGAGCGCGGTGATTGCGCGGCCCGCGGATGAAGCTTCCGTCCGGCTCGCGCATCTCGGTGCCGAGCATGAAGGCGTAGTTCGGCCCCAGACCGCCGTAGATCAGCACCCGGCCGTCGGGAAGCGCAGTCGCGGTGTGCGCGTAGCGCGGCACCTCAAGATCCGAGAATGCCATCGCCGGCGCCAGAGTAATGGCAATGACCGTGAGAATCAGCAGATGGAAGTTCGCGCGCATATGCTCTCCTCGGTGAAGTGATGAACCCCGAGCAGTTATTGACCGTCTCCGCGGACGAATCCTGCCGTCAGCCACAGCAGAGGCGGCTTTTCCCGTGATTCACAGGGCGGGGCAGGGAATCCGCGTGCTTATGGCGAACTGAAGATACTCATGATTACTAACTGGCGCGCCAAAATCCGTAGTGTCCTCGCACTCGTTGCCGCGGTGCTTCTGGCCCGGCAACTCAGCGCTCTCGGATGGCCGTGGTGGGCGTGGCTCCCGGCGGCGATTCTTATCGCAATGGCGGTGTACCTCGCGTTCATCCTCTCATGGTTCCTCTACCGCAAACTCACCTACCGTGCCTTCGCCCGCCGCGCGAAACAGCGACATCAGGCCACTGAGGGACCCTGACGGTGCGCCTCGGTTTCCACGTCTCCATCGCGGGCGGTTTCGAGGAATGCGTCGAACGGGCCATGATACGTCGCTGCACCACGTTGCAGATGTTCACAGGCGCGCCTGTGCAGTGGGCGCGCCGCAGATTCACAGGGGCTGAGACCGAGCGCTTCGCCGGCAGGCTCGAAGAGCTAAATATTCGCCCGCACTTCGTCCATGCGAAATATCTGCTGAACGTTTCGTCTCCTGATCCAGAGTTGCGCTGCAGAAGTCTGACGGACCTGTGTGAGGAGCTTGAGGCGGCGCGGAACCTGCGGGCGGCGGGCGTGGTACTTCACCTCGGCAGTGTCGGCGCTGAGGGCAACGTCGCCGACGGCATCAAGCGTGTGGCGGAGGCCATCGATGTCGCATCTGAGCGCGTTCCGGCTGGTCCTCCGCTTATCCTCGAGAACAGCGCGGGACAGGGCAACATCGTCGGTGCGGACTTCGCGCAGCTTGCGGAGATCATCGGCAGAACGCGCTTTCCCAGGAGAGTTCTCTGCTGCGTGGACACCGCGCACGCCTTCGCCGCAGGCATACCGCTACACACCGCGGACGGCCTTGAGAGCACCATCACTCAGATGGATGAGTCCTTCGGCCTCGAACGTCTCGCGCTGCTGCACGTGAACGACTCGATGTTTCCGTTCGCGTCGGGGCGTGATCGTCACTGGCACATCGGTAGAGGTGAGATCGGACGTGAGGCGATGGCGCGAATCGTCAATCACCCCAAGCTCATTCATCTCCCCTTCATCATGGAGACACCCGGCACTGAGGCGGACGATCTGACCAATATGCGGCGGGTCCGGCGGATTATCCGCACCGAGAACCGCCCGCCTCTGCCTCCCGCACCGAAGACGTAGCCTCAGCCGCGCATCATATGCTCGTAGATCCGCGCGGCGGTCTCCACCTGTTGGATCGCGATCCACTCCTCAGCGGTATGCGCCTGCGCGATATCACCGGGGCCGAGCACGACGAGCGGTATGCCTCGCTCCGCGAAGTCGCAGCCGTCGGTGCAGTACGCCACCCCTTCGGGCTCATCCTCGCCGGTGTACTCCCGTACCGCCTCCCGAGCCATGCCCACAATCTGCTCGGATCGGTCGGTCTCCACGGCGCAGTCCTTGAGGGTGGCGGCAATATCGTCGTCCTCGTCCAGCAGATCACTCACAAGGTCGCGGATCTCCACGAACGCCGCATCGGGCGTCTCGCCGGGAATGAGCCGCCGGTCAACCATGCACTCGCACAGTTCGGGCACAACGTTCACCGCCGTGCCGCCCGAGATCGTGCCAACCGAAAGCGTCGGACCGCCGACCAACCCATGCTGCGGTCGCTGATGCAGGTCTGCCGCGAACTCTTCAAGCGCGGTCACGATCCGTGCCATCCTATAGACCGCGTTAACGCCGCGCTCGGGGTTTGAACTGTGTGCGCTCACACCACGGGTGGTGATCCGGGTGCGCACAGCGCCCTTGTGCGCGATCACCACGCGCAGTTCGGTGGGCTCGCCGACGACGGCGCCCGCGATCGGCCCGCTGTCTCTTAGAAAGCGAGCAATCCCGCTGTGCAGGTACTCCTCATCCACCGCAGCTACCAATACCAGGCTGCGTGGTGGCGGATCGGCCTCGGCCGCCCGCACCAGCGCCATCATCATCGCCGCAAGCCCGCCCTTCACATCACAGGAGCCTCGCCCGAAGATGCGCCCTTCTTCGATCCGCGGCTCAAAGGGCGGGATCGTCATGCCCTCAACGGATACAGTGTCGAGATGCGCCTCGAACACCAGCGGCGGCTCCTCACGACCCTGCACGCGCGCGATGACATTAGTGCGCTGATCCATTACCGTTTGAAGCTCAGATTCGATCCCGCGCTCCGCGAACCAGGACTGCACGAACTCCGTCATGCGCGCCTCTCCCTCGTAAGGGTCCTCCGGCTTACGCCCACAGGGGTTCACACTGGGTAGTCGGATCATCGCGGCAAGCAGTTCGGTCAACTCGGTCATGACATCCTCCCGGTCACATTGCTCCCACATGTTTCGCCGCCGAGCCCCGCACTCCTGCTCGTACACGGAAAAACCCGGCCTCGAGAGACCGGGCGGATGAGACGAGTTCAATGCGTCCAGATGATCTTGATGGTCGGGGCGGCCGGATTTGAACCGGCGACCTTACGGACCCGAACCGTACGCGCTACCAAACTGCGCCACGCCCCGACAGTTTTTAGTATATCACGAGCCCTAGAGGCCGTCAACTATCGACCGCGATATTGCGGTCGAGCGTGTTGACCGTAGTGGCACGACTCGGTACACTTGGCTCTCACGATCTCGGCGCCCAAGTATGCTGCACGATTCCGTCGCACACATATGCTGGAGGATGTGTATGAACCCCTGCGTTGCCGACTATAGCCCCTTCTTGCTGCGAAACATGCTGCTCGAACACCTGGCGGAGTCCGACCGCGACCATCTCGAAGTGCTCGACGCCTCGCGCGGCGCAGCCAATTGGCAGAACCGCAGGGTGATGAACGCCTGGCACGCTCTTGGACTCTACGCCGCAAGTGCATGCGGAACGCCTGAGGATGATGGCGAAATCGCGATCGCGCTGAAGCGTGAGGAGCCGCATCACGCACGGTTCGCCGCCTTGATCGGGGATGTGCCGAGCAATGGGGGGCTGCGCGAAGGGGGCGATCTGCTGATGAAGATGTGGGACTGGCTGGCAGAAGAGTTGCTGCTGGACTACTCCCGTGACGAGATAGTCTATCAGTTCGCCGAAGCCGTCGCCGGTCGCGCCTACCCGAGCCCCGCGACACTCGACTTCGTGGCCCCGATAATGCGTCGCTACCTTGCGCCACTACTGTTCCGGGACAACCGCGATCTCGCCGAGCAATTCGAAGTGATCGCCTGTGAGGGGGCGACGACCGGACTGGCGCAGGCGGCAATGACCCTGGCGCGCCACGGCGTCATCTCGCCGGGAGATCGCGCGGCGATCATCTGGCCGACCTACGAGCCGTTGCGCGACCTCGTCGAGTGCCAGCTTGGCTGCGAGGTGGTGCAGGTCAGGCTGGATCCCGAGACGGAGTGGATCGCAAGCGAGGACGAATTGAAGAAGCTGCTCGATCCATCGCTGCGGATGGTGGTCACCGTCTCTCCGGGCAATCCCGTTCCGATCATCACATGTCAGGACATACTGGACAGGCTTGAGGTCGCGGTCAGGATGAATCCCGACCTGCTCATCATCTCGGACTATGTCTATGCACGCTTTCTCGATTACTCCGTGGAGACGGAGATCGAGCGCCTGCCGAGAAACACGATCGGCGTTTACAGTGTGTCGAAGGATTTCGGACTGGCGGGGATGCGACTGGGCGTGGTGCTGGCACACCCCGAGGGTGTCGCGCAGCGGCTGCTGGAACGAGCGTCCGGTGAGCGACGGGCGGAGATGAACGCGAGGTACTGTCGTCGTGCGCTCGATCCTGCTGAGATGTCGTTCGGGGAGCGGATGGTTGCGGAGAGTCGCGGAGTAAGCTTCACGCACATGAGCGGGATCTCGACTAGCCTGCAGGCGCTGCTGTGCGTCTGCGCGGCCTACGACCGGCTCGATCCGACGAGCGAAGATTACTTCGACTGGATCAGGCATGAACTGATGGAGAGGGTCGGGGCACTGCACGACGGTCTCGGGCTTCCGACGCCCGGATGGATGGATGGTGCGAGCAGTCGCTACGCCACGCCCATTGACCTCGGAGCGGTCGCAAGAGCGCGTGGTGGAGAACAGCTTGAGAGCGCACTGCGCCGGCATAATCTGTGGGACCTGCTGGTCTACCTCGCTCGCAACTGGAAGGTCATCCTCACACCCGGCGAGAGCTTCGGAACGGGAGAGTGGTCGGTGCGAGCATGTTTCCCATCCATTGATGCCAGACAGGCGCGTGAACTGGGCCGGAGAGTCGCTGACGCTGTGGAGCAGTTCGCAGGGTCTTAGAGAGAGCCCACCTTGCGTCCAAAGGAGCGCATATCACGGGAATTCTGCGCCGCTATGCGGGCAATCTCTGGGTAATTCACGCACGTCCGGACCCTTGACAGCGCCTCGATGCGTACGATATATTATTAGTGATGCTGGCGGGTGGTGTAATGGTAACACGACCGGCTCTGGACCGGTTAAGTGCAGGTTCGACTCCTGCCCCGCCAGCCATCTGCATTTAATGGCATGGAAATGACTGATCGAGTTGAGAGGGTACAGGCGGGCAGAGCACCCGCATCGTCGCATCTCTGGCTACCTGCTCGTCCCGCGCCGCAACTGCCCGCAGGCGGCATCAATCGCCTGGCCGCGTGATCGCCTCACCGACACATTCAGGCCCGCGTCCCGACACCGCCGATAGAACGTGTCGATGGTCTCCTCATCCGGTGCCACGTAAGGGCATTCAGGCACCTCGTTGTACGGTATCAGGTTCAGGTGGTGCGGCTGCGCCCCAAGCAATCGCGCCAGTCGATCCACGTCGTGGTATTGATCGTTCACCCCCGCGAGCATCACGTAGGCGAAAGTTACCGGCTGCCCCCTGCGCACGCGGCTGAACTCGTAGCAGGCAGCCATCAGGTCGCCGAGATCCCAGCGCGACATCCCCGGGATCAGCATGTCGCGTATCTCCTGATCCGCCGATCCCAGTGAGACCGCGAGTTCGGTCTTCGGCCCCTCAGTGGCGTAGCGATGGATCGCAGGCACCACCCCGGCTGTGGAAACCGTGATGCGTGAGGCCGACATTCCCATTGTGCGGTCGTCGGTCATGCGCTGGATCGATTCGCAGACCGCCTCGTAGTTATAGAATGCCTCACCCATGCCCATGAAGACCGTATTGCGGATCGAGCCCTCGATCGCGCGCAGCGAGATGAGCTGCAGCAGTATCTCCCCTGCGCTGAGACTGCGCTCGCATCCGCCGATCGCTGACGCGCAGAGGTCGCACCCCACCGCACATCCGATCTGGCTCGACAGACATGCGGAGGTGTACCCGTCCATCCGCATCGCGACACACTCGACCTCGCCACCCGCAGGCATCTCCAGCAGCAGCTTGCGCGCATCCTCGTCCTCGGCCACCGCCACCGGCTCGAGCGGGCCGATGATGAATTCCTCGCCAAGTACCGCACGAATATCCTTCGGCAGGTTCGTCATCTCATCGAATGAACCGGCATTGTGCTGATAGGCCCACTCGAAGAGTTGGTCGGCGCGATAGTCCGGCTCATCGTGCTGTTCAAGCCATTTCTTGAGTTCTTTCAGGGACAGATCGTAGAAGAGTTTCATACCGCAAGTGTACGCGGTTGGGCGTCCGATAGCAAGGTGATGGTGCGCATGCACGGGACCATTATCCGTGGCATAGCAGATATGACCTCCCTTCCTGGATCGTTCCTGGCATCAAGGAAAGCGGGCGCGTCTGTGATCGACATCACAGTTGTTGGGAGAGAGCGAGGGTTGTCGGGAGGAATAACTCATCCATCGGGGAAGGCCCGAGTGCGTACTGGACAGCCGTAGTTCACTGCTGATCTGCCAATCTGAGGAGATAACCCATGCCAGAGATACCCGACCGCCATCGCATACTCGTGCTCGATGGATATGGAAAGGGTCACGTCGTCGAGCGAGAGACGCCCGAGGTGCGTGCGGGGCATGTGCTGGTGCGCACCCGCGCCTCCATGTTCAGTCAGGGCACGCAGTTACGCGCGGCGTTCGAGTACCGCAGGCACCCGCGCGAGGACATGGAGCCGCGGCCACTCGGCTACCAGTGCGCCGGAGACATCGTCGCGCTGGGCGAGGGAGTGGAGAGCCGCGAGGTCGGCCGGCGTGTGGCGTGCATGTCCGGGCGCGAGCGCTACCCCGGCGTCGGAGCCTATCACGCGGACTACGTGGCGGTGGGCGTCAACCTGACCGAGCCGATTCCGGAGAACGTGAGCTATGCGGAAGCGGCCTCCGCGCATCTCGGCGCGACCGCTATGCATGCGATCCGCCGCGCAGAACTTGAGCTTTCCGAGGATGTGCTGGTGGTCGGCCTCGGCGTCGTCGGACAGTTCGCGGTCCGCTTCGCTGCAATGTCGGGGACCCGGGTGGTCGCATGGGACCCGATCGCTATCCGGCGCGATGCGGCCGCACAGGGCGGCGCGGAGCTTGCTCTCGACCCGTCGGCCGATGACCCGGTCGCGGCTACGCGCGAATTCACCCTCGGACGTGGGATCGACTGCGCTTTCATCGCCTTCGGGGGCGACAGCGACGAAACTTTCGCGCAGATCGTGGACTGCATGAAGGTCTCCCCGGATACCCATCAGATGGGCCGCATCGTGATCGTCGGCGGCTTCAGCTTCAGACATCAGTGGGCGGCGGCCCTGGGCAACCTCGATGTGCGCAGCGCCGCAAGGACCGGCCCGGGCTTCCTCGATCCTGCATGGGAGGAGGGCGCCGACTACCCGCCGGTCTTCGTGCAGTGGAGCACGCAGCGTAACCTGCACGAGTGCCTGCGCCTGATGAGCGAGGGCAGGCTGCGGGTCGGCGAATTCACCACTCACACCTTCGCGATGTCCGACGCGTCCGAGGCGATCGACGCCATCGTCGAGCGCATGGACGAGACCGTCGGCGTTATGCTCGACCACGACGCGTAGCCTCTGGGGACACGAGGTAACCTCTCACAGGACCTGGCGCTATCCACGCGAGCGGCAACCGGATATGCTGCGTCCCTGGCTTGATTCAGACTATCTTCACCAAGGCACTTGACGTATGGGATGACATCCCCTATACTTAGTCGTGTCTAAGTCTGGCATGCCCGACTGCGCAATGAGAAACCATTGATCGCCGAGCGGCACAGCGAGCGCAGTGAGGGAACAGCCAGCCAACTAAAGCGCATGAAGAGGCCCGTGACGCGTTGCAGCGCGCCACGGGCCGGAGACGCGGCAATCGCCACGCCCACTACCCCGATTGTATCACGTCTCCCCTGCGCTAACAACCAGGAGGGACGAACCAATGTTTACCCCACGACGTGGATTCACGCTCATCGAGTTGCTGGTGGTGATCGCGATCATCTGACTGCTGAACAATCGCGCAGTTCTCTCCGCTGGCGAGATGTGGCCGGTTTTTTTGCTGTCTCAAGGACCACGATCGC
>PXBW01000269.1 GCA_003566775.1 candidate division WS1 bacterium
ACGCCGCCTCGAGCGCCTCCCGCGGATAGCCCGCGCCGACGCGACGATCGAGCACCGCCCCCGCGGGGACGGTCAACCAGATCTCGTTCTCGGCAACATGTTGAAGCTCATAGCTTCCGGGGAAACGCGCCCTGAGCCCTCGCGCAAGCTGCTGGATCACCGAGGCATCGGCGGCCAGAATGTCCACCTCATCGCCGCGGGCGAACAGCTTCACATCACCGCGGTCGATCAGGTCGGCAAGCGACTGTTCCGCCACCGCGAGATGCGTCGCGCCCCCCGATTGCAGCGTGAAGAGCGCGTGACGTGGCGAGACACCGGTTGCCGCGGCAACCTCCTGCACCTCACGCCAGTCCACCGCCATGCCAACAGTGTTGTTCATCTGCTCTACCATGACCCTGCCCACCGCCACCCAGATGGCGGCGAGCAGCCCCACCACGATCAGCAACTCGCAGAACATCCTCTGTGCGCGCGTCATATGGGGTTACTCACCCGGTTCCTTGCGGCAGATAGCCTCGCAGGCGACATTTCCACTGAGCAGGCGACTTCTCCTCCCATGAAATCACCGAGGCAGGACGCGACCGATCATTGTTTCGCTTCGATCGCGCATCTTCTCACACATGCGAAGAAGCCCCCTCGGATCGCTCATCCGGTGGGGCTCCGCAGCATCAGGCGCCGTCTGGATGGTCTACGCCATACGCGGCTTGACCGGCTCGCCCGTCTTCGCGGATTCGTTGGCGGCGAGCGTCACATCAGCGGTGCGCAGCCCGTCCTCGTAAGAGCAGGGGATCATCGACTGATCGTCCGCCTCGATGGCGGCGACAAAGGTCTCGTCGATGTTGGGCCGCTCCTCGGGCTCTCCCTCAAGCTCGGGCGCGGGTTCCCCGCTGATCGTAACCGCGCTCGATGACCATGCGATGATGCGATCGCGCAGCAGCAGGCTAATGTCGCTCTTTCCGCCACCCTGCGTCATCATCGGACTCGTCGTGACCGTAGCCACGGTTCCGTTGTCGAATGTGAACATGGCGGCCTGGCTGTCCGGGATTGTAAGGCCCTCCACGTCATCCATGGTGAGCAGATCGTAGCGGGCGACAACCTCGACGATCTCATGGCCGGTCATGTACCGCATCAGGTCCACCTGGTGCGTGGTCTGCTCGTGAAGTTGTCCACCGGACTGATCCATCACACGCCACCACGTCTGTGACGGTAGCCCGCCCCAGCGGTGCGAACTGATCATCGCTACGGTGCGATCGGCGAGATAGCTCTTGACCCGCTGCACCGTGTCCAGCAGGCGAAGCTGGTACCCTACCGAGGACAGGATGCCGGCGCTCTGGATCGCCTCGAGGATCTCCAGCCCCTGGTCCATATCCAGCACCACAGGCTTTTCGACGAACAGGTGCAGACCCGCCTCCGCAGCCAGCAACTCCGCGTCGGTATGTGCGAAGGGCGGCACCGAGACGTAAAGTGCATCCATCTGCACTTTGTCGAGCATCTCGTGGTGGTCGGTGTAGGCTGTGCCGCCGAACTCCTCGGTCGCGCTCCTTGCCGCCTCCTCCGCCACGTCGCAGATGGCCACGATCTCCGCGCTCTCTACCTCGCTCAGTCTTCCCATGTGTCCGCGGGCATTTCCGCCCGCTCCGACGAAACCAATCTTTACAGACATCGTGATGCACTCCTTGGCGGTATCTCATGTTGCCGTCGGAATGCGTTCTTCGCCCGAAGTGTCCCGCGAACCTGCAATGGCAATGAAACGATCTGCTGGCAACCGGCACGCTACCCCAAGGTGCTTGCCTGGATTACTGGGTTGCTGGTAGCAGGGAGATACTTCGGACAGGGCACCTCCTCCGCTGCCGGTGTCCGGTGCGGAGAGATGGAGGGGCCGCACGAGGGCGATGGTGAGCCAGGCGAACCGGAGCCCGAGGTCGGCCCTCTGCGGTCGTTCGCCCGAGCAAAGCGATGGGGCAATCGCCATGCGAAGACCGATGGGCCGGCCTCGCCCACCTCCTCGCAAGCTCGTCGGTGGGCTCGTGCGGCCCCTCCACCAGTCGCCGCCTCCCGCTCTCGGCACGCATGCGGCAGGGCATTCATGAGATCAGACAGATGCCTCCGCACCGGAAATCAAGACTCATGCCCCTACCCTACCGCACCGCAAGCGCCTGCCTGATGCTCTCCGCCACCTGACGGGCGAGCACTTTCGAGCCGTCTTCGGTGAAGTGCACGTTCTCCGGACGTTGAATGTCGCCGAGTTGCGGTAGCGCAAAATCATAGAGATCGTCTATTGCGATTGAATGTGCGCGCATCACCGCCTCGGCGACCGCGTTGTATCGGACTACATCCTCAGAGTTCCTCGTCGGGCCGCCGACCGGATCGGGCACCGGCGTGGTGGATGCCCAGACAAGCTCCGCACCGCTCCGTCTCAGGTGCGCAACGATCGTCTCGAGGTTCGCCTCGTACTGCTCGATCGACACCTGGTGCTGGCCATCCTCCATGATCCTGAGATCATGCAGGCCGAAGTTGAAGTGAATCACATCCCAGTCACCCTCGCCCAGCCACCCGTCGATGCCCTCCACGCCCCGACTGGTGGGGCCGCAGTTCTCCGGCGCGCGATGAACGTTCGCCTCATCGGCGAGAAGCTCGCGCACCGGCAGCGTGTATCCCACCGAGATCGAGTCTCCGATCAGAAGCACGCGCGGCAGTTCGGGATCGTCCTCGATGGGCTGGAACTCCGCGCGAACATCCCCCGCGACGGCGAGCCACGGCACAAGCAGCAGCACTGTCATCTGTCTTTCCTCCCGGTCTCTCAGTCGGTGGTGATCGGCAGCCGTCCATGCTCCTGAACGGCGCGGTTGATCGTCATGCACCCGTCGATCCAGCGGTCCGGCGGCATGTCCTCGGTGATGCCAATCAGGAAGCCGTTGCCCGGCGCGGCCTCCTGCAGCATCTCAATCGTGACCTGCTCCATCTCTTCATCGCCGCGCAGGAAGACAGAGGACGGGTAGTTGATCCAGAGCGCCTTGTCCGCCCATGCTGCCCGCGCATCAGCCACGGACATGTCGGTGTCAGGCGCGGGCGTGAAGGCTTCGATGTAATCCAGCGAGGTCTCCGCTATCGCGTCGGCGATGATCCGCGTGTTCGCGTCGAAGTGAACGCCCACCCGCTTGCCCGCCGCGTGCAGCACCTCGGCGAACTCCTCGTAGTTGGGCACATAATACTCGCGGAAGCGTGCCTCGCCGACGATCTCCGGGCTTACGTTGCCGCCGTAGTTGAACCACCGGCAGGGGCTCTCCGCAA
>PXBW01000206.1 GCA_003566775.1 candidate division WS1 bacterium
CGCCGCTGCGGCCCGCCGAATCTGCCTGAGGGTCGCCGGAACGTCGGGCGTACTCGTCTTCGTCATGGTCTGCACGCTTACAGGCGCCCCGCCACCGATGGTTACCTCTCCCACCTGCACGGGGCGCGTGCTGCGTCTCGGCCACGTGGAGCTTTCGCTGTCGGAAACGGACGCGATCACGTAGACCTCCTCATGGCGTCTGGAAGAGCACGAGGTGGAAGATGTCGCGGAAGGTGATAATCAGAAAGAGGCCGAGCAGCAGCGCGACTCCGGCGATTGTCAGTCCCAGTTCGACGCGCTCGCTGACTCTGCGGCGCAGTACCCCCTCGACGCCCAGCAGCACGATGCGGAAGCCATCGAAGGGCGGTATCGGGAAAAGATTGATCACGGCCAGGTTCGCGCTTATGATGCCGCCCAGTGATGCGACCGCTGTCCAGCCGATTCGCGCCCGATCCGCCGTCATTGCAGCTATCCCGACCGGCCCCGCGGCCTCGAGGGCGACCTGCCTCCGAATCATCATCGCTATACCCTCGACCACCATAGCGACCGCGCCGACAGAGCCGCGGATTCCGTGAGAGACAGCTTCAAGGCCGCCTGCGGGCCGCGTCGGGGCCCCGAGCACGACACCGATGCGCCCCACCTGCTGATGAGCGCTGGTCATCCTGCCGTTCTCCTGCACCGGCACGCGGGCCCACTCCTGCGCGGGAACAACCGAAAGCTCCATCTGATCTCCGTCACGGAGAATGGTCAGCGTGATCTCCTGCTCGGGCCGAGCCGAGATGTAAGCCAGCGCTTCCTGGGTGCCCATTCGCACCAGGGTGAGGTCGAGCGCGTCCTCCAGCAGAGGCCCGGCCTCGGCCGCGGACACTTCCGATGGCAAGTCGTCGGGCATATGCAGCGCAACTGTCTCTCTTGCCTCGGGCGCACCGTCTTCGCTAAAGCGCACCATGTCGGCCTCAGCGACGGGATATCCTTCGATCATGGCCTGGACGAGATCCAGAACGGTGTCGACCTCATCTCCGTTGATGCGATGGAAACGGTCATAGCGAGAGAGGTTCAACTCTTGAGCAACGCCATCCGGTTCAACATCTGCGATGAGCAGGCTATGCTTCATCCCGTCGATCGCAATGATCTCATCGCCCGCCCGGATGCCTGCCTCTCTTGCGGGGCTGTTTGGGATGACTCTGGTGATCTCGACCCGGTTGCCGGGGAAGACCGGCAGTCCCGCTGCCAGCGCGACCGCGATGAAAGCCAGCGCCGCCAGTACCACATTCATGAATGAGCCGGCCAGAAGTACGGTCGCTCCCTTCCAGCGCGGATACATGTAGAAGCCGCGTTCCTCCGGTTCTGCGCCGGGCTCCATCCCCGCGATGCGGACATACCCGCCCAGGGGCACCAGATTCACCCGATAGTCGGTCTCACCTATCGTGAAGCCGAGCAGGCGATAGCCGAAGCCCATGGCGAACTCGTGCACTCTCATCCCAATGATCTTCGCGACGGCGAAGTGGCCGAGTTCGTGGAAGAACACGCAGGCGCCCAACACGATAATTATGGCGATGATTCCGGTGAAGGCTCCACCGATAGTTTCCAGCATCTATGAATACACTCCCATGCAGTTAATGCCCCGTGGCCTCCCTCCGGGGCCACGGGTGCACTATATGCATTTTACCGCGCACAACGCCAGATGGCAAGCCCTTCAGAGTGAAGCCTGCGCCTGCACGGCGGGCTCCGGCTCAGAGAAGGTCATTCACGTATGATCGTGCCCAGGCGTCGGCGTCCTCAACTTCACCGAGGGTGTCGAGATCGAAAGCCTGGTGCTCCTCGAGCGCTCGTTCAATCAACTCCGGGATGCGGGAGAAGCCTATGCGTCCGTCGAGGAACGCCCCGACCGCGACCTCGTCCGCCGCGTTGAGCACCGCCGGATAGCTGCGTCCGGCACGTGCGGCCGAGAACGCGAGCCGCAGGCACGGGAAGCGCGTGGTGTCCGGCTCGGCGAAGGTGAGTTGCCCCATCTCGGCGAGGGACATGCGGGGGAGATCGTTGGCGACGCGCTCGGGATAGAAGATCGCGAACTGGATCGGCATGCGCATGTCAGGCGGCCCCATCTGGGCCATTACTGAGCCGTCCTGAAACTGCACCATTGAGTGGATGATGCTCTGGTGATGTATCACTACCTCGATCTGACGCACATCGACGCCGAACAGCCAGTGTATCTCGAAGATCTCGAAGCCCTTGTTGGCGAGTGTCGCGGAATCGATCGTCACCTTTCGACCCATCTTCCAGGTCGGATGATCCAGCGCGCGCTCGGGGGTCACCTGCTGTAACTCGTCCTCCGATAGTGTGGAGAAAGGTCCGCCTGAGGCAGTCAGCAGCACCTTCTCGATCTCCTCGGTACGCTCGCCGCGCAGACACTGGAAGATTGCTGAGATCTCGCTGTCGATCGGAAGCAGCGCCGCATCGCTCTGCCGCGCCGCTTCGGTGACGATCTCGCCCGCGGCGACCAGTGGCTCCTTATTGGCGAGCGCACAGTCCATGCCCGCTTCGACTGCCACCAGCAGCGGTCGCAGACCTGCAACCCCCGAGATTGCGCCGATCACGAGGTCTGCTTCGGCTCGTCTTACCAGTTCGCAGATCCCCTCGGAACCTGTCAAAAGTTCCCTTCCCGTCCCCTGAAGCCCCGGGTTCGCATCTGCGTCGGCCAGAGAGAGAAGATCCACGTTGAACTCTTCCGCCTGCTTCATCAGACGTTCTGCATTGCGCCCGGCGGCGAGAGCGGTGACGCGGAGCCGATCTGGATGGGCGCGGACCATCTCAAGGGTCTGCTCGCCGATCGAGCCGGTGGATCCAAGAATGGCTATTCGCCTGCAGGGATTAGTCACGAAGTTGCTCCTTCGAGGAGAGAATGCACGTAAACGCAGCGGCGCGGCTCAGAAGCGTGGCCACACGTGAAGCTGTGTGCGGTCAATATCGGGTGCACGGTCCACTCGCCCGGTGGCAGAGCCTGGAATAGGCTCATATGCGAATGATTCGGGCCGATTGAGGTTGCGTCGGATGCCCCACTGGCGGTTGCGGTAGTGCAGCCAAAGTGGTTTTTCGACGGCCTCGGCGCGACCATCATAGTATCCTATCGTCGCCTTCTCGTGGAAGTATTCATCCACCACGAGCGGCGTGACCGATTCTGCCATCATCTGTCTGCCGTAATCGAGCAGGCCGCGATTCAGATACAGATAGGAGACCGGTGAG
>PXBW01000211.1 GCA_003566775.1 candidate division WS1 bacterium
AGCAGCCCGAGAGGATGTACGTGAGCCATATCTGCGTCACGAGCCGTGAGGAAGCGGCGAGCATCCGCGCCGAGATCATCGGAGGCAAGGCCTTCGAGGAGGCGGCAAGAGAGCATTCTATCGATCCACACACGAGGGACAGCGGCGGAGAGATGGGACCGATCACTCGTGGCGACTCACCGTTCCAGCGAGCGGCTTTCGCGCTCGAGGAGGATCAGGAGCTTTCAGACCCGGTGCAGTCGCAAAGGGGCTATCACATCATCCGCCGCGACAACCACGTCCCCGCGGGCACGCCTGAGTTCGAAGACGTCGAGGAGCAACTCCGCGAGCGCATCCATCAGCAGAAGATGATGCGACTGATCAACCAGAAGCGCTCGGAGATCATGGAGAATGCACGCGTCGAGCACGAGTTGGAGCCCACCGACCTGGTGGAGTAGCATCAAACGGAGGGATCGCGTTGACACCGCGGATGAGATCGGCGACGCTCGATGATGTGCCGCAGCTTCAACAGATCGTGCAGAAGGTCTGGGCCATCGGCTCGGACTTCGCACTTGAGGAGAAGTACGGCAGTGTCGGTGACGAGCGCTGGGACCGGTGGTTGGTCCCGAAGGTGATGTCTCGTCTCTGGAACGAGATCGCCTCGATTCTCGTAACTGAGATCGACGGCGAGATAGCTGGCTTCATCAGTTACGCCGTGGATCGCAACCGCGGCGTGGGGTCGATCCACTACAATGCAGTTGACCCCCGCTTTCAGGGTGAGGGAATCGGCGGAATGCAACTCGACCGCGCACTGGAGATCTTCCGTCAGGAGGGAATGGAGATCGCATGCGTGGGCACCGGCCTGAATGAAGGACACGCTCCCGCACGGCGCATGTACGAGAACGCGGGCTTTGAACCGGTGATCGAGTACAGAATGTACTCTCGTCGCCTGGACTGAAGACCGGTAGTTCCGAAACGCGAGTTACACTGAGGGGCGCGGTCGCGAGACTGCGCCCCTCAGTCGATGAGGTCTGCCGCTGCGGGATAGCGCCGCTGCACTACGCTCATCGACTGCTCCGCGTGCCGGCGGAACATGGCGATGACCTCTGCGAAGTCAACCCCGGTCTCCTGTAGTGACAGCAACCCCGGCTGTGATGCCAGCAACTCCGCGTCCGTCTGCGTCGAGAACCGTCTGATCTGGCGCAGCAGATCCATCAGATTCCCGTACGCATGCGTGCCGACATAGTCGCAGGGCTTCTCGAGCAGTTGAATCATGTACGCCTCCTCCGGCAAGCCTGCCCATCCCATGCTCAGGCGACGCAGCAGACAGGGGATGCAACCCCCACACTGTCTCTGCGCCCGTCCGGTCATCCAGCAGGACACGGTGCTCTGAATCTCGGCGATAGACAGACGCGGAGCGAGTACGTCTCTCAGTAGTTCTCCCTTCGTCTGATAGACGAACGGATTGCTTATCTGCGCCCGCAGGCCGAGCCTCTCGGCGATCAGATTCATCTGTCGGATTACCATCGGATGGGTTGAGTGGGTGGAAAGACTGCCTGCTCGCGACGGCGCCAGAGGCAGGGCCGCGGTGAGCACCCCATTCTCGCACATGAAGACCTCATCGACCCCGGCGGCCTCGGCGGTCGCCAGAGCGATGGCCATGAACAGCAGCGACCTCATGCGCCGCGATGGCTCGCGCTCCTCCGCGCACGGGAAGTGCAGAGCGCGGTGCCCACGGGCATTCGGCTCAACAACACAGGGACAGCCCATGCCGCCTCCCGACCACTGCAGATCTATGGTCTGCAAAGCGCGCTGCTGGGCGGATCTCGCCCTCGGATTGCCCGAGTAGTGCATGCTGTAAACTGGAATCCGTCCGGCCTCCTGCAACATGACGGCTCCCGCGAGCGAGTCAAGTCCACCCGAGAGCATGCTGACGCAGTCCGCTGAAGCCCCGGACTCTCCGTGTATCTGACGGTAGGCCAATCCGGGCGTCGGATAGAACTCAACGCAGATTCGATCTCGGGTCAGATCGAAGAGCAGCCGGTCGAGGAGAGGAGAAACGCTCTCCCAGGCTTCGATCTCGACCACGGGCACCTTCAGTGAGATATCTCGCGGCCACGCCTCGTTTCTGCCACGAGGAATGGCGATGTCCGCGATGAAGAGAGCGATGGCTATGTCCAAGAGGTCGTGCACAGCGTCGCACAGCGGGTGTCGCGCGCACATCAGCAGATGCATCAGATCAACGCTCACGTTCGCCTGCTCACCGCGCCACGACAGCAGCAGGTCCGCATCGGCAACAGATTCACATCGATCCTGTACCTCTGATAGTGGCTCCTGAACCACCACAACGCGGAAGAGCCTTCTCATGCATCCTCCCCGCCGAGAAGGTCGAGACCCTGCGCTATGCCGTCCGCCATTACAGGCGAGAGGTGACGCACTCGCTCCCGCGGGGACAGATCGATGACCTCCGCGAGGAGAGGCTCATGCCCACTAAGATCGAGCTTCTCACAGACTCGCCGGAGATGCGCCGTTACCCCATCCTGCAGTTCATCCGCCTCGGTGACGGACGGGAGCCCCTCGCCTCCAATGAAGTCGGGAAGATCGCGTGAGACGAAGTAGCGAAAGACGGTATCGAGATCGTGGCGAACGAACAGGGAAGCGATCCCGTGCAGATGGCCGGTGCGGCCGTGTCGCGCAATATTGTCTGCAACGATCGGCAGGGGCAGTTCAGGCACATGCTGCTCATCTTCAGCAGGAGCGGTCAGTGCAAGTGCCGTTGTTGCGATGGCGTCGAGGGCGAGGTCACCGAAACGTGAAGCCAATCCCTGCTCTACGATCGAGCGCTCAGCATGACCTCTGAGCCTCGACGCCAGTTGTACCGCCACCGGTTCGGCTCCGGCATCGATATCCCCCATAAGCACCGGAAACCCGTCCCGCTCCACGCGTTGGACGCCTTCCACCAGTGTGCCGAGACAGGTCGCCACGGCCGCATCGTTCATCGCCGCGCGGGTCTCAGGCTCAGTGGCTGCGACGATCCTTGAGGTGACCGCAGCAGGCGCGGGTGAAAGATCTCCGTAAAGCTCGCGGACCCGCTTCCAGGCCTCGGTCTCGGGTGATCTGTGCCAGGTTGAGGTTCCCACGCATCCCTGCCCCCATATCGTGCCGAGGTGTGGAACGGAGAATGCATACATCAGATCAATCTCCACCGCAATTCGCCATCGCTTTGACTTCACCTTCCCCGTGTG
>PXBW01000170.1 GCA_003566775.1 candidate division WS1 bacterium
CCTGAGCCGCGTCCGCACATGAGCGCATTTTGCGCATTTCGCGCTTGACCGCTCCTCCGGGCAGGTCCACCATCCCCCCGTCATGGGCTACCACCTGAGAGCGGAGGCCGCGTCGGGGCCGCGGGTGGAGGGGCGCGCAACTCGGCATGCGCGCACGCCCGGCACGGGTGTCGGATCTGGCTACAGATACTACAGTCCCGAGTTGGGGCGGTGGATCAATCGGGACCCGATTGAGGAGCGGGGTGGGTTGAACCTATATGCGCATACGCGTAATGCGCCGATCGTGCTCTCAGACTTCTTGGGCATGGCGGAACTCACATGGCGTATAGACGTTGACCGCCGGGACAGGGGTACCCATTCGGGCCACACGGATCCTGCTGAGATGAGGATTACCTGTAGTTGCGTGTGCCAGAAGGCGACCGCGGAGAGGTGTCCCCTTGAGTACATGCTGACCTGCCGCATCGATGCACACTTGACCGTTCTCGTGCTTAACGATGTCACCTTGGCGGGCCTGGAGACTGGCGACACATTCAGAGACGTCTTCAGGCACGAATTGAAGCATGTGCTGGCATTCTTCTGGTTTGCGGAGGACATTGCTTCTCGCATTGCACACCGCGGATACGAGGATCGGTGCTACCGCGATGGGGCTGCATGCCGTAGGATTGCCGGGGTGATCGATAGTGTCTGGACACGCAGGCTCTCGCGATTCACGCACGATCAAGGACGCCACGCCCTCGACCCGGTATACGGACGCCCACGCGCCGGATTTGAGCGGAGACGGTGGGATAGCTACTACCCCGTTAGTCTTGAAGCTTGGGCGGAGATCCGTCGGGTCGCGCGCGAGCACCTCTGGTGAGATGACGGCGCATGGGAGAAAGGAGACGGGAGGCTCGCGCTATTGGCTGGTGCGCGGGGGCGCTTGGTTTCTCGCCGGCGTTCTTTCCGGCTTTGGCGTCGGCAAGCTGGCCGAGTACACCGTGCAGCAGCAGCGGGCAGAGTATGTAGCTCCCTTTCGTCATTGGATGCGGCATGCCGAAGACCCGACCGTTGTCCTCGCAGCCAGCGACGGAGACATAGCATGGCACGTGGTCCGGCATGGGATGGAGCGAGCAAGAGGCAGGGATGCGTCATTGGAGTATCTTCGGAGGTACGCAGAGTGGGCTGAAGGAGCCGGCTACGTCGTTCTATCGGCAAACGTCAACATGGACGTCCAACTCAGTATTGACGCACTGGAGGCTGCCGTCGCGGCGTTCAAGGGCGTTGGTCTCCGACAGCTCCGGGTCAACGGCGTGTTTGATGTGCAGATACTCGATGTTCCCTGAGCCGCTCGGCGACGCCCGAAGATGACGGCACGACACCTGGTGCGCCCCCCGCCCCGTGTCGCGCGGAACAGCAAGCCTGTATTCTCGCCTCCGTCCGGGGCACTTCCCGGCACTTTCGCGCTTGACCGCTCCGCCGGCCCGATCCATCATGCCGCCGTCATGGGCTACCACCTGAGAGCGGAGGCCGCGGCGGGGCCGCGGGAGACGGGGTGCGCAACGCGTTGTGCGTGCACGGGGCGCACAGGTGTCGGATCTGGCTACAGATACTACAGTCCCGAGCTTGGTCGGTGGGTCAATCGGGATCCGATTGGGGAGCGGGGTGGATGGAATCTCGCGCTTTTCTGCGCGAATAGTCCGACGATTCAGGTTGATGGTCTTGGGCTGCTCATTACGCACACGACAGCTGCTTATCCAGAAATTGAGTATGTTCCGCATGTAATACAAGACCAGACGACGTATGGGCGTCCAGCGGCAGGGCATCTGCCGAACCCTGTGGTTGTTCGAAATCTACGTTGTGTTCTCGCGCCTACCAGGGAGGATCGCTGCCGACATGTGATCGCAGGAGAATTCAGCCTTCGCTTTCCTGGAAAGGTGCGAATAGTACGCGTCGGGGTTCGTTACCGCGACGGCAGGGTGCGGACGGATCGGTCTGTTGCCATTACCGCAAGGCATGAACGCCTCCATTTCGACAACCTAAACCGCGAGTTTGCGCGGTGGCTTGACCGCCTCCGAGACATGGGGCCATGGACCGGGCGGTCGCGGGGCTTGGCGCGCCTGGCCTGCCATCGCGACTTGACTGAGTTTTCGCAGGAGTTTGCGACCTCATGGCCAGCCTTTGTCGTCTCCGAGGCCGCTCACGACACACCCGGGTGGGAGGAGTTCTTCGAGGCGCCTGAGAATCAGCTTCGGGAGGGCGAGTGGTAGATGCGAGTTGCTTCACGAGCGGTTCGGATACAAGTATTGGCACTGATCATACTTGGTTGTTCCGCATGCCCCCGTGTCCGGGAGCGAAGGATCCCTCCGCCGATGCCACTGCTGGAGCATCAGCGTCAACTGGTGGAAGACTACCTCGCTTCCCATGATCGCATCCGGCGGGAGGATGCCCGCGACGGCATTAGCCCTTCGGCCTTCGGTGTCAATGCGGTCTATCGGCCCCACGCCTGGAAGCACGATGCGGGGGAGCTAGACGGGGGCCACGTGAGTGGAGTGGTTCGACACCTGCGTCCCGTGCTGATGATGTACCCCCTGGAGCCGCGCGGGGTCACGCCCGGTGCGTATGACCGCATCCTCTGGGCTCACATAGGAGTGAGATCTCCTGATGCGTCTATCGGTGACGTCACGTTTGTTGCGCCGTTTGCGACATCTCTGTTCTTCCGGGATGCCGATCCCTACGGTCTGTCGAATCGGGACTCGCCTTTCTTCTTCCTTCCGCTGGTACGGGCCGCCTTTGCCGTACAGCGCGTCGAGGGCAGATACGAAATCTCGTCGCCCGAGTATCTCTGTCCACTCCACGAGCGCTGCAGCTGCGTGGTACGACGGCGATCCGTTTCCTTGCCTCGCTACGGCGGAAGCGTCCGGCCTGACCATACGGCCCCGGTAGCAGACCGTGATCCAATGGTGTGGGTTCAGAGCCTCGTGCCACTTCTGCAACTGGAGGTAAACCGAGAGCAGCTCGTATCCTGGTGTTTCGCCCCTCCGGCGGGGTCCAGGAGGGAATTGGCTGATCTGCTGTTCACGTTGTTCTATCCGACAACGACGGGGTTGCTGCTCGTTCGGATCGAACCCATAGGGGAAGCCGCGCAACCCATGCCTTGGCTCCTTACTGTGCCCGATGATCCTGATCCTGACTACCTTGTGCAGGAATGGAAGACGTTCCTA
>PXBW01000053.1 GCA_003566775.1 candidate division WS1 bacterium
TAGGTTGGATCATATAAAAATTATTTGACACGGGGCAAAGGTATTTAACCCGGAATGTTTGCAGATAAAGGGGAGGATATAATATAGCTAACTTTCTAAAAATTGCAGCAGCTTATATTCATTTCCTGGCATTATTCTTTTCCCCCTTCTTGGCAGCCTTTCACTTATCATAAAATAATAACCACCCTTAAATGTTTTTAATATATCTAAAAATTGGTCAAAGTTATTTTTGATTTTTCTATAGAGTATGCCGATAGGTTTCTTGTCTTTATATTTACCATCCCTTATAGCTGCATTAAACTTATCATGTCAGAATTTATATTTATTGTGAAATTACAGTGCCTAAATGCATCATTTTTATCTTGATCTTTTCTTATTCCAAACCAAATAGCCTCTGGGCTTTTGGGTATATTACCTGTATACTTTTCAGAGTAAATAGATTTTATTTCATCTTTTAGTTCCCCAAACACCTTACAGCCAAATTTTTCAATCTTATCTTTTATTATCGGCTTGTAATCATCTATTTGATTAATGAAATAATCAAAATCATCATTGTCAAAACCTTTAAAGTCCGACAATCCAATCACCTCCAAATATCCAAGAACTGCTTTATTAAAAATTTCTCTTTATAGCTGGCATGACCATATGAAATGAAACAATTATAAATATCCATCCATCTTATATGCTTTGTCTGCGGCAGGCCTTTAATCTTATTTTCTGTGTCTTTTGGCTTTTTTTAAAAGTATTGTTGAAATACGAACATACGTTTGATAATATAGGCTTAAATTTAGTATGCTTGAAAGCAAAAGTATGGGAAAAGATGCAAAAAAGAAACTCTACCAATTGCTGCTAAACCTCTCAGAGGAAGAAAAGGATGAAATTATCGCACTACTTTCCGGTATGAAAATGCAAGGGGAGAACAATCTATGTGATAGAATATCTGAGATTAGAGCCAGGCGCTTCAAAGGTGGATACTTCTGCCCCCACTGCGCAAGCAGCATGGTAGTTAGATTCGGTACCTACAGGCAAAGCCAGCGTTACCGGTGCAAGAGATGCAGAAAAACATTTACCGATCTAACCTCTACTGCCTTAAACTTTATCCATGATAAGGGGAAGTTTTTTGCCTCAGCAGAGATTATGCTATCTGGAGCCACCTTAGAAGAGACTGCTAAGGCGGTAAATATTTCAATCCCCACCGCCTTCAGTTGGAGGCATAAGGTGCTGGATATGGTAAAAAATACCGAGGATTAAGGCCCTCTCTGGAATAATAGAAGCAGATGAACCATTCTTTCTTGCCTCCAAGAAAGGTTGTAAAAATCTGGACAGAAAACCCCGAAAAAGAGGGGAACCCCAAAAAAGGAGCATAAGCAGTGACCAGGTATGTGTGCTTGTAGCTAGGGACAGGACCGATCATACCGTAACTGATGTTGCCACCTTTGGCCGCCCCTCAGCAGATGAAATTGACAGGATACTGGTAGATAGAATATCTAAAAGGTCAATTGTGCTAACTGACAGGCACTCCAGTTTTTCCAGCTTTGCCAGAGATAGAGAACTTAACTACATGGCCCTTGATCTGAGTAAAGGCAGAAGGTCTATGAAAGGAATATACCATATCCAGAATGTTAACTCCTATCACAGCCGGCTAAAAGATTGGGTGGCAAGGTTTAAAGGGGTAGCTACCAAATACTTGAGTAACTACATTCACTGGTTTGAGTTTATTGATACGGTAGCAAAGGATAAAACCAGTATGGCAGCAAGAAGAGCTCTTCTGGTGGGAGCTTGTTCTGTGAAGGCGGTGTAGAAAATCAACAATACTTTTAAAAAGAGCCAGAAAGAACTAATAGGTAAGGTAATAAAAGCTGCAAAAGAAAAACATATCGCAACTTCAGCCTTTATAAGACACGCTATACTTGAAAAGTTTGATAGAAATAGCAGGTTGGATGATATTGAGGAAAGGCTAAATAAACTAGAGAATAGGTTCTGAAATTCCATGTATTATTTATTTTTAGATGAATCCGGAGATCATAATTATATAAATTTAGATAACGTTCCTATTTTTGTTCTTGTTGGATGTATATTTAATAATAAATCCAGTTATCTTAATTATCTAGACGCAGTAACGAACTTGCATAAAATAAAAGAAGAATATTTTAATAATTTTTACACCATTTTTCATACTAGAGATATAACCAGGTGTGCTAAAGATTTTAAAATTGTTCAAAATGTTAGATTTAGAGAAAAATTTTATAATGCCTGCAATGAAACAATTAGAGATACTAATTTTTGTGTAATTTGTGCAATTATCAATAAAGTGGAACTTTATAATAAATATAGCAAAAAAGCCGTCAATCCTTATGATTATTGCTTTGATAGGATAATTGAGAGGTTTGTATATTTTCTAGATGATGCACAAGATGAAAAAAAAGGCGTTATCTTTTACGAGAGTAGAAGAAATGATTTAGATAAGGAGTTGGAGCACCGATATAAAGATATCATAAGAAATGGCACCAAAACAATTCCAGGAGAAATAAATCTACCAAATTCTAAAATTAACAGAAGAATTACCAAATTAATCAAACTAAAAAAAGATAGCAATATCGCAGGTATTCAGTTTTCAGATCTTTGTGCAACCCCTATATCAAGAAATGAATTATGTCTAAAAGATAATTTTGTAAAATATGAAATTGTAAAAAATAAATTCAGAAAAAGCGTAAATGGTGAAATTGATGGTTTTGGTGTTGTTAGATGCAAATAAAGAAGCGCCGACCGCTACGCAGAGGGCGCTTCTGTACTAACTAGCTACCCACCTGACCGCTACGCAGAGAGGAAAAGTAGCTACTGTAATTGTCTATCATGAATTTAGCAATTATTAACAAATTTGTCAATAAGCATAAACCAAAGTGTGCTATTTATCAGTGATATTGTCACCTAATAACTTCTCAGAGAAAATGTCACCTATGATGACATTTTCTCTGAGAATTGACATAAGCATAAACCAAAGCATAGACCAAATTATAAAGATTTTTACCGATTTTAAAAATGTGATAAAGCATGGAAGCTATCAGCAGCAGCACTATGCTATTAAGGACATTTCTAAAAGAAGCCATTGCAGATCCTGACAAAAAAGAAGTACAGCTAAAATTTTTTGAGCTTCCTTCAAATGAATTTGTTAGTAACGGAAGTGGAGGCGGCACCCGGA
>PXBW01000232.1 GCA_003566775.1 candidate division WS1 bacterium
TCCTTCCATTCGCCGAAGGACAGCTTCCACTCGGCAGTCTGGGACTCGTCGGCTATGCGGCTCCGGCGGCTCACGTTTCCAGTTCCTCCATACCGCTTCCAATGCGGGGCAAGAGACAAAGCGACGAGATCTCCTTGAACCGTGGCTAGCCAGATCCGACACGCGCACGGGGCATGCGCACACTGCGAGTTGCGCGCCCCTCCGTCCGCGGCCCGGCCGCGGCCTCCGCTCTCAGGTGGTAGCCCATGACGGCGGCATGCTGGGACGGATCAGCCGAGCGGTCAAGTCTGAAAGCGTTTCATACGGCGGCGCTGCTCAGGCGGCGCCGCCCTCGCGCGGGTGGCAGCGGCAGACGGCTCGCAGAGATTCACGCGCAGAAGGGTTCTGCAACTATCTGCGGACCGACCACGGGGCCACCGGGGCCTGACCCCGGGGCCTGTGCGGACCGACCCCGGGGCCAGAACCCGGCGCGGCCTCTGCTCTCCGGGGGTAGCCCATGACGGCGGCATGGTGGACCCGCCCGGCGGAGCGGTCAAGCCTGAAACCGCCCCATGCGGCGCCACGGCTCAGGGCGCGTCGCGCTCGCTGTCGTGGCGGTGGGTCTTGCGAAGCCCTTCGCGCACAAGTGTTCTCAACTATGTGCAGACCACCTCCTCCCCGCGTTGGCCTTACCCTACTTCTCCTGAGTGACAGATGAGAATACGACAATAACATCCGAGCCACGGAGCACATCGTCCTGTTGACGACGGAATGATCGCAAATCGAGTTCGCGAATCTCTCTGCCTCTGGCCAGGATAACCCGGGTGGGATCAGCATCAACAAGATAGCCTCCAGCTGCAGCGATAGCTTCAATAACACTTGCACCGGCGGGCAATTGATGCAAGCCGGGCCAGGCGACTCGTCCGACAACGAACAATACAATCCCTTCGGTAGAATCAGGCATCCCGTGATAAGCATAGCTATCCATCCTGGGCCTCGCACACCCAGTGAGTGTGCTGACAGTCATCAGCGTACACAGCAGAACTCTTTGTCCACAGCCCAAATTGCCGAGTGCCATTTTCTAGTCGTCGAACCCCCACTTGTTGAAAGCCTCATATTGAACAGTGAAGCCTCTGCGAGCATCCAGAAGACTCCAACCACGTGCCGAATACCCGTATTCTCGTTCTGCGATGAGATTGTCGGAGTTGCAAGTATCCACAATCATGGCTTTGAACTCCTGGCGCACTCTCCATCTCATTCTTCTTCCGCCGGGTCCAAGGATGGGAATGCCCGGGGTATCAAAGCTGTCAAAGTAGATGTCCCCATTGGGCAGGCGGCGTCTGCGGTAATGCTCGGACTCCGGCCCGATGTCCATATGCAGCGTCCTATCCCAATCAGCCCCCATGTCGTCGTTGCGAAAATCGCCTTGCCAACTGTCCCACGCCGACGATTTGTTCAACTGCCGGAACTCGCAGCAGTCTGCGCAGCAATCGCCATCATTTCGGAAGGTGGCTGTCATGATGAATATGACACCAGCTTTGAATTGGGGCCCTGATGGACGGATTGACACGAAGCTGATGAACAGACGATCTCGAAGACAGCACCGCCTGAGTCCTAGGATGTCGATACTGTCGATTGACTGATTGTCCACGATAGAGTTCACATTCGCCCCGCCCTGTTCTTCAATCGGATCCCGATTGACCCACCGCCCAAGCCAGGACTGTAGTATCTGTAGCCAGATCCGACACCCGTGCGGCGCGTGCACGCACCGCGAGTTGCGCGCCCCTCCGCCCGCGGCCCCGCCGCGGCCTCCGCTCTCCGGTGGTAGCCCATGGCGGCGGTATGATGGACCCGGCCCGCGGCGCGGTCAAGCCGGAAAGCGCCTTCTCGCGTCTTCTCGCTTCTGGCCGAGGAGCAGGCGCATTGGATCGGGCGCGCGGCAGCACCGACGGTCTCGCGGAGTCACCCGTGTCCGAGCATTCTGCAACTATGTGCAGACCCCGCGGCCCGCCCCGCGATTCACCCGAAATGGCCCCGCTAGTCGTAGGGTCTCACTCCACCGGGCCGGCTCTCTCTGCTTCTCGCAACCGTAGGTACTGACCTAGAACGCCACCAAGCATTCCGGCACTAAGGACTAGGTTCGTGACGATGATTGGTTTGGCACTGATAGCAATGATATGAGCGTCATCATTCACAATCTGGCGTGACGCCGTGATGGACAAGGACAAATGCAACAAGGAGTACCCAACCACGAGGAAGAGTGAAGATGCGAACATGCACCAGTTCGCTCTCGTGCGTCGGTGGCGCAACTGGCTGCCCTCAATAACCACCAGAAGCAGCAAGCATACCCAGATGGTCACAGACAGTAGCCTTGTCGCAAAAAAACCATTCATAATTCGCAATCTCCTAGGCTCTCCTCACGGGCAGGTCTCTGTTGGTAGGGGACATTGTATCGAGAAGTGATGCGTCCGTGCATGATAGATCGCCCTTCCCCGAGTCCTTGCGCTCTTCTCCCAAGTCCGGCGCAGTGTTCGGTAGTGTGATTGTCCCCTCCACAAGCCCCAGCAGTACTCCCAATGGCCGCGTTGGACTCGCAATTTATAGCAATTCCAGTAACAAGTAACAACGGTCGGGCCTATGATTGTCGTAATCATCTCTGCGGTGGGAAAGATCCCTGCTTCCTTCCACCCATCCCAGTCATCAAATGCTGCACCTTCAGATATCCATCTCCAGAAGAGCCCATGGATGTCGAACTGTCCCAGCGGACCATTGCCTACGAACCCCTGCAAGTTCACCCCACCATCTTCCGCAATCGGATCCCGATTGATCCACCTGCCGAGCTCCGGACTGTAGTATCTGTAGCCAGATCCGACACCTGTACGCACTGTGCGCACGCTACGCCTTGCGCACCCCTCCTCCCGCGGCCCCGCCGCGGCCTCCGCTCTCAGGTGGTAGCCCATGACAGCGGCATGGTGGACCTGCCCGGCGGAGCGGTCAAGCCCGAAAGCGCCTTCTCGCGTCTCACGCCCCACGCTGCGCAGGGCACTATCCCCTCCGGACGACTCGCGATAGCTGAGATCTTGCGGCGATTCCGTTGCAGGGCGTCCTGCAACTATGTGCGTGCCATCGACATTTCTTCTACATGAAGAGAACCCGTGGCAGCTCGCGCCGCTCAACCTGAAGCCTGGCGTCGTCCCGGATCGTCA
>PXBW01000102.1 GCA_003566775.1 candidate division WS1 bacterium
CGACAACGGAAACGGCTTGAACTACTCACAGCAAAGACGCGTTCAGAACGATCTGTCGCGGTCAGACGCATTGGATGAAGCATGCTTTCAGGCACAGAGTCGTCAGCCGTTGTCGTTGTGGCGCCGATTGTCGTGAGACGAGGGAAAACGATCGAGTTGGAGGTTGACGATGAGCCGTCGCTGAGCTGGACGGTGGCGGAGGCGAATTCGCCCGTTGTCACGCCACGCTGGGCCGCTACGCCCTGTTTGCCAACAAGCCGGTGGCGCAGACCGGCGCCGAGGAGGTGCTGGGGATCTATCGGGCAGGCACTGACCGCGCGAGAGCTTCTGCGCCATCTCAAAGCCGTGGATCCTGTGGCGTTGCGGGGGCATGAGGGGACACAGGCAGCCTCGGTCGCAACGCTGAGTGAACTGGCTTAGCGCTACCCGTCAGGCATCGGCCTCCCAGACCCACAACACTGGCTCACCATCCCACAGCTTGACCTACCGGCAATTTCTGGAACATGAGGAGGGCGCCGGGGCCACTGAACGAGCAACCGCCCAATGTCGTCCACCGTTGCCCCTCTCCCGCCTCACCTCGCGTAGTTTGCGAGGTGCAGGGGAGGGCAGCACCCGCCACAGGCGGCCTCCGGGGAGGGGCGCCGTTCCCCAACGATCCCCAGCGCGGCGCTGGGGCCACACAACGCCGCCGGACGCCGATCATGTGCTCGGACTGCGGTGCCTCGTCAGGAGCGGGCAGCATCAGACTATCTCACACTGCGCACGCGCAGCATAGCCCAAACCTACACAATCGAGTCAGACCCCTGCTCGAATTCGCGCTTGCATCCAGCAAACACTTCAGTGTAACATGGGCGCTTGCCACACCACATCGGTGGTGCAAGCTCTCTGGACGAACCGCCGATGCTGATGGGACATATAGCCGCGACTTGCGGCAACTTACGAGGAGTGAAGATCCATGACGGACATCCCCATCATCAAGTTCGGCGGTACCTCAATGCAGGGTAGGAATCGCTTCGGTCCCGATGAGGGAAGGCTGCTCGAAGAGATCCGCCGTATGGAGAGCATCAACGAAGTCTACCGAGCACTCGCTCAGCGGCGCAATTCGGCCCGCGCCCGTCGTCTCTCGGAGGTTGCTCGGCAGTTCATCATGCCGCTGCGTGATAACGGCACGGTGCCTGTGGTCGTAGTATCCGCATTCGACTGGGCCACCGACAAGCTCGAGCATCTGGCGGCTGCGATCTCGTCGCAACCCGATCCGCGAGAATACGCACGCCTGCTGATGTCGGGCGAGTTGAGAGCAAACAGCGCCCTTGCAATGACGCTGGTGGAGAAGGGGTGCAAGGCACAGTCGTTAACAGGGCGTGAGGCCGGAATCGTCACCCGTGGGGGGCCGGTTGATGCCCTGATCGAACAGGTGGATGCCGCCCGTTTGCACGAACTCACCGACGGGGGCACCGTTCCGGTTGTTGCCGGCTTTCAGGGCTACTACTGGGATGAGGAGTTACGCCGCGATCAGGTCTCCATTCTCGGACGCGGCGGCTCGAATCTGACAGCCGTAGCCCTTGCCTCGGCGCTCGGTCAGACGGAATGCACAATGTTCTCGGACGTCGATGGCGTCTACAGTTGCGACCCGCGGATGCACGGTGAGAAGGCCCGCAAGCTTGACCGCGTCGCCGCCGGTGAACTACTGGCGATGGAAGAGTGCCCGCAGATCATACAGGAAGAGGCGCTGCGATACGCGTGTGAGCGCGGTGTAAGCATATGGATTCGCTCAGCATTCGAGCCGGAGAAGGAAGGCACCCTGATCACCTGCAGTGAGGATGAGCTGTGAGACGGCAGTGCGGTTGCAGCATCTGCGATCGGGAGTGACAGTAGTGGGTTCACCGGTCGATGAGGCGAAGGGCTTTGTGCGCAGCCGTCAGCCGCTGCTCGCGGTGGAACTGCTTGAGCCGTGGCTGGAGGCTCACCCCGATGATGCGGGCGCATGGTCGGCGCTGGCCGGTGCCCGCTACGAGCTTCACAACTATCAGGACGCACTCGCCGCCGCAGAACAGGCCGTGAAGTACCGGCCGCGGAGTGCGCGAAACTGGTGCAACCTCGGCATGTTGCTGCGCAAGGTCGGCAGGTTCTACGAGGCTGAGAGGACGCTTTATCGGGCTCTTTCGATCGATGCTTCTTACGATCGGGCCCGTGTCGAACTGCGAAAGATTCACGAGATCCGCACAGGAGATCGTGTAATCGAGGACGATGACGATTTCGCCTGATCCGCCTGTTCCATCACGTACGGTCAACTTCGCCGATAGTGAGACTGTTACACTTCAGGCTTTCCCCGTGAGACCGCCCCACGTTTTGCTCGAGCTACGAATACCGTACCCGCGCCCTAAGGCTACTATGCTCCCTGTTCAGGTACCTCCGCCGACTGCCGATGATAAGCCATGAGGGGCAGATATTACTCGGAGGTGCCCGATGGGCGACGGTACCGTCGTGCTCGTGGCAGAGGATGACCCTGTGTCGCGTGAAATCATGACACACTTGCTCGAACGCAACGGCTATCAGACGGTGGTGGCTGCGAACGGCTATGAGGCCATGGAGGCGATCACACCCGAGGTGGACGTGGCGCTCGTCGACTGGATGATGCCCGGTGTTGACGGCGTAGAGGTGTGTCGCCGAGTTAACGAGATCACGGGTGGGGTTGCATACACCATCATGATCACCGCGCGTGCTGAGAAGTCGGATATCGTTCACGCCCTCGACAGCGGAGCCGACGATTACATGACCAAGCCGGTTAACCATCAAGAGTTGATGGCACGGGTGCGGTCCGGCGAGCGACTTGCAAGGCGCGAGCGGGAACTGGCGAGGGCTTATGCCGAGGCGCAATCGGCCGCTGAACACGATCCGCTTACCGGTCTGATGAATCGCCGCAGTTTCGATCGCGAACTCTCTCGGCACCTGTGTGAATTGCGCGAGGAAGAATCGCTGGCGCTGCTGATGATAGATATCGATCACTTTAAACGCGTGAACGATCACTTTGGACATCAGGCGGGTGATCAGGTGCTGCGTGAGATAGCCCGCCTGATCGAGCGCGAGGTGCGGGAGGGCACGGACATCGTCGCGCGCTACGGTGGCGAGGAGTTGGTGGTGATCGCCCCACAGACCTCATCGCATTGCGCGCTGGAGATCGCGCGGCGGGTGCGGCGGAGGATAGCGCGGGCACGTGTGGAGGTGGAAGATGATCTCATCTCGGTCACGGTCAGCATTGGTGTGGCGATCCTGAACGGACCGGCTGACGACGTGGAGGAGGCCGTGCGGTTGCTGATTGAAGAGGCGGACAGACGTCTCTACGAGGCAAAGCATGCGGGACGCAACAGGGTTGCAGCATGATAACGGTGTAACACGCTCCGCGATCCGTGACACCTTGTGCGGGCGCGGGAAGGGGTGCACGGATGGGCCACGAGGATACCCCAAGACTCACTCTGAAGCTTCGCCGGATTGCAACGGCCGTCCCGGCGCTGGTGATCGCGGTGCTGACACTTCTTTGGGTTGGACAGGACTGTCTGCATTACCGCCGCGAAGGCCGCGAACTGCGTGCGCAGATGCTGCAGGAGCGCAAACGCGAGATCGTCCGCGAGGTTGACCGAGCAGTCGCGGTAGTCGAGCAGCATCAAGCTACCGTTGAGGACCGGGTGATGCGAGAGCTTCAGGGCAGGGTTGCCGGGGCCTGCGGCCTTGCGCGATCCCTCTACGAGCAGTATCAACGCCGGCCGCGCGAGGAGATCGAGCGGGTCATCGCTCAGGCTCTGATTCCAGGCTACTGGCACTCAGGCAGCGGCCGATTCTTCGTCGTTGACCGAGAAGGCAGACAGATCATCACAGATTCGCTGATCGAGGAGGGAAACACCTACTCCGACGCGCTGTTGGCGCTCGCCGCCGTGCAGTCGATGGATGAGATTCTCCGCGTCGTGGATGAGAGGGGGGCGGGCTTCGTCCGCACCCTGTCGTCGCCCATCGGTGACGAGGGGACGCCCACGCCGATGCTGGCGTATGTGAGAGAGTTCGAGCCGCTGGGTTGGGTCGTCGGGGTGCGGGTTTGTCGGGACGAGATGACCGCGCGTGCCCGGAGTGAAGCCTCCGAGCACCTCACAGGCATCGGCCTCGATGAGGGTGACGACTATCTGTTCGTGCTCGGCGACGAGGCCGCGCTGCTGGTTCACCCCGGGCGCGATGATCCACAGACTGCGGCCTTGCTCCCACAGGCCGAGGTGGATGGAACGTCGCTCATGGAGCGGCTGATGACCGCTGCACGGGAGCCCGGCGGCGGCTTTGTGCGCTACTCATGGCAGAAGCCCAGCCTGGGCAGGCCAGTCCCCAAGCTCACATACGTGCGCGCCGTGCCGGAGTGGGGCTGGACTGTCGGAACCGGCGTCTATCTCGACGACATCGAGGCGGCTATGGCCGGGCGGCGTGATAGCATGATCGCGGACTTTGCCGCTCGGCTGGGTCTGACGCTGCTGGCGATCGCTCTGTTGACCGCGTTGAGTGTGTCGATCAGCCATCGGCTGACCAGGGCGCTCACACGCGAGTTCAATGAGCTTGAGAAGCAGTTGCAGCGATCCGTCAGCGACGGGCGGGCGATAGAGAGCGATGCCTTCGAGCATGTTGAACTGCAGGTCATCGTCCGGGAGATCAACGAGATGCAAAGTGCTCTGCGGGAGAGCGAGGCCTGCTATCGCACCGTGTTCGAGAACACGGGCACGGCAATGTGCATGATCGCGGCCGACGGCACGATCCTGCTGGCAAACGAGGAGTTCGCCCGTCACACCGGCTGCTCGGATGAGGAGATCGAGGAGGGACGACACTTCACAGACTTCATCGCCCCACACGACGTGGAGCGTGTGCTGAGCTATCATCGGGCGCGGAGGGCCGGTGATGAGAACGTACCGTCTTCTTACGGCATGGCCTATCTCGACGGCGAAGGGGTGGAGAGGCATGCGCTCGTCACGGTAGAGCTCATCCGCGGGACGACAACCTCCGTGGCTTCTCTGCTGGATATTACCGAGAGCAAGGAGGCGGAGGAGGCGCGGGCCCGGAGTGAGGAACGATTACGCACTATGCTGGAGAACGCACCCTGTGTAATCTATCGCTGTCGCTGCGATAGTGACTGGACGATGCTGTTCATCAGCGCCAGCATTGAGGACATTTGCGGATACCCTCAGTCAGATTTCCTCGCCGATGGTCCACGCTCGTACGCAAGCCTTATTCATCCTGACGACAGGCAGATGGTCGAAAACGCCATTGCCGAAGCCAATCACAGGCGGGAATCCTTCGACCTGGAGTACCGCATTGTCGATTCGCAGGAGCGCGTGCACTGGGTCGCGGAGAGAGGAAGAGCGTCGTTCGATGAGAACGACGAGGTTCTCTGGCTGGACGGAGCGATTATCGACATAACCGAACGCAAGGAGGCAGACGAGGCGCTGGCGCAAAGCGAGGAACGCTTCCGCTTCCTGGTTCATCACTCTCAGGACCTGATCTGGATGGTGCAATCCAACGGGGTCTTCTCATATGTGTCCCCCTCCTGGGAGGCTATCCTCGGTTATGAACCCGCCTACATGGCGCGCAGACGTTTCCAGCCATTCGTGCATCCGGATGATGTCGCCAAGTGCGAGGGCTACATGTCGCGGGTACTTGATGCCGCGGAGGCATTGCCCGGGCCTCAGTATCGGGTCAAACACGCCGACGGAACCTGGCGATGGCATGAAGGAAACATCACGCCTGTCTTCGCCGACGATGGCTCTTTTCTGTACTTCGTTGGCGTTTCAAGAGACATAACCGAGCGCAAGCAGACTGAAGAGGCGTTGCGCGAAAGCGAGGAAAGGCTGGCCCTGGCAACCGCTGGTACCGGGATCGGCATTTGGGACTATGATGTCGCGGAGAATCATCTCCAGTGGGACGAGAACATGTTCGAAATGTACGGAGTCGATCCCGAGGACTTCGGCAGTACATTTGAAGACTGGGCAAACTGTGTGTTACCAGAGGCTTTGCCCGAGGTAGGTGCGGAGTTTGAGGCAGCACTTGAAGGTGAGCGTGAGTTCTCAGTTGATTTCCCCATAGTTAGAGAGGACGGCGAGGTGCGCTATCTGGCCGGCGCAGCGTTCGTAAGCCGCGATGAGCGCGGACGCGCCACAAGGGTAGTGGGCGTGAATTACGACATAACCCAGTCAAGACAGGCGGAAGAGGAGCTACGGGAAAGCGAACAGCGCCTGAGTCTGTTCTTCTCTCAGCATCTGAGTGGATGCTTCTTTATGATGCTTGATGAGCCAATCGAGTGGCACGAGGATACCGATAAGGAAGCTGCGCTTGACTACGCTTTTGGTCACCAGCGGATGACCCGAGTTAACCAGGCAATGCTTCAGCAGTACGAAGCAACCGAGGAAGAATTCGTAGGAATGACCCCGGCAGATCTCTTCTCCCACGACCTGAAGCATGGGCGCGAAATCTGGCGTGCCCTGTTTGACCATGGACGCTTGAAGGTGGAGACGGACGAAAGGCGGGTTGACGGTACGCAGATGTGGATCGAGGGCGATTACATCTGCCTTTACGATGACGAGGGACGAATTACCGGACACTTCGGCGTGCAGCGAGACATCACGGAACGGAAGCTGGCGGCGGAGGCGCTTCGAGCCAGCGAAAGCCGTTACCGGTTGCTATTCAACAGGGCGAATGACGCGATGTACGTGCAGCCGCTGCCTGCTGAAGGAGTGCCCGGCAGCTTTACCGCGGTCAACGATGTGGCATGTGAGATGCTCGGGTACAGTCGCGAGGAACTGCTCGGAATGTCCCTGGCGGATATAGAAGCGCCCGGTCAGTGGCAAGCGGTACCCAGGCTGCTTTCCCGCCTGGAAGCAGGGGAGAATGTCATCGATGAGACGGTGCATGTCACCCGCACGGGGCGGAAGATTCCAGTGGAGGTCAGCTCTCATCTGTTTGAGCTGGATGGTCAGCCGACCCTGCTCTCCATCGCTCGGGACGTCACTGAGAGGAAGCTGGCGGAGGAGAAGCTGCGGGAGAGCAAGGAGATGTACGAGAGTCTCTTCAAGGCCTGTCCGACTTCGCTGATTGTCCACGACATCGAGACCGGAGAGATTGTGGACGCGAATCGCAGGGCAATCGCAGGCTACGGCTTCTCATCAATTCAGGAGTTACAGATGAATGACTTCTGGCTCGATCCGCCTTACTCATTCGAGGATGCGCTGAGGTTGATGGATGAGGCGGCCCGAGAGGGATCCCGGCAGTTCGAGTGGCTGAATCGCAGAGCCGACGGAGAGCTATTCTGGGAACAGGTACATCTGGTACGTGCGACCATCAATGGCGTGGATCGGATCCTGGCGGCGACAACCGATATAACCGCTCAGAAGCAGATGGAGCAGCTTCTGCGCCAGGTGAATGAATGCTTCCTCGGTTTCACCGCCGACCCGATGGAGAACATAGGGCGGCTGATTGAGTTGTGCGGCGAGGTATTGGACGCCGACTGGGCGGCCTACGTGCGGTTGGACGACCGGAGGCTTCGGGGCGTGGCCTGCTGGCATCTGCCCGAGGGCCTGAGGCCACCGGAGGATCCGACCGGCCTGATCTGCGAGCACGTCGTGGCCGCGGGCGGCTCAGACGTGGTGGCGCTGACGGAACTGCCCGCCTCACCTTTCGCCGACGCGGACCCGAACGTGCGCGACTTCGGCGCCGTGAGCTACTTAGGGAAGGCGGTGCGCTCCCATGCCGGTACTGTCGGCTGTGTCTGCACCTTCTTCCGCGATGATCGCGAGGCCACCGAGGAGGACGAGCGGCTGATTGGGATCATCGCGGCTGCGATCAGAGTTGAAGAGGAACGTCAACAGGTGTTGAAAGAGCGCGAGCAGGCGTTACTCGACCTCCGTGGTCTGAACCGCGATCTCGAAGCGGCCCGCCGGGAGGCAGAGGAGGCGAACAATCTCAAGAGCGAGTTCCTTGCAAACACCTCGCACGAGATACGCACCCCGCTCAACGGCATCATCGGCTACCTGCAGCTTGTACTCAACGACCTCTGCGACGACCGAGAGGAGGAACGCGAGTTCATCATCGGCGCACATGAGAGCGCCGAACATCTTTTGAGGCTGATCAACGACGTGCTGGATATCGCCAGGATGGAGGCGGGCAAGCTGCGTGTCGATCCCGAGGAAGTGTGCGTCGCCTCGGTGCTTGCCGAGGTTCATAGCGTTCTTCGAGTACAGGCAGACCAGAAGAACATCGAGTTGGTCTTCGACCCGGTCGAGGACGATCTCGTGGCATGGTGTGATGAGGACCGTCTCAAGCAGGTAGTGGTTAACCTCGTGGGCAACGCGGTCAAGTTCACCCCGGAGAATCGGCGCGTTGACGTGCATGTGTCGGCCTGCCATCAGGAAGGCATGATCCAGTTTGAGATCACCGACACGGGGATCGGGATCGCTCCGGAGAAGCTGGACACAATATTCGAGAAGTTCGTGCAGGGGGACGGCTCAACCACCAGGAAACGTGGCGGTTCCGGTCTGGGCCTCGCCATCAGTCAGCGGATCGTGGAGATGATGGGTGGAGCAATCACCGCCGAGAGCGAGGGTGAAGGGAGAGGGGCAACCTTCTGCTTCACCGCTCCTCTGCATCGTGGCGATGTCCGTTTCGACCCGGATCGCCCGGCGTTCGCGGTTCCCGACGCGGTTTGTGACGAGGACGCTATCGCGCTGGTGGTGGAGGACGATCCCCGCTACCGCGAGTATCTGTGCGAACTGCTCGCGAAGCTTGGATTCGCGCCGGCGTGGGCGGCGACGGCTGACGACGCACTCAGCGCTCTCGAGCAACTTGAGACCTGTGTCCCGTCAGTGATTACGGTGGATTACAGTCTTCCCGCGCGGGAGGGAGCGCATCTCAACACCGGCTGGGATCTGCTGGTGGAACTGCAGAAGAACGAGCGTCTGCGGCAAACCGCGATGATTCTGGTGACCGGAGAGACGGATGTAATCAGCCGGAAGATAGGGACGGAGCACCTGCCCGGTCAGGTCGAAGTGCTGGACAAGACGGATGTGAGCGAGGAGCTTGAGGCCTATATCGATCGCATAGTCGTCAACGGCGACCGCGCCACGCCGATGCGCATTCTGCTGGCCGATGACGACGGCGCTTTCCGACGGATCGTCGCTCGGATGCTGGCGGGGCACGGTTATCAGCTTCACCACGTACCCGATGGTCTGGAGTGCCTGCAATACCTTGAAGAGCACGGTGAGGAGGTCGACCTGCTGCTGCTCGACCTGCGAATGCCGGGGACTGACGGCTTCGAGGTCCTGCGGCAACTGCGGCATGACCGCACCACGGTTGATCTGCCCGTGCTGGTCGTGACCGCCTACCCGACGCCGGAGAACCTCGAGCAGCGCATGTTGCTTGCTGGTGGCGGCTGTACCAGGTTGCTCACCAAGCATGAAGTACTTGCGGAACCCTCCCGCTTCCACGCGCTGGTCGAACGATTTCTTGAAGTGCCCAGAGGCAATTTGGACGTGGACCATGCTCACACGCCGCGTTCGAACGCGGCATAGTACGAGAGGATGACGCAGTATAGCGCACATATTGATCGTTGAGGATGATCCGACTAATGCGCGTGTTGCCGAGCGTGTGCTGTCGCGGATGGCCGGACATGAGGTAACGATTCTCGAGGATGGCGATGAGGTGTTGCGGCGGTGCGCATCCGGCGACTTCGACGCAGTTGTGATGGATGTCTCGCTCGTGAATACTCAGGTGGAGGGAGAGGCGGTGGACGGTGTCCGCCTGACTCGAAATCTCGATGAACGCTGCTCCGACCGCAGGCCCCCTGTGATCCTCATGACCGCCCACGCCATGAGAGGGGATCGCATCCGATTGCTTGAAGAGAGTGGCGCGGAGGAGTATATCGCAAAACCGATCATCAATCATCAAGAGCTTGTCGATCGTGTAGCTGAAGTACTGCAAACCTGAGCGCGCGTCAGATTCGCTTCCCGGATCAGTGGATCGCGTCCTGCATTGAACGACAGGATATCGCGGCAGGTATGAGTCATCGCTTGCCGAACAACTACGTGACAGTTCGTAGTGTCCGTGATGTGGGACCGTTACGAAAGGAGCGACCGACGATGGTTCGAGTCGGACTGGTCGGACTGGGCTTCATGGGACAGCAGCACTTCATGATCTACCGCGACATGGAGAACGTGGAACTGGTGGCGGTCTGTGACAAAGACCCCGAGCGTGTCGCCGAGACCGCGCCGAGCGTGGGCGGCAACATCGGCGAGGCGGAGGAGATCGACCTAAGCGACCAGGCGCGGTACGTGTGCATCAACGAGATGCTCGAAAGCGAGGAGCTTGATCTCGTTGACATCTGCACACCGACCTACCTGCACGCGGAGATGACCGTCACCGCGCTGGAGGCGGGCAGACACGTCGTCTGCGAGAAGCCGATGGCGCGTACCGTCGAACAGTGTGACGAGATGATCGCGGCCGCCGACCGCACCGGAAAGATGCTCTTCATCGCCCAGTGCATCCGCTTCTGGCCCGAGTACGAGGTGCTGGCACGGATGGTTCAGAGCGGCGAACTCGGCGAGATCACCGCCGCGCGCTTCGCCCGCAAGTCGCCGACCCCCGGATGGGCCTCCGAGGGCTGGCTGATGGACCCCGAACTGTCCGGCGGCGCGCTGCTCGACCTGCACATCCATGACCTGGACTTCATCCTCTCGGTCTTCGGCAAGCCCAACGCGGTGCTCGCCCGCGGCGCGAACATCGTCAGCGAGGGCGATCCGGTCGATCATGTGGATGCAAGCTACCTCTACGCCGACGGACCCGTCTGCACCGCGCAGGGCGGATGGGTCATGCCGGACACCTTCCCCTTCGACATGTCCTTCGAGGTGCTCGGCACCGAGGGGCTGCTTGTCTTCAGCGTCAACAACGGCCCGATGCTGCGGTTCTACCCCTTCGACGGGGAGCCGATGACCCCTGAGTACGAGCCGGGCACCGGCTATGAGAACGAGCTTGCGTACTTCGTCTCATGTGTCGAGAGCGGCGAGGCTCCTGAGCGCGTCACTCCTCAGTCCGGGCGAGAGTCGGTGCGCGTTATCATGGCCGAGGCCGCCTCGATCGCGAGTGGAGACCTCGCGATCATCGGCTGAGGTGCGCCACGGCGAACAGTGCTCGCGGCCGCCCTCACTCCGGGGGCGGCCGCGTTCGTCTCTGGGCGCCTGTCCTGCGAACGATCGGAGCAGCCCCTGCGTCTAACCGCGCAGGAAGTCAATGAGGCCGGGAATCAGGTGAGAGACAATGGCGAGCGAGCGCGCAACCTTCGGCGCGGGATGCTTCTGGGGAGTCGAGGAGGCCTTCCGCTGCATGGACGGCGTCCTGAGCACCGAGGTGGGATACTCGGGCGGCGACACCGAGAATCCCACGTACGAGCAGGTCTGTCGGCATGACACCGGCCATGCCGAGGTGGTGCGGGTAGAGTATGATCCGCAGAAGCTCGGCTACGAGGACCTGCTGGCGAAGTTCTTCGAGATACACGATCCCACGCAAGTGAATCGGCAGGGGCCGGATATCGGCGATCAGTACCGCTCGGTGATCTTCTATCACAGCGACGCACAGCGAGAGACCGCGGAGGCGATGAAGGCCGAAATCGATGCCTCACGCCGCTACCCGCGCCCCATCGCTACGCAGATCGAACCTGCGCCGGCGTTCTGGCGGGCGGAGGAGTATCACCAGCAGTACATCATGAAGCGCGGAGGCGGCGGATGTCACCGCTGAGGCACTTCCGGTGCGGCGGACAAGCCTGCTCACTGCCCCCGGATCATGTACGCCTGCAGCAGTCCGCTCTCATCGGAGTTGAAGAACGCCATCGTCCCGTCCGGTGACAGGAACGGGTGGATGTGCGAGAACTTGTCGCAGCTTGAGCAGGGTGTGAGCAGGTAGCGCGGATTCTGCAGCGGCTCCTCTCCCGGCGCGCCCAGTTCTGCGAGGTAGATCGAGGCATCCTCCCCGAGCATCCCCTGGTCAGATACGATGCGCCTTCCCTCGATGTCGGTGCCGAAGTGATGGAAGTGCGGGCCCGGGAAGTCGCGGCTGAGATCGTTGCGCACACCGCCGGGTGTGTTGATTCCCACGTGCCCCGCGTGAGGCGCGGGCGTTGACTCGATCAGTTGTGCCTCGGAGGGCTCGCGCGTCGAGGTGCTGGTGATCGCCCACTGCATCCGGCCGCGCCAGCACTGGTGCCCCTGGCAGAACTCGTTGCCGTCGCGCCCCCACGGCATGTTGCGGAAGTCGGTCCCGTCGTCTCGGATCACGTGGATGTCGGCGCCGAGGCCGCTGACATGCCCGCCGCGATCGTCGCCCGGCGTGGAAAGCGCCCGGGAGTTGCCATCGAGCCGAATCGAGGTCCCGTCCGCCTGCGCCCGGTTGTCGTGATTCTCCTGCACGAGTATGTCGCGCTTCGCTTCCTCGTCCGTGGAGCGGCAGTACTGCGGGTGCATGTTACACCACGTTGGACCGTGAAGGACCAGTTCGACGCTCGCCTCCTCGATGTCGAAGACCATCAGGCCGTAGGGACCCTCCTCGTACGTGCCATCGCCGAGAAAACCGGAGATCGCGATGCGGCGGCCATCGGAGGAGATCGTCGAGAGCGGGTAGATGCGGCTTGGGCGGAAGTCGGTCCCGGGCAGCTCGCTGTCGACGACGAAAACCGTCTCCCGCTCCAGGCCGTCCAGCGTGACGCGCCGAAGTGTGAGCCGCCCACCGTTCGTCTCCGTCTCGTTGACGAAGTAGTAGAGGTGCTTCCCATCCGGGCTGACCGACGGACCCGTTGCGCCGGTCTCATGGGTCAGCGGCGACAGGGAGCAGTCGTCCTCGAGGTCGCAGAGCAGATAGCGGTGCTCGGGATCGTGCTGATCGCTACCGTGGGCGTGGGCCGAGCGGTGCACCACCAGGCGCTTCGAGTCGAGTGTGAAGATCTGCGCTTCCATGTAGATGTGCGAGGCCGGGACTTCCGGCTCCGTGGTAAGCTGAATGACCTCGATGCTCCCGGGCGAGTTGCTGTCAGGCAGATCCGGACGCTCTTTCATGGTAATTGGCCGCTCCTCCTGCAGAGTGTGGTATCGGTTTCTGTGGTGAATCGACGATCTGACTGCTGCTGCGCTTCGCCGCGAAGGCGGCGAGACCTCCTGTTGGTCTCAGGTGCGCGGGTACTCCGCAACGGGGCAGTGACAGCGTGCTCAATCACCCATGATCGGGCCGCGACACAGGCGATCCAATACGTCCTGCAAGGCCCGTTTCCGCGAGTGATCCTCGCGAAGTCCTGTCAGATATGCCTCCCACTCATCCTCGCGATCCAAACTCGCCAACAGTTTCTGCATCGGGCGCAGGTAGTTCAGCGCGTTCTCGTAGTTGCGACGCCCCGTCTTGTTGATCTCCGCTCGCGCAAGCCGATCCCAGATTGAGATCGCCTCATCGGGGAAGTCAAGCGCCGTCGCCTCTGCCACCCGTTCTGACAGATGTGACAACACGCCCGGCGGCCGCTCCTCGCTCAGCCGACGGTACCATCGCATCGCCCGGGCGCTGTCACCCTCCTCAACTGCGATCTCCGTCAGGAGCGAGCACTCTGGTGGGTCGATCCTCTCCACCGTCTCACACCCAGGCATTTCCGCGTCGGGGAGCGGCCACTCAGGGAGTGCGGTCGGTGAGATGCCGGTCTCAAGTGCCGCCAGTATCGGCTGGCGCACCGCTTCCCAGACCCCGAACTCCGTCGCAGCCTCGCGCAGCCTGCAGTAGCCCTGCAACGATGGCCGGTTGAAGAAGTCCTGCGCCGCGAACGCGGCGGGGAGC
>PXBW01000008.1 GCA_003566775.1 candidate division WS1 bacterium
GCGTCGGCGGGGCGCCCGCCGAGGTGAAGCGCCGGCCCTCGTCATCGATCAGTACGAGGCCCTCACCGTCGTCGCGAATGACGACCTCGTCGGCATCGAAGGCGCCGTCTCGGTTGCGGTCAACTATTACCTCACCGGGCGGCGAGAACCGTTCGCGGGAGAGCGTCGCCTGCAGCACATCGGTGGTGATGCGCAGGCCCTCCTCCATCTCCTCCACGCGGATACCGTTCGCGACCTCCACGGCCTGCACGTTCGCGCCGTACTCCAGCGAGTACTCCGATGCGACATCCGGCTCCGCGGTCAGGCTCACCAGCAGCCATCTCACGCTTCCATCGCCCCACCAGCCAAGCTCGGTGAGGCCTGCCGCGACCTCGTTGCCCGCGGCGTCGAGCAGACGCGCGTTGTGCGCGGATGAAAGCTCGCCTTCAGCGATCGGGATGCCGCCGAAGACGGGCCACGCCGGGCGCTGCCCCTCCATCATGTCGCTGATCCGCACGGGTACCTGTGCGCGCTCTACCCCGCAGCGTTCGATTCGCAGTCGGTCGGCCGTGAAGCTAAGCACCTCCGAGCGAATCTCCTCTGCGCCTTCTGCCACTACCACCTGCACGGCGTACGATGCACCGCGCTGCAGCCCCGCCAGCTTCACCCGATGGTTGTACGTGCTTGTCGCTCCCTCCACGTGCCGATTGAGGGCATCGGGTCGCATACCCCACTCGACATCGGCGCGAACCGGCCGGTCGGTAACAAAGACCACATCCACGTCGACCCTGTCTCCACGCTGGTCGGGATCAACCCAGGTGTCGAGATACATGATCCGAAGCTCACCGGGTGCGGGAGCCGCAGATGTGAGGAAGACCTTGTTTATGCTGAAGTCCTGTGCGGGTTCATCAGCTTCAAACTCGATCTGCGTGTCGCGATTGAGCGCTACCGGTTCCCGCGTGGAGAACAGGTGCAGGTCGCCATCATCGTAGGCGGCGACGAAGCGCGCGACCTGCTCACCATCGATCCGCACCGTCACCTCTTCCCGCGCGGCGCCGCTGTCCTGAATCAACGCGTTGATGTGATAGTCGCCCGTCACGGGGGTCTCCCAACGGGCGACCGAGTTCGAGAGTCGCGGCTCCAGCGCGCGATTGATTCTCTCCATGCCGCGAAGTTGCGCGTCCTCAGCCTCCAGTCGGACGGTGTCGAGATCTTCCAGCGCGTCCCGCCATCCCAGCCAGGTATTGCGCGAGAGTGTGTTTTCAGAAAGAAACTGAGACAGGTTGCCGGGCGGTGGGAGGGGGAGGTCCTGCCGGCCCGGCCCGTGGACGTCTCTCCATCCGAAGCTACTGGCGACGCCGCTCACGTCGCGCAGTTGCGCCAGCCCTCTGACGCGAAAGAGTGTGTTGCCCTCTTCCGTGTGGTTTAGGGTCTTGTCCATCGACAGATACACTGTCTTGCCGTCCACATATCCGCGAGCGCTGCGGTCACGCCCCACGACGTCGGCGTTGTTGATGACCACTTCGTAGCTGGAACCCCGTGCGATCAGTCGCACATCCGCCCCGCCCTCACCCAGTGGCCGCCCGGTCTCCGCGTCGTAGTCCGCGTCGATGTAGAGCATCACCTGGGCGTTCATCTCGAGCCAGTCGTGGGTGAAGTCAACGCGCCAGACCCAGCGGTCCTGAGCTACGTTGCCGAAGTACACCCGATGCATCACCGGCCTGCGGCGCCCGTCAACAAGCTCTTCCGCCTGCTCGTGGGCGTCTTCGTTCTCATATACCAGGTGCATCGTGTCCGGGCGATCGGGATCCATGCCCATGATAAGCTCTCCCTCGTCGGGGATACCGTCACCGTCCCGGTCGGGCATATCAGTGGAAAGCTCCGCTACCGGTGCAAGCGGAGGCAGGTCGGCGTGGGCGGTGGCGCAGAGGATGGCCGCACAGCCCATGAGGATGGTGCTGGTGAAGAATCGCATGGCACAGGCTCCCTTCCCGACACTCTCATGCAGCAACTCTTAGCAGCGCATACTCACGCAGAGCAGGTCAATCCATCAGGATGGTCACGATTGCGACCCGTTCCTCATCCTCACGCTCGTCGTCCGCAGGACCGCCCAGCAGGGCAGCGAGGAGCAGCAAAAGCGGCCACGCTATCAGGCTCAGAAGACAGCATCCACAGCACTTCGTCTCCATCGCATCTCCGCCTCCCGCGCTCCCGGCAACTCTGCCGCCCCGTTCGCGCAGCCTCTCACCATTCTCGCCCTGTGGTTGGATCGCCACCGCTTCGGCTTCACTGCTGCTCAGTCCGCGGGCAACGCCAGCACGCCCCACTTTCCGAGTTCGATGGTATCGCCCGCCGCGAGTTGTTTCTGGAAGACCGTTACCGCGTTCGCCGCGCTGCCGAGAAAGATGATGAACTCCCGCACAGCCGCCGCTTCAAAGCCCTTCCTCAGTAGCGCGACCTCGAGGCTGTCGTCGTTACGTTCCGCCATCGGGGTCAGCACCCAGACTACACCCTCGCTCTCGACCGTTGCGCTGATGTTGTTGATGCTACCTCGAACGAAGCGCGCTCCCTCCAGCGCCTCGGGCAGGTCCTCGACGACGTAGTCGCGGTCGGTGAAGACCTTCTCACCCATCTTGAGCGTCGACCACTCCTGGCCGTCGTCTTCAAGCTCAAGCTCAGCCGCAGGCTCCTCCATCAGCGGCGCGGCGTCGGCGTGGTCGAGCAGCACCACCCGCCGCCTCTCCGACACTCCGGTGGCCCGGTTCACCTCTACCTGGAATCGTGCTCTGTCGGAGACCGGCTCCTCCGCGAGCACATCCTCCTCGGTGAAGGTCGCCATGAGGATCTGCTTGTCCCCATAGCGGTCGTAGTCGTAAATTATGTAGATAGTTCCGTCCTCGGCCTGTGTGCCATCTGGATACGAGACCCCCCGCCGGTCATCAAGCTCCAGTCCACCCCGCCAGGTGTACCCGTCATCCTCCGAAAGATACGCGGTCAGGTGCGATCGTGTACGTCCGTCCGGGGGTGAGTGCTTCACCAGGATGAGATTGCCCGAAGCGAGCCGCCGGATGAAGAAGCGCGCGGTCGGAATGTGCGGGATCCACGACTGCCGCCCCTCTGACCATGTCCGCCCCTGATCGTGCGAGATGCTTTCCCCGATGCCGTAGGTGGTGCGCGCGAGCAGCCAGAGAGTCCCGTCCCC
>PXBW01000121.1 GCA_003566775.1 candidate division WS1 bacterium
GCCTGTTGCTGATAGAAGAAGGCCAGCCCCGGAGAACCGGTTGCATGGCGGTCGCACCGGTCGTCCGGCAGGCCGCTGGGCTGACAGAGGTAGTGGACGAATACCCGCGCGCCATGAGAGGCCAGGGCTCGTGCGATCGCGGCTCCGATGCCGAACGGGTTGTTTCCGTCGGTGACCAGAGCCACTCTGTCCTTCGGGCCGGGATCTATCATCTCGCTGTGTCCTCTGGACTCCGAGTTTCTTCGCCCTCGATGCTTCGCCCCGGGCTCGCCCCGGCCTTCGCTATGAGTCCTCAACTCCCCGCCCCGTGATCGACCTGATTGCGTATATCGGCTTGTTCTGGGCTTCGTAGTAGGTGCGGGACTGTAACTCTGCGAGCAGCCCCATCGTGATGAACTGAAACCCCACGAGAATCAGCAGCACCGCGAGTAGCAGGGCCGGGCGGTCTCCGATGTCCTCGCCCATCACGAACTTGCGCGCAGTCAGCCACAGCGCGATTACGAAGCCGAGCACCCCCGAGGCCAGTCCCCACCTGCCGAATACCTGAATGGGGCGTGTGGCGTAGCTGAGGAGGAACTTCACAGTGAGCAGATCGAGAAAGACACGCGCGGTGCGCGAGAGGCCGTACTTCGACGAACCCCATCTACGCGGATGATGTGTCACCTCAACCTCCGCGATCTCCGCGCCCGCCCAGCGCGCCAGCGCCGGTATGAAGCGATGCATCTCACCATAGAGCTGCACGTCGTCGATGATCTCGCGACGATAGGCCTTGAGCGAACACCCGTAGTCATGCAGGCGAACGCCGGTGACTGACGAGATCAGCCAATTGGCCATGCGCGAGGGCAGGATACGTGTTATGAACGGATCCTTGCGGTCCCTGCGCCAGCCGCTGACCACATCGAATCCCTCGTCCATCTTCGCAAGCAGCTTCGGAATATCCGATGGATCGTTCTGAAGATCCGCGTCCATCGCCACGATCACCTCGCCGCGCGCGTGGTCGAAGCCCGCGGACATGGCAGGGGTCTGCCCGAAGTTGCGCCGCAGGTGGATTGCAGTGAAGCGATCGTCCTCCCGCGCGACTTCGTCGAGCCTGTCACCGGTGTCATCGTCGGAGCCATCGTTAACGAGAACGACCTCCCACGAACGGTCGAGGTTCCGCAGTGCCTCCGTCAGCGCCTCATGCAGATGAGGGATCGTTGCCTCTTCGTTGTACACGGGTATGACCACGGATATGCCCGGTAGATCGGTGTCTTCCTGGGAGCTATCTTCCATCATCCGTCTCCTGTCAACATGATGCCTGGTACGACAGCGACAGTATTCCGCGTTTGCCACGATGATGCCTCCGTGCATGGGGAATCCACGTCAAACGGGCGTGCGGCTTGCTGTGGATTGAACGAGGCGCGAGGAACTGTGGTGTCTGTGACGAGCGGCCGTGCGGCTCTTGCGTGATGGGCCAGATAACCGTAATCTATGTGGAGGGAAAATGAGGCAGTTGTGCAGGAGACAGTAATGGCTGTTGCAGAGGTGGCAACAGAGGAGAGGCCCCGAGACCATCGACGCTGGCTCAACTGGGCGGATTGGCGCGCTACGGTGATTCTGCTTCTCGGGATATTGTTGCTGCGAGTTATCTACCTCGTCTGGCTCGATCGCTGGGAATTGGTCGGTGATGAGGCGCAGTACTGGGTCTGGTCGAGACATCTAAGCCCTTCGTATTACAGTAAGGGGCCCGGTGTTGCGCTGCTGATAGCTGCGAGCACACGCTTACTCGGGGATGTGCAGTGGGCGATCAGACTGCCTGCAGCGTTGTCGTCGCTGGTTGCTGCACTGGTACTGGCACGCCTGACCATTGACACGGTTGGCGACGAACGTGCGGGCTTTCTCGCCGCGCTGGCGTTCAAAGCTATAGGAGTATTCCAACTCCAGGCGCAGATCATGACGATCGATCCGCCCTTCATGGCGCTGTGGCTGATTGCCGCCTGGCTCGGCTGGCACGTGCTCAGAAAGCACGAGGCCGGACGGCGGCCGTGGCTTCTGTGGGGGCTGCTGGGCCTGGCTCTGGGGGCGGGCTTCCTGGTGAAGTACATCACCGTATTGCTGCCGCCCGGGCTGCTGCTCTACGCCTTCATACGACGTGACAGCGTAAGCTGGGACGAACGCATGGCTAAGGGGCTGCTGCTGGCGATACTGGTCTTTGCGGTGACGCTCATACCGTGGATAGTATGGAACGCGGAGCATGGTTGGCCAGCGATTAGACACGAATTGGGGCATCTCGGCGCGCCGGGGGGCGATATGCCGGCGCAGTGGGAGGAGCCGCCAGGGATCCTTTCAACACTGGAACTCCTTGGGGCGCAGATAGGCATGATCGGGCCACCTGCGTTCGTTCTGATCGTGTTGGCCTCCCTGCGGGCACTGCGGGAGCGGCACCATCGCCCTCTGACCTGGCCACGGCACTGTTTCATGCTCAGCGCGGCGGTTCCAACGCTGGTGTTCTTCTTCGCGCTCTCGCCGTTCACGCGTGTCCAGGGGAACTGGCCGGTCACCGCCTACCTGACACTGCTTGTGCTTCTTGCCGAGATGTCGGTGCGTGAGATGTCGCGATGGGATGGATCGCGCAGAATCCGGACAGCGAGCGGGTCGGATCAGGACCATGGAGATTCGGCGCGAATGGCCAAGAAGAGGTGGGTGACGGGGTGGCGGTGGTTGATCGGCTGGGGCATATTCACCGCCTCAATTCTGGCTCTTCCAGGCATTTGGAGTGAACTGCCGCTGATCGGTGACGCGATACCCATGTGGCGGATTGAAGGGGCAGAGGAGCTTTCGGCGACGGTGGATGAGGTGCGAGAGATCGTGCGGGAGCGCACTGGTGAGGAGCCGCTGGTGATCGCGGCGAGATACGGTACTGCGAGCCAACTCAGCTTCTACCTCGACGGACAGCCGACAGTCCTATGCGCGGACGCATACGTGGGGATGCGCGAATCGCACTACGACTACATGGAGGAGACGGACCTCACCGATCCGGCACTGCATGGAAAGAGTGCGGTGCTGGTCCTGCGTCCCGCCGAGAAATGGGCGGAGCATTTTGCGTTCGATGCCATTGAGACGTTGAGCGATGAAGAGCCCGAGATCCACGTAGCAACAGGCTACGGTGGGCCGCGCGTAAGGGTAAACGCCGTTCAGCACCGGCGGCAGAGAACGAGATTGCTCCGCACCGCGAATGCCATGAGGTCTGACGGCACTACGCTGATTGGCAGGTGACGACAGCGAATACAGACTCCCGGGACTGTCACGGATAGGTGAAGACGGATAGGATTTCGTCGCATGGGGAATCGAACCCTGATTAATCCTGCTTCGTCTGACTCATGCAACACCGTTCCGAGGAAACGGGCGAACGTGAACTCTCGCGATGGTCGGCGGGTCACCCCCCTGTAGTCCCTGACGGCACGAGACTGTGAACTGACGAATGCTGGACAGGTCGCAGGACAGTCGCTATCCTGTCAGAGGAATCGCGCAATATCTGTCGCCTATACTCATTCTCCACATCTGAGGTGGCGTACCCTTGGTCGATCGCCCTTGTATCATCATCTCCCGCCATCTCGGCTGCGACCGGCGACCTGCTTCTCTTGAGGATGAGCTTGCAGACCTCCTGTACTCGGCGGGATGGCATATCACGCTAATCCCGCATCTCTACCACCTTCCTCACGGAAGTGAACTCTGGGCCCGTATCACCGCTCTGCCGGAGCCGCTGGTTCTCGCATCATGGCTGCATCCGCGACCTTCCACGTGCCTTCTGTACGAATACGCCGGGCGCGAGCCCGCTCTCGCGATCGATCTTTCAGCCTGCTCCGACGCCGGGGAAGCGTGTGCGTCTATCACGGATGTCTGCATGGGATCGGACGAGGGGCGCATCAGCACTTTGGAGGCCGAAGTCAATGATCGCTGGTACCCTGTGATCGACCGTTCGCTCTGCACCGGCTGCCGTCATTGCCTGCAGTTCTGTCTTTTCGGCGTATATGAGATCGACGCAGAGGGAGGCGTGACGGCGGCGCGCCCCGACAACTGCAAACCGGGCTGCCCGGCGTGTAGCAGAGTATGTCCGCAGGGGGCGATAATCTTCCCTCTCTGCGACGATCCGGCCATCGCGGGGGCACCGGGTACGATCATGAAGCCCGACGCCGCCGCGCGGCGAGCGTACTACGTGCGCACCGGTCAAACCTGCCCTGTCTGCGGGAGGAAGGCCGAACCAGGTGAGCATGCGGACGCGCCTGCTGCTGGTTCGACTTGCGATGAGTGCGGTAGTCCCACGGAAGTGGCACGGGAGATCGCCGAACCATCCCCGGTACACAGGGAGATCGACGAACTGATCGATGCTCTCGACGGCCTTGCCGACGCGCGCGGCGGTGAGCAGAGGTGAGCGCAAGCAGGGGTGTCCCGATCGTCCTGACCGCCGATCGCACGTTGACCGCTGATTATCCAACGCTCTTTGGAGGGATGGTCGCATCAAGTCAGACCACGACTACTCCTGCGCCGATCATGAACGGACTGCTTGCGCGCCGCTCGTCGATAGCCGTGGCCCCTATGGGTCTGCGCCGAATCGAGGCGGCCCTTCGCGCGGACGGTTTCTCTGGTGACGAAATCGAGGTGATCGCCCCTGAGCGCCTCTCAGAGATGGTGGGGCCGCGCACCCGCGTGATCGGCGTCAGTGCGGGCGAGGCATGCGGTCTTGGCATGAACTCCACCACGATGACCGCGATTGCGGGGGGAGAGATCTATCCCAGGCGCAAGGTTCGCGATTTGATGGACAGGATCGCCGCGCTGCGGGTCCGGGCACCGGAGGCGCGCGTGATACTCGGAGGGCCGGGAGCCTGGCAGCTTCGCGCCAGGGACGATCTCAGGCGCGAAATGGGAATCGATCACGTGGTGAGCGGAGAGGCCGAGGGGAACGTTGCACAGATCTTCAGCGTCATGATCGACGGCGATGATCTGCCGACACACCTCGAAGGCGAGACTGCCGCAGTCGAGGGAATTCCGCCGATTCGCGGTCCTGCAACGATGGGTATCGTGGAGCTTTCCCGCGGCTGCGGCCTTGGCTGCAGGTATTGTGTCATGGGACGAGCGCCGATGCGTCACCTGCCCCAGAAAACGATCCTCGCGGACACACAGACCAATGTGGAGGCCGGGCTGCCGGGCATTGGCGTCATCAGCGAGGACACACTACGCTACGCGGCCGAGGGGATCAGGCCGAAACCTCAGCGGCTGCTGGGCCTTCTGCGCCGAATGCGCGAGATCCCGGGCATGGGGTTGATTCAGGCCGACCACGCAAACGTCATCTCCGTGGCCGGATGGTCGGACGATGAACTCAGCGAGTTACGGGAGTTGATGGCAGGAGACAGCGGCTGCCGCTATCCATGGATCAACCTGGGAGTCGAAGCGGCAGACGGTAACCTCGTGGCCAGCGTCGGCTCCGGGAAGCTTGGTGAGGTCGATCCCGAACGGTGGGGCGATTTCGCCGCGGAGCAGATCCGTCGCCTGATCCGGGCGGGATTCATGCCGATGGCAAGCCTGATGCTGCGGCTGCCGGGAGAGACCGCTGACCACGTTGTGGAGAACCTGCGCTGGGTCGATGCACTGGCGGATGAGCCTCTCACAATCTTCCCGATGCTTTACGCGCCGATCGATGGCGGTTCGGTGCCCTCGCGTGCCGATCTCACTCCCCGGCACTGGCGCTTGATCCAGCGCTGCTACGATGTCAACTTTCGCCAGGTTCCACGCATGTTCTGGGATGCTCAAGCTGCGGTTGGCGTCCCTCTCTCCCGGCGGATCGCGCTGCACGCGCTCGGCTACGGACAGGTCGCTCTGTGGTCGGCGCTCTTCACGTGGCGAAGGTGGCGGGCGGCCTCATGACACTCGGTCCTGACCGTCTCAGTGCCGCCATCGACATTGCACGGGAGGAACTGCTGTCCCGGCGCCTGAGAGACGCACCCTACTGGGAGGGCCGTCTGTCCTCGTCGGCAGTGGCGACATCGACGGCGGTCATGGCGCTGTCCATCGCTGGCTTCGAGGAGGACCGTCTTCTCGTTGAGCGAGGAGCGCAGTGGCTGACCGACACACAGAACGATGACGGCAGTTGGGGTGATACACCGGACAGTCCCGGCAACATCTCGGCGACTGCACTCTCGGTGGCGGCACTGACGGTCGCCGGGGTTGCCTGCGCCGAGGCGCTCAAGCGCGCACAGGGATGGATCGAGACGACCGTAGATGGGGACGTAGTCAGGGCCATCCGACATCGGTACGGTGACGACCGCACCTTTCAGGCGCCTATCCTTGCGGCCTGCGCGCTGGCCGACCTCGTTGACTGGCGAGAGGTGCCGACACTGCCGTTCGAGTTGGTGGCCCTCCCGCGCTGGTTACATGGAATACTCAAGATGCGCGTGGTCAGCTACGGTCTGCCCGCCCTGATCTCCGTCGGTGCTCTGATCTTCAGCAAACGGGGGGGCGACACGCCGATTCGCGGCCTGTTGCGCTCACTGACACTGGGTCGGGCGCTGGGAATGCTGCCGCGTCTCCAGCCGGAGAGCGGCGGATTCCTGGAGGCCGCGCCCCTGACGAGCTTCGTTGCCATGAGTGTCGCAGAGGTACTTGATCCCGATCACGTGGTCGTCGAGGGATGCCTTGAGTTTCTCCGGAATACTGTTCGCGAGGACGGAAGCTGGCCGATAGACACTAATCTTTCCGTCTGGGTGACGACGAACTCACTGCTGGCGCTGCGAGAATCAGGCGGGATTCCTGCTGAGGTGGCGGAGGAGACCTATCCGTGGCTCCGGCGACGTCAGCTTGGCTTCGTGCACCCATTCACCGGGGCGGCGCCGGGCGGATGGCCGTGGACGCACCTGCCGGGCGGCGTGCCGGATGCCGATGATACGGCGGGTGCGGTGATCGAGATGGTAGCCGCCGATCAGGGAGACGCGGCAAGGGCGGGAATCGTCTGGCTCGGAGGTCTGCAGAATCCAGATGCGGGCTGGCCCACCTTCTGCCAGGGGCGCGGCGATCTGCCCTTCGACAGCAGCGCGTCGGATATCACAGCACACGTAGTCAGAGCCCTCACAGCCGCGGTCGAGATGGATGATCCCGGGGCGGGCGAGGGATACGTCGCGAGGATCATGGAAGCGAACATGCGCGGCGCAATCAACCGAGGCTTTCAGTACCTTGAGGCGACACAGCGTCAGGATGGCTCCTGGGTCCCGCTCTGGTTCGGAGATCAAAGGGTGAACAGCGAGGCAAATCCCGTCCTCGGTACCGCGCGGGTGCTCGCCGCATACGGTGACTGTGAGCGCAGAGACGATCCACATGCGCAGGAGGGGATGCGCTACCTTCTCCGCGCTCAGAACGAAGACGGTGGCTGGGGAGGCGCAGTCGGCGTCACCACCACCATTGAGCAGACCGCGCTTACAGTGAGTGCGCTCTCCCGCTTCGTCGATGAAGGTGAAGTGAGGGAAGCAGTGGAACATGGCGCAGCATACCTCATTGAACGGGTGAAAGATGGGACCTGGACCGAGAGTGCGCCGATAGGGCTCTATTTCGCCAGCCTGTGGTATTCGGAGCAGCTCTACCCGCTCGCATGGACGCTCGAGGGCCTGGGAAGAGCGCGTGAGGCGCTCAAGAATGAATGAGACAGTGGCAGGCATAGAATCGTGAGGGGATATCAAATGGAGGGCGATGCTGATGAGGCCGAAAATACGTCCGTGGATTCTATCCGTGATGCTTCTCGTGTTAGTGCTCCTGAACGGACCTCTAATGGCCGCCGATGGATACGTCGGCTTCCGCACCGATGGCACTGGAGCATACCCTGATGCGAATCCGGTAACCACCTGGTCGGCCGAGGAGAATGTCATCTGGGCGACTCGAATGCCCGATACGAGCAACTCCCTGCCCGTGATCGTAAACGACAGGCTGTTCGTCTGCTCAGAGCCGGCCACACTGGTTGCAGTGGATAAGAACACAGGCGAGATTCTCTGGGAGGCGTCGAATGAACCCGCGGACATTGCGCCACCCGAAGACGTCGCCGATCTCGAAGAGAAGACCGCCGAGTATGATCGCCTTCGTGGAGAACTCGGTGCCGTCAATCGGCAGAGGCGCCAGGTTGGCCGGCGACTGCAGGATGACAGAGACAACGTCGAACTACGTCAGGAGCACGCCCAACTGACGGAGCAACGTGGGGAGCTTATCGATCAGTTGGCCCCTTACCTTGACACCTGGTATGTACGGCCACCCGCCCACGACTACAATGGCTACTCAAGCCCCACGCCAATCACCGACGGCTCGCACGTCTGGGTGATATTCGGCAACGGCATCGCCTCCTGTTTTGACGTCGAGGGCAATCGCGTCTGGAGCCGCTTCATCGAGAAGCCCCCGCACGAGTGGGGCACCTCCAACACCCCCGTCCTGGCCGATGGGAAGCTGATACTACACATTGACGTGCTGCGCGCGCTCGATCCTCTCACCGGTGAGGAACTCTGGGCCCAACCCGACGCTCGCTGGAACTGGGGCACGTCCTGGGTGCACGAGATCGACGGCGTCAGCCTCATCATCACCTGCGGCGGTGACATCGTCCGTGCCGACAGCGGCGAGATCATCGCGAGCCTCCCGGACCGATACGAGTGGGGCTCAGGACCCTTCGTCGAGGACGGTGTCCTTTACTTCATAGAGAGCCAGGGCGATGGTAAGATCTCTCGCGCGTACCGCATGCCCGAGTCTGTCGACGATCCCTTCGAACCCGAGTTGCTCTGGGAGGCGGTCCCCGAAGAGAACCGCTACTACGCCTCCCCGGTCATACACGAGGGGCTCATCTACGCCATCCATCGTCACAACGTCCTCACCTGCCTCGACGCAGAGACCGGTGAGATCGTGTACGAGGAGACGCTCAACCTCGGCAGAGGCGACGTTTTCGCCAGCGTTGTGCTCGCAGGCGAGTACCTGATCGTCACACATGAGAACGGGACAAGTATCGTATTCGAACCGGGGCGCGAGTTCACCGAAATCGCGACGAATCACCTTGGTGATATGGTTCGCAGCACTCCCATTTTTGATGGAGACAGGATGTACGTGCGCGGTTACGAGAATCTTTACTGCATAGGACCTGACTGAACGTAGTCCAACCCATGCCGAGGAGGGTCATGCTCGGATGAGCGGCCTGCCGGTTCCGGAGGCGCGGACGCCGGAGGAGATCAAACAGGTGCCGGGTGAGGCGGAGACCCGAGAACGCATTCGGGGCGCGGCCGTCGCTCTCGCACGTGATCTTCCCCGCGATTCTGCGCCTGCGCGTGCACAACTTATTGACCTCGGGCGCTCCACCCTCAGCCGCCTCGATCTGCCCGAACGGTATCTCGGTTTCGCGATGGTTGCCGTAAGTAATGCCTTCTGGCGGACACAGTTTGAGGGGGTGCCCTTCTATCGCCGGCTTCTGCTGCTGCCGCAGTGCCTGCGCGATACCGTGCGATGCCGTGCAACCATCGACTCAGTCGGCCTGCACTGTGATGGTTGCCGGGCATGCGTGATCGCACCGCTGCTCGAGCGTGCCCGCGCACTCGGGTACGAGACGATCGTGGCTGAAGGAACTTCCTCGGTCATCATGAAGGTCGTCGAAGGCGAGGCCGATGCGATCCTCGGTGTCGGCTGTCTCGACTCACTCGACGAATCGTTCGAGCCGATCTCAGACCTCGGTGTGCCGAACCAGGCTGTGCCCTTGCTGGCCGACGGCTGCGTGGATACCGCTACAGAAACCGAGCTTCTGCTCACTCTGCTGACGGCGACCCGCAAGGTGGCCGATGCACCCACGCGCAGCGCTGTGCCCCTTCTGAGGGCGACCCGAGGGACATTCGAGCGGGACGCGCTCGATCCAATCCTCGTCTCTCACGTAACCGATGGTGCCCTGTCAGAACACGCGCTTGATGACCCCCTGTTGGCCACCGAGGCCATCGGGATCGACTGGTTGCGCGGCGGTGGGAAACGTCTGCGCCCGTTCGTCACCCTTGCGGCACATGCCCTGGGCCGTCACGGCATGGATGCCCTCGCACCGGACTTTGCCGCGGAGGAGGTGATCGATGGCCCGGTGCGTGCGCTCGCGGTCGCGATCGAGGCACTGCACAAGGCATCGCTGGTTCACGATGATATCGCGGACGGTGACGAGTTCCGTTACGGGATGCCCACGCTACACTGCCGGTACGGCGTTGGCCCTGCGGTCAACGTAGGGGACTGGCTGGTCGGCCTCGGATACCGCCTTGTTTCAGCCCAGGCCGAGGCCCTCGGCAGCAGTTGTGTCGCGGACATCCTCAATCGGCTCTCGGCTTCGATGCTCTCACTGTGCCGCGGGCAGGGCGCGGAGCTGACTCGCATCAGCCGCGAGAGAGACCTCATGCGTCCCGTTGATGCACTGAAGATCGGCGCATTGAAGACGGCTCCTGCATTTGAGGTAGCACTCTACGCTGGCCTCCGTTCCTGCGATGCCGGGATCGATCATGATCTCATCCGCCGCTTCTCGCTCTACCTTGGAGAAGCATATCAGGTGCTCAACGATCTCGATGACTGGCACGCCGACGATGCGAATAAGATCAGACTCGGCCGCGATGTGCTGACGGCACGCCCCACGATTCTGCGCGCCTTCGCCATCGAGCAGGGCGGGGCAGAGGCTCTCCTTCGGCTCAGCGGCGAAGACGATCCCGAGAAGCTCGTGCGCACCGCGTGCCTGCTGTACGACGAGACCGGGGCATTTGCCAGGGCCGACGCGCTGGTTGACGGCCTGCGAGCGCGCTGTCTCGAACTCGCCGATGAGGCTCGGCCGGAGGCTCTGGGGGAGCTTCTGCGCTTCCTCACGCGTGCTGTACTGCGTAGGCCACGCGGCGGTCGCCTCGCGAAGGCGACGAGCCGATGAGCTATCTCGACCTCATCGACGGCATCCTGCGTGGCGGCGTTCATGCGCTGGGGGGATCATTCGCCGAACTACAGCGCGGCTGGCTGGAATGCCGTCAGCAGCCGGACGGCGGCTTCGCGGGGCGCCGCAGCGGAAGTGACCCGTATTACACAGACTTCGCGCTCCGTGGCCTAGATCTCCTGATTACCGATTCGCCGATCTTCGAGAGTGCCGCCCGTCATCTGCGCGATAGCGCCCGTGAGCCCACCGATCTGATCGAAGTCTTCAGTCTGCTGAGTTGCGCTCGGACACTGAGGCGCCATGGCGTCTCGTTCATCGCACATCAACGCGCCGGCCGGCGCCTGCTTGATGATAGAATACTGCCTGACGGAGGCTTCTGCAGTGCCGGAGGAGAGCAACTGAGTGCGTACCACAGCTTCCTCGGCACACTCTGCCTGCAGATGCTCGGCGAAGCGTCAGGCTTGCAGGACACCTCTCGGGCCGTAGGCGGTCTGCAGCGAGATTCGGGCGGCTTCGCTGAGCGAGAGACTGAGCACACCGCACAGACCAACGCAACCTGTGCGGCGATCGCGCTGCTGCTGATGGGTGACGCCTTCGAGCCGGCTCGCGGCGAACGCGCGGCTCGGTTCCTGGTGGACATGCAGAGCGCCAACGGCGGTATCCGGGCGCACCCCACGGCGGCAGGCGGCGACCTGCTGTCCAGCTTCACCGGCCTGCTCACCCTCTGTCTGCTGGGTGCGCAACACCAACTCGATCTTCCAGCTCTGGCGCGCTTTATTCGGGGGGCCGCCCGGCCCGGGGGCGGCTTCTCCTCCGGCCCGGTCGATGCCGCTGCGGATGTGGAGTACACATACTACGGGATTGCATCGTTGGGACTTATGCGATCGCTGTTGGAGGACGCTGATTGATGAGAATTTGCCATCTCGCCGCCGGGGCAGGAAGTATGCAATGCGGTGCGTGTAAGCGGGACTCGGCGATGGCCCGCTCCCTGATTGCACGGGGCCATGATGTGCAGATCGTGCCTCTATATACCCCGCTTCACATCGAAGGCGATGATCCGCCGCCCATGACCAGGGTCAGGCTTGGCGCGCTCAATGCCTACGCACAGCAGGTCTCCGGTATCTTCGCGCACCTTCCACGCCCCCTCGCGCGATTGCTCGATAATGAGGCGCTGCTTCGGGCTGTATCGAGGTTTGCGGTCAGGACCCGACCCGCGCAGGTTGGTCCCATGACGGTGTCGGTGCTCAGGGGGATCGATGGCAGACAGCGCACAGAGTTCGAGCACCTTCTGCGCTTCATTGAAGAAGAGGCGCGGCCCGATGTCGTCGGGATAGCGAACTCGCTGCTCTCAGCCGTGGCCCCGGTGGTCAAGCAACGCCTCGGTCTACGGATTTTCTGCGAGGTCAAAGGGGAGGATGGGTTCATCGAGGGCACCCCCGAGCCCTATCGGTCAGAGGCGTTGGAACTGATGCGCCATAATGCGCGCTTCATCGATCGTTTCACCGCGCCGAATCGTGCCTGCGCGGAGTTGATGGCCGATCTTCTCCAGGTTGAGCCGGAGCGCTTCGAGGTGGTGCGCTCAATCGTGGACAGAGTCCTCCCCCTGCCCGGTAGTGAACGTATCCGCGATCCATTCACTATCGGCTATCTGTCGGTCATCACTCCGCGCAAGGGTCTGCATCTGCTGGTCGAGGCAATTGGCTCGATAGTGCGAGAAGGCTGTGATGCAAGGCTGCTCGTTGCAGGACAGGTGCTTGATCGTGGCTACTGGCGCGAGATTCGGCGCGAAGTGCGGCGCAAGGGCCTCCGCGACCGATTCGACTACCTCGGAGAGATCGACTTCGAAACGAAGCTGAAGTTCCTCAGATCGCTGAGCGCATTCTGTCAGCCGAGCATACTGCCTGAGGCACTGGGCACCGCGAGTCTCGAAGCGATGGCCGCAGGAGTGCCGATCGTGGCTCCCGGCGAAGGCGCGTTTCCGGAGATGCTCGGATTGACAGAGGGTGGTCTGCTGTTTGAGCCCCGGAAAGTCTCCTCGCTGGTCGCGGCGATCGCCTGGCTGATGAATGATCCCGAAGGTGCAGACAGGCTGGGAATTTCCGGGATCAATGGCACAAGGCGCTATTTCTCAGGGGAACAGGCGGCGCGTCAGATGGAAAGCATGTTGGATTCAATGACTGGAAAAGTCAGCCTGAAGGGAGCCGAAGCGTATGGCGAAGAAACTGTGCAAGTTGGCAAAGAATGATCGGCTGGATAAGATCGCCGAGCGGGCCCGCAGCGGTGATTACATCTGCAGTAAGTGCGGTCGCACCGCGTCGAAAAAGAAGTATCTGTGCAAGGCCGTGGCCGTGGAGGACTTGTGAGCGAGACCTCCGCCATCTCGTCGTGGCTCCCCCTCTCCGGCAGGAGAGGGGGCCGGGGGGATGGAGAGGCGTCTTCCCCGCTCATCCAACGTCCTCGATCTCCACGACCTTCCGTTCGGTCATCGCCTTATCGGCCGCGTATGCGATCAGGTGCCCGTAGATCGAGTCCACGATGTCGGTGGACGATATCGAACGCTCCTCGCCGCGCACCGAGCGCACGAAGTCCTCGACCAGGCGCATATCGCCTCCACCATGCATCGCACCGCTTACGTTCAGGTCAACCTGCTCCTCGGAGTACTCATGACCCTCTCGCGCGTCCGGATGACGTACCACAAACGAGCCGTCCTCCATGAAGCCCTCGATCTCACCTTCGGTGCCCCAGATATGCACGCCGCGCCCGGGCCGCGCGGTGCCCGTGATCATGTCATGACTCGCAGTCGCCCCGTTCTCGAACTCCATGATCACCGACTGATGGTCCACCACGTCGTTGTCGC
>PXBW01000161.1 GCA_003566775.1 candidate division WS1 bacterium
AAGCCAATGAGATCCTGAAGAAGGCCAGCGCATATTTTGCCCAGGCGGAGCTCGACCGCCCGTTCCGCAAATGATTGCGTTCATTGAAGAGTTCCGGGAGGAACATGGGGTCGAGCGTAAGCGACGGCTGACCGCCCTCGTTGCTTGAGGCGGCAGCGCATCCGAGATGACGCCCATCACGATGGAGGCGTCGATGGATAGCGATGAACAAACTTGCGTAACTTCTCACAGCCGCAACGAAGGATATGCCGGGCGTATCGAGGTTGTGTCGGGTCCGACCGGACGGCGGCGGTGGCCGGAGCATGTGAAGGCCGCGATCGTGCTGGAGACGTTCCGCGACGGGGTGTCGGTGGCGGATGTGGCGCGCAAGCATGGGGTCTCGGCGCCGCAGTTGCATGCCTGGCGGCGGGCGGCGCGGGAGGGTCTGCTGCCGATGCCGGAGGACGAGGCACTGGGGCTGGTGCCGATCCTGGTGGACGGTGGTGATCGGGATCGGGCTGAACCGCCAGCGGGGGGCACGCTGACGCTGGAGGTGGGGCGCGTCCGGATCCTCGTTCCAGTGGACTTCGACCCCGGGCACCTCGGCCGGGTCATCGCGGCGCTGCGGGGCGCCCCGTGACCCTGCCTGTCGGGATCACCCGCGCCTATCTGGCGACGCGGCCGGTGGATTTCCGCAAGGGCCATGCTGGCCTTGCGCTGATCGTGCAGAGCGTGCTGGGGCACGATCCCTACAGCGGCGCGCTGTTCCTGTTCCGGTCGAAACGCGGCGACGGGGTGAAGTGCCTGATCTGGGACCAGACCGGCCTCGTGCTGGTCTACAAGAAGCTGGAGGGCGGCGCGTTCCACTGGCCGAAGCCGTCGGACGGGGTACTTCGGCTATCGCCGGCGCAGTTTTCGGCGCTGTTCGAGGGTTTGGATTGGCGAGCGGTCCGGGCCGAGCGGCGGCGACGTCCGCGCCTTGCGGGATAGCTGCGGCACGGTGACTCGTGCGGCTATTCTTGCAAGCATGACAGGGCGTTGTGGGGTATCCTCGCGCCATGGCATCGAGCACGATCAGCGCGGCCCGTGTGGCGGATCTCGAGCGGCGGCTGGCCGTATCGGAGGCTGCCCGCATTGATGCGGAGACGCGCCTGGCGGAGGTCGAGGAAGCCCGTGCCCGGCTGGAGCGGTTGCTGGCGCAGATGCGGCGCGCCACCTTCGGGGCGAAGTCCGAGAAGCGCGACCCGGACCAGCACAACCTGCCGTTCGAAGATCTTGAGGCCGCCGCGGGCATGCTCGCCGCGGCCAGCGAGGCAGCAGACAAGGCCACCGGCACCCGGAAGAAGGCGCCGCGGGCGCCTGAGCCCAACAAGGGGCACCTGCCGGCGCATCTGCCGCGCATCGAGCAGGTGATCGAGCCCGACAGCATTCTGTGCCCCTGTGGCTGTGGCGCAATGCAAAAGGTGGGCGAGAGCCGGATCGAACGGCTGGACGTCATCCCCGCGCAGTTCCGCGTGCTGGTGACGGTGCGCCCGAAATACGTCTGCCGCGCCTGCAACGGCGCCCAGCATGCTCAGGCGCCGGCACCGGAATGGCTGGTGCCGCGGGGACTGCCCACCGAGGCGCTGGTCGCCCACAGCATGGTGGCCAAGTTCGGGGACTACCTGCCGTTTTACCGCCAGTCCGAGATCTACCGTCGCCAGGGGATCGATCTCGACCGCAGCATGCTGGCGGAGTGGTCGGGGCGGGCGGCGCAGCTGCTTTCCCCGGTCATCGACGCGATGATGGCCGAGCTGCGCCGCAGCGACCGGCTGCAGATGGACGAGACCACGGTGCCGGTGCTGGCCCCCGGCACCGGCGCAGTGCGCAAGGACTGGCTCTGGGTGGTGCTGCGCGACCAGCGCGGATGGGGCGGCAGCGATCCCCCGATCGTGGTGTTCCACCACTCCCCCAGCCGCGGCGGCGCGGTCGCGCAGGAGATCCTGACGGGCTGCGCCGGTGGCACGCTGCTGGTCGACGGCCACACCGGCTACGACGTGCTGGCCGACCCGAAGAAGACCGCAAGGCCCTGGGCTCTGGCCTTCTGCTGGACCCACTGGCGGCGCCGCTTCGTCAAGTTCAGCCAGGACACGCCCTCGCCGATCTGCGACGAGATGATCGGGCGCATCGCCTCCCTTTACGCCATCGAGAAGGAGATCCGCGGCCGTGATCCCGCCACGCGCAGGGCTGTCCGCCAAAAGTTCTCCAAGCCCATCGTCGAGGCCCTGCGGCCCTGGCTCGAGGCCTGCCTGCAGGACCTGTCCTCGGCCAACGAGCTGGCCCGCCACATCCGATACGGCCTGAAACGCTGGGACGGGCTGACCCGCTTCCTCGACGACGGGCGGCTCGAGATGGACACCAACGGCGTGGAGAACGCGATCCGTCCGATTCCCCTGACAAGAAAGAATGCACTCTTCGCGGGCTCCACCGACGGGGCGAAAACCTGGGCCCGCATCGCCTCCCTGATCGGTACCTGCAAACTGAACGGCGTGAACCCGGAGGCCTACATCGCCGCCACGCTGCGCAAGATCCTCGACAACCACATGCAGCGCGACATCGCCGAGCTCATGCCCTGGAACTTCCGCGAGTAGTCAAGCCGCAAGCCCAAGGGTTGTCAGCCGGCGCTTACGGTCGAGCCGATCTGTGGCGTGCTGCCGATCGCCCCGTCTACCTGGTACGAACGCAAGGCTGCACAGCGTGATCCCGCGCGCCGATCGCCGCGGGCGCAGCGCGACGCCGAGCTGAGAGAGAAGATCCGGGAGGTCTGGACGGCCAACCGCGGGCTCTACGGCGCCCGGAAAGTCTGGTTCGCTTTGGATCGCGCCGGCGTCCACGTGGCCCGATGCACGGTAGAGCGGCTGATGCGCGAGATGGGACTGCGAGGGGTGGTGCGCGGCAAGAAGGTCGTGACGACCAACCCCGACACCGCGCGCCCCTGCCCGGACGACAAGGTCAACCGCGTCTTCCGCGCCGAGCGACCGAACCAACTGTGGGTGTCGGATTTCACGTATGTTCCGACCTGGTCGGGCACGGTCTATGTGGCCCCTCGCCATGGTCACTCGGACCATGTATGGATGGCTCCCGCGGGGCAAGGGCTTTTCGGGCGATGCTGGCGTGGTTTCGGTTGCG
>PXBW01000193.1 GCA_003566775.1 candidate division WS1 bacterium
GTGCTCAGCATGCCGGTTTCCGGGTCGGGCGTCGGTTGCTCGGGCTCGGGCTCCGGCTCGGGTTCCGGCTCTTCGGGTTCGGGGGCAGGGCCCGGTTCCTCCGGGTCCGGCGGGGCCATGAACACATCGATGCCGCGCTCGGTCACCGCACTGGTATTTCCGGCAGCGTCGACCGCCGTTGCTGACAGCACGTGCGTGCCCGCCTCGCCGATGGCGAAGGTATCGGGGGCAAAGACCACCTGCCAGCTGCCATCCGAGGCTGCCACCATCGATTGCAGGGCGTCTGCCAACTGCACCCAGACGATGGCGCCCGGCTCGGCCGTGCCGGTGACGATCAGGCCGTCCTCAATGTGCTCGGGGCCGATCATATCGTCCTCGGCCACGGTATCGACGACCGGCGCCGGCGGCGGGACCGTATCGATGACGAGTGCCTGCTCGGCGCTGGGGCCCGGCACCAGGGCGGTATGGCCCGTCATGCCCGGGGGCGGCTGGTTGACGAAAGACGAGGTGACAGAGACGGTATACGCGCCGTCATCGGGTATATCATCCGGCGCCAGGCTGAAGGAAAAACTCCCGTCCTCGGCCAGCGCGACGGTCTGCGTGAAGGTGTCAAGCCGCAGGGTGACGTAACCGGCGGCCCCGCCGGTTTCGAGGCTGCCAGTCAGGGTGACGCCCTCGGCTTTCTGTGCCGCGTTGATCATGCCGTCTCCGGCCACCACGTCGATCACCGGGGGGTCGGCCGGGATCGGCGGTGGGGCGGCGTCGGTCTCGCCCTGCGCCCCCATGGCCGTCAGGCCCCATCCGGAGACGGAAACGACACCGCTGCCCGGGCTTGCAATGACATCCACGGCCTCGCTGCTCGGCCGCCATCCAAGCAGCGTGCCATCTTCCTTCAACGCGCTGAACCCACCACTGCCGCCGGCGATGTCGATCACACCCTCGCGCAGCCCGTCCTCTCGCACGCCCTGCACCGCGAATTGGCCGCCGCCCCAGTTGACCACCGACCCGTCGTCCCGGAGTGCCGCAAAGGCGGTGGAGGTGGAGGCGATGGAAACAACGCCCCGCGCGATCTCCGACGCCACGGGGCCGGAGTTTCCGCCCGCTTCATCCAGCCCCCAGGTGGCGACCGATCCGTCCTCGCGGAGGGCGGCGAAGGCCGATCTGGTGGAGAAAAGCGCGACGACACCGTCTTCCAGCTGATCGGAGACCGAGAGCGAATTGCCCCCGTCGCGGCCCCAGGTGACGACCGATCCGTCTTGCTTCAGCGCCGCAAAGGCCGTGGCGGTGGCATGAACGCTCACCACGCCGCTGTCGAGCTGGTCCGCGACGGCGCTCGAATTGCCCCCATGGCTGGCATTGCCCCAGGTGACGACCGACCCGTCGGCCTTCAGCGCGGCAAATGCCGATCGGTTGGAAAACACCGTGACGACGCCGTCGCGCAGGTCCGGCGCGGCATCCGTGGGCACACCGCCATGATCTGGCGAGCCCCAGGCCACGATCGAGCCGTCGTCCTTCAGCGCGGCGAAGGCCCGCTGGGTCGAGTATATAGTGACAACGCCGCCGTCGAGGCTGCCCACGACCTGGCTCGAATCGCCGCCGTAATTGTCCTCTTCACGCAGGCGGCCGCCCTGGCCCCAGGTGACGACCGAGCCGTCTTCCTTCACCGCGGCAAAGGCTCGCTCGGTCGAATAGATGGCAGTCACACCGCTGAGCAGGTCATCCGACACATCTTCGATGTCGGCCCATCGGTCGGTGCTGGAGCCGTCCTGGTGGCGGTTCGTCACGTACTGGGAGCCGCCGAATTCATCTTGCCCCCAGGTGACGACCGAGCCATCGTCCTTCCGGGCCGCAAAGGCATAGGCCGTCGCAGCAAGATCGACCACACCGGACTGGACATTCTGCGGGACACTCCCGCCAAAGTTACCGGGGTCGTTTGCCGACGATGCCCAGTTCGGAGTCCCAGCCCCCCATGCGACCACCGAACCATCGTCCTTCAGGGCCGCAAATGCCCGCGCAGTGGCATGCACCGAGACGACACCGTCGCGCAGTTGATCGTTGAATTCGCCGCCATAATCCTGAAGGCCCCAGGTAATGACCCCGCCATCCGCGGTCAGCGCGACATTTGCCCCGCCATTGACCCATTCGGTCCCGGTTCCCCGGGACCCAGCTGCGCCATCTCCGGCCACACCCGGTGCGGTTGCCTCGTTCCAACCCGTGAGCGTGACGGTGCGAAAGGTCGTCCCGCTGATCATCTCCGCACCGATCGCGCGCACAGCAATGTTCAGCTGATAGCCGAACTCCGGGAAATCCGCGGCATCGAAGCTGGTGGACCAATTGCCTTCGGCATCGGCGGTGACGATCTGCTCGGCCTCGTGGAAACTGACAATAACCTCGCTATCAGGTTCAGCGGTTCCCGTTATGGTGGCAGTGCCCTCTTCGTCCGAAATGTCGATGATGTCGTCTTCGTTGACGGCCTCGATGGTCGGCAATGGCGTCATGGGAACCAGATCCACGGGGACGGCGCTGGAAATCGACGCGATGCCACCCTGCAGCTGATGCGCGACGGACTCGTAGCTCTCGACCAGGTCCTCATCACCCCAGACGACCACCGACCCGTCCTGTTTCAGCGCGGCAAAGCCCGCCGACCCGCCGCCGGACACGGCATAGATGCCGATGACACCCTCGCTCAGGTCTTCCGCAACGGCAGAGGAATCGCCCCCCGCGACGTCGAGCCCCCATGTCACCACCGATCCGTCCGCTTTCAGCGCGGCGAATGCTCGCTCGGTGGAGTAGATCGCGATGACGTCTTCGAGCGGTTCCTCTACGCCAGCGGTGAACTGGTAGGTCACGCCCCCGAAGGTGGGCATCTGTGTGGCCACGCCCGCTACCCCGCCGAAATGGTTCTCTCCCCAAAGGCTTACGGACCCGTCTTCGCTCAAGGCGGCAAAGGCGTCTGCCGTCGAGTGAATCGAAATGACAGGGCTGTCCGTCTCGATCTCGCCCTCCGGAAAAGAATATACGGAGCCGTCATCGCGCAGCGCGGCGAAACCGTTATTCGAGGCGACAAGGCCCACCACCCCTTCCGGCAGAAAATGTTCCATCAACGAGAGGCCCTGGCGGGCACCCCATGCCACCACGGACCCGTCA
>PXBW01000345.1 GCA_003566775.1 candidate division WS1 bacterium
AACTCCACCTTCCCGTCCTTCATCACCACGTCGATGTTGCGGTAGTTGTAAAGCTCCATCAGGTCGCGCAGCGGGTCGCCGTCGAGCACCACCACGTCCGCGATCTTCCCCGGCTCGAGAGTGCCGAGGTCGTCGAGACGGTATGCTTCCGCGTTGGTCTTCGTCGCCGCCACGATCGTCTCCATGCGCGAGAGGCCGCAGGCCTCAAGCTCCATCAGCTCCCAGATAGTGCGGTCTCCCAGCTTCCAGGTGCGCCCGGTGCCGGGGTAATCGTCCCCCACGCACAGCTTCACGCCGATCTCCTGCGCCAGACGCACGCCCTCGCGGTGTATCGGCTGTGACTGCGCCATCTCCACCGCCTGCCACGGCTGATCGGAGAGCGCGTCGATGTTGCGCTGGCAGGTGACGCTGAGGGTCGGCATGTACCACAGGTCGCGTTCGAGGATGCCGTGCACGGCGTCCTCGTCGATGAACGCGCCGTGATGGATCTGATCGACCCCCGCCTCGATGCAGTTGTCGAGGCCCGGCTGGGTGTGACAGTGCACCACCACCGGGCGGAACCACGCGTGCGCCTCATCGACCAGCGCCTCAAGCTCCTCGAGCGTATAGTTGCGCATGGCACAGACTTCGTTCTTGCCGACGAAGCCGCCGGAGGCTGCGGTCTTGATGAAGTCCGCTCCCGCCTCGACCATCTCCCGCACCGCCTTGCGCACCTCCCATGGGCCGTCGGCGTCACGGAAGCGCACATGGCCGAAGGTCGGCGTGACCGTGCATCCCGCGATGAGGCGCGCGCAGCCGCGGATCTCACCGCTGTTAATGCCATCGCGCATTGCGATGCCATTGAAGTTCGCGGAGACGCTGCAGACGGTGGTGATGCCGCGCTGCAGTGTGATGCGCAGGACCTGCTGGCCTTTCGGATTGCCACCAACGTGCGCATGGCCCTCGATCAGGCCGGGCATGACGGTGCGACCGGAGGCGTCGATCACGTCGGCGTCGGCAGGGACCTCGACGTCCTCTGCAGGGCCGACCGCCTCGACCCGCCCGTCGCGGATAAGGAGAGCACCACCCTCGATCGGCTCTGCGCCTGTCCCATCGATGATCCTTCCGTGGAGAATGGCCTTCACTTCATGCATGGTTGTCGCCCCGCTATCTGGCAAAATTGTACTTGCTGACCGTCTCGACTTACGCATGACGGCGCGCCGGGAGCGCGCCGCCATAACGACAGGAACGCCCATCAGCGCGTCGTCACCGTCCGGTGAACTCCACACGCGTGCCGCCGCGTACCATGTATCCGCCGGGTTCGCCGTCCTCACTCACGCGCATTGCGGCAACCTCGCCGTCAGTGCTCATCCCCATCGCCGAGACCTCGCCGAGACCGAGACGCCAGAGAGCAATAACCTCGCCATCATCGACCTCAGCCCGTACCGCGTAGTAATCGTCGGTGATCTCGGCCTCGGCCGCAGTCGGCGGCTCCTCACCCTCACGGTGCGGTCGAATCACCGTCACGAAGCGCATTGAAGTAGAGGGCTCCATGGTCTCAGCTGTCAGATGCCATTGCGTGAGCTGAATGCGCTCTCGCGGCGGCGGGTCGAACTGATCGGTCTGTGACAGCACGAGGCCCTCGGGCGCGACCATGTTCACATGGGCGCCGGCGCTGCCCACCTCCGCGCGAATGTCATTCTGCCCGCCGATCTGCATCTCCTCAGGCGAGTGCAGCCACCAGTCGAAGGTCTGTGGTTCCGGGGTGCGCAACTCGTCGAGGATGATCACCACGTCGGGCTTAGCGAACAGTATGTGCCGCGTGAACTGATCTACCATCCCCTCCGGATATGCGTCCGCCGCCTCGCCCGCCACGTAGTCGAAGTCATCCGAGGTCTCGAAGGCGATGATCTCGCCTGTGGCCGCGGCGTTGTGACGAATCTGATCCTGTCCGCTGATGGTGATCGAGTTCACCGAGCGCGTGGACCACATCCACTCGCGATGGTGTGTGCTCCCGTGGCTGTCACGCCGGCCGGTGCGGATAAACAGCGGCTCACCGTAGGCGTAGAGCAGGAAGGCGTTCTGCGCCTCGTAGCCGTGGCTCTGACTGCCGAAGGGACTCGACTTGAACGAAACCTGCACATTGTTGCGCGAATCCGTGATGTCCGTGTGCAGGTACGCCAGCCCCGTGCCCCAGAAGGCTTTCGATGACGGCAGTTCGGAGATGCACCTTCGCTCGACCTCAGGCAGCATTCCGCGGACAAACCCGATGTAGCCGCCCGCGTAAGACGGACCGCCGACGCGCTCGACGTAATCCATCCAGTACTCGTTCTGTGCCTGGGAGGCGAACATTGTCATGAGTCCGCGGTTCTGTCCGGCACTCCGCCTGCCGGCGAGATCGCCAAAGCCACCGCGGGGCACGTGCGGCGGCATGCAGTAGATCGCGAAGTCACCCGCGTTCGAGAAGAAGGGCATCTTGAAGGCATCGATGCCGAGTGCAACCCGCTGTATATCGGCCCACCAGGTGAACCGGTTGAGGTAGCTTGACCAATAGGCTGCTCCCTCATGCCAGCCGCCGTCATCATCCGACCAGACCGGGTAGGCGTTGAAGAAAACGTTCGTGGCGAACCAAAGCCAGTCGTCGGTGCCCTCGATCTCACCCAGAAAAGCGATCGCGACCTCACCGAGGAAGTGCCATGCGCGATTCGAATGGCTGCCGTATGGACTGCGCAGATGCCTCGGATACAGATGCCGGTACATCTCCTCTCCTCGCACCTGCATGACCTCGCGGCACTTTTCCCGCTCCTCCTCGGTGAGCAGATCGTAGATGAAGCTGTATGTGCGCGAGAAGAAGTAGTTGTAAGGCATACCGGCCTCATCGTTGTAGCGATAGCCGGTCGCGCCGACCGGGTCCCACTCCGCCGCGGCCATCAGAAGCTCGCGCGCCATCTGACCGTACTCCTCATTGCCGTCAAGCAGCCATGTGAAGCCGAGCGTGGCGGCGGAATCAAGCACCGCGATGGTGTAGGTCCGATTGCCCCACCAGATGCTTCGCCATTCATCGGAGCCGCGCTCCATCCCCTCCGGGTACTTCTCCGGCTCCTCTGTCGGCGGCGGATCATCCATGATCCGCTCGCACTGACGTACGAGGCCCTCATATAGCTCGGAGAGGTCGCCCTGCGCAAGCTCGCGCAGTTCGGGAAGCTGTTCGGGGCGTACGAAGAGGCGGGGATGCGCGTCCGGTACGCGGGAGAGCAGTTCCTCCCGCCCCGGCATGGGGAAGTCGACGGCCTCCTCGTCGATCGTGAAGGCGCGCACCTGGCTCCACTGTGACTGCTCCTCTTCGCCCACGAAGGCGACACGCCAGTAGAGGCGCTCGGCGACGGGAAGCGTCACCGAAGGGCAGTGGACGAACAGGTCAATCTCGTCGGCCTCGTACACGACGTCGGCAAAACCCTCATCACGCGCGATCTGAAGCACGTAGGATCGCGCACCCTCCTGTTGCCGCCATGAGAAGCCGGGAGGGTTCGTCATCGAGACATCGTCCTCGAAGGGGCGGAAGCCCCACTCACGCGGCGCGGGTGGCGTGTCATCGAATTCGGGCTGCGCCTGCACCGTCCCTGTGAGCATCGTCAATACGATCGCAAGCATCATCAATCGAAACATGTCATCCTCCTTGCGTCTGCCTTTGCGCCAGTATCATGCGAAGATGCTTCTATGGGTCATATTGCTGCGCGGGACTGCGTCTCCGTCGCAAAACGTCATGTGCACAGGACGGACGGAAACCGGTCCACGCGCCACCAGATTTTGCCGGCGGTTATCTGTCATCAAACTCCACGCGGGCTCCTCCGCTAACCATGTACGCCCCGGGCTCACCGTCCCCACTCACGCGCATGGCGGCCACGTCGCCGTCGGTGGTCAGGCCCATCGCGGATGTCTCGCCCACACCGAGACGCCAGAGAGCGATTACCTCGCCATCATCGACCTCAGCCCGCACCGCGTAGTAATCGTCGGTGATCTCGGCCTCCGCCGCGGTAGGCGGCACCTCGCCCTCGCGGTGGGGCCGGATCACCGTCACGAAGCGCATGGTGGTCGAAGGCTCGGTGGTCTCTGCTGTAAGATGGTACTGGGTAAGCTGGACCCGCTCTCGCGGCGGCGGATCGAACTGATCGGTCTGCGACAGCACGAGACCCTCTGGTGCGACCATGTTGACATGGGCGCCCGCGTTTCCGACTTCGACTCGGATGTCACCCTGTCCATTGATCTGCATCTCCTCGGGCGAATGCAGCCACCAGTCGAAGGTCTCCGGCTCGGGCGTCTCCAGTTCGTCGAGGATGATGATCAGGTCGGGCTTTGCGAAGAGGATGTGTCGGGTGAACTGATCGACCAGCCCATCGGGGTAGGCCTCCGCTGCCTCTCCGGCGACGTAGTCGAAGCCTTCGGAGCTATCGAAGGCGATTATCTCACCCAGCGCCTCGGCGCTGCCTCGCATCTGACTCTGCCCGCTGACTGTGATCGAGTTCACCGAGCGGGTGCACCACATCCACTCGCGATGGTGAGTGCTGCCCCAGTGATCGCGCCGTCCCGTCTGAATGAGCAACTGCTCGCCGTAGGCGTAGAGCAGGAACGCGTTCTGTGCTTCGGAGCCGTGGCTCTGAGTGCCGAATGGGCTCGACTTGAAGGATATCTGCACGTCGTTACGCGAGTCGGTCAGGTCGGTGTGCATATACGCCAGTCCGGTTCCCCGGAAGACTCTCGATGGGGGTAGTTCAGAGATAGAGCGGCGCTCGACCTCGGGTAGTGCTCCGCGGATGAAGCCGACGTATCCGCCGGTCGGCGATGGACCGCCGATGCGCTCCACGTAATCCATCCAGTAGCCGTTCTGCGCCTGATTCGCGAGTATGGTCATGATGCCCCGGTTGTTCTCTGCGCTGCGCCTCTCGGACAGTCCGCCGAATCCACCCTGAGGCACATTAGGCGGCATGGCGTAGATAGCAAAGTAACCCGCATTCGAAAAGTACGGCTTCTTGAAGGCATCGATGCCGAGTGCCACTCTCTGCACATCCGCCCACCAGGTGAAGCGATTCAGGTAGCCGGCCCAGTAAGAGGCCCCCTCATGCCACCCGCCATCATCGTCGGACCAGACGGGATATGCGTTGAAGAATACGTTCGTAGCGAACCAGAGCCAGTCGTCGGCGCCCTCGACCTCGCCCAGAAACGCGATCGCCACCTCGCCCAGGAAGTGCCATGCGCGATTCGAGTGGCTCGCGTAGGGAGAGCGGAGATGGCGAGGATAGAGGTGGTTGTACATCTCCTCCCCGCGCACCTGCATGATCTCGCGGCACTTCTCGCGCTCTTCCTCGGTCAGCAGATCGTAGATGTAGCTGTATGTGCGCGAGAAGTAGTAGTTGTAGGGCATACCGGCCTCATCGTTGTAGCGATAGCCCGTCGCGCCCACCGGGTCCCACTCCGCCGCGGCCATCAGAAGCTCGCGCGCCATCTGGCCGTAATCCTCGTTGCCGTCAAGCAGCCGTGTGAACCCGAGTGTGGCGGCGGAATCGAGCAGTTCGATGGTGTAAGTGCGATTGCCCCACCAGATGCTTCGCCACTCATCGGAGCCGCGTTCTATGTCCTCCGGGTATCTCTGAGGCTCTTCCGTTGGGGGCGGATCCTCCATGATCCGCTCACAACGGCTTACGAGGCCCTCGTATAGCTCGGAGAGATCTCCCTGCGCAAGCTCGCGCAGTTCGGGAAGCTGTTCGGGGCGTACGAAGAGGCGAGGATGCTCGTCCGGCACGCGGGAGAGCAGTTCCTCGCGCCCTGGCATGGGGAAGTCGACGGCCTCCTCGTCGATCGTGAAGGCGCGCACCTGGCTCCACTCTGACTGCTCCTCTTCGCCCACGAAGGCGACGCGCCAGTAAAGGTGCTCGGCTACGGGAAGCGTCACCGGGGGGCAGTGGACGAAAAGGTCAATCTCGTCGGCCTCGTACAACACGTCGGTGAAGCCCTCATCACGGGCGATCTGAAGCACGTAGGATCGGGCGCCATCCTGCTGGCGCCATGAGAAGGCGGGAGGGTTCGTCATCGAGACATCGTCCTCGAAGGGGCGAAAGCCCCACTCGCGCACGGCCGGCGGTGTGTCATCGAACTCAGGCTGCGCATGCGCAGTCCCCATCAGGATCATCCCCGCCACTGTGAGCATCATCAATCGGTACATGGTATCCTCCTTGACCGCAGTAGGAAAGCAATCCATAGACCATTTCCCCGCCCGTCTCCCCGGCACCTTCTCTTCGACACCGCCCTGAAGGCCGCCCGATTCCTATGATCGACGGGAGGTTCGTGATCGGGACCGGAGGAATACTCTGGCGGTATTGTCGGCAATACGATCCGTAAGGGTGAGGCGTGCAACGCACACGGGTAATCTTCACCTGGGGAATCGCCCTCGGACTGGCATCCGGCCTGTTCGCCGCCTGGCTGTGCCACCCGGCGACTCGTGCAGGTCTGCTTGCCGACTACCTCTACGGGGCCGAGCTTATCAGCTACGATTATCGACTCGCGTGGGCTCCCTCCCGCGGCCTCAGCAACGAGATCACTATCGTGGAGATCGACGAAGAGTCGTTCGCGCACCCCGAGCTTAGTGTCTGGCCGTGGCCCCGGCGCCGTCACGCGGAGGTATTGCGCAATTTGCGCGATGCCGGTGCGAAAGTTATCGGGGTGGACATCATATTCGCCGGGACCAGTTCGGATGCCGAGCCTCCGCCCGATATCGACCCCTTCTTCTGGGAACCGCCTCTCTCCGAGGGCGACCTGCAGTTAGTGGAAGCGATCAGCAGCGCAGACACCCTGCTCGCGATGCAGACCGGATCACGGGTGGTTGGCGGCAGGAGGGCGTCGGCCGAACTCCTCGCATCCGAATTTCCCCACCACGACTTCGAGGATGCCGCGCTTGATCTGGGGAGCGTCAATCTGCCGAAGGATCTCGACGGGACAGCGCGCCGCTACCTCACCGCAGTCAGCCACCAGGAGGAGCGCTTTCCCTCTATGGCTCTGGGAGTGGCGGCACATTTCTCCGCGCAGGATCCGTTGAAGCTCGGCGAACAGGTACTGCGAGCAGCACACTCCCATCACCCCGTGCTGCCCGCTCGAAGGGACTTTCTGATCAACTATCGCGCTCCGATTGGCGAGGGTTTCACGCGCATACCTTACTGGCGCGTGCTCGAGGGGGACTTCGACGCCTCAGAGGTGGCCGACAGGATCGTGCTGATCGGTGCCAGCGCTCGCTCGCTGCAGGATCTGCATAAGACCCCGGTCTCGATACGCGGTCTCCCGGGTGCGGCGTTGCACAGAGCCAACATGCCCGGGGTGGAGATCATCGCAAATGCCGCAGACACAGTGCTCCACTCACGGTACATTCTCCCCGCACCGACATGGCTCACGACGCTGCTTGCGGCGGTCCTCTCCGCGCTGATGGGGGCACTTGTGATCTGGCTCCGGCCTCTCAGAGCACTGGCGCTCGGCTGGCTGCCGCTGGTAATCGCGGCCGTGGTGGTTTCCTTCCAACTCCTCTGGGTAGGCTCTTACTGGCTGCCGTTGATACCGCTGTTAATCGGTGTCACCCTCGCGTGGGCACTGGACACGACCTACCTTGCGCTGACCGTAGAGCGCGAGGAGAAGCGTCTGAGGCAGGCGTGGTCGATGCGGGTGTCCCCTGAGGTGATGGAGGTGATCCTGAGCAACCCGAAGCTGGCGCAGGTGGAGGGCAGGCGTGTCACCGGAACCGTCTTCTTCTCCGATCTGCAGGGCTTCACCGAGTTCTGCAGCGACTGCGAACCCGAAAGGGTAGTGACACAGATCAACAAGTATCTTACACTTGCCACGAAGGTAATACGCGATCATGGGGGAACTGTACATAAGTTCATCGGTGATGGCGTGATGGCGGTCTTTGGTGATCCGGTGCCGCATCCCGACCACGCGGATCGAGCGCTGAAGGCCGGTCTCGAGATTCAACGGCGCATGGCGCAGATGCGCGAGCAGGCCGATGACGCGGAGTGGGAGATGCTCGTGCGTATCGGGCTGCACAGCGGTGAACTTGTCGCCGGTGACATCGGCTCCGAGAGCATGCTTGAGTACACTGTGATGGGAGAGACTGTAAGCGTTGCCGCGCGGCTCGAGGCGATGAACAAGGAGTTCGGAACTCAGATTATGCTCAGCGACGCCACTGCGAAGATGCTTGTTGGTGAGTTCGACTTGACGTCGCTGGGTGAGGCCGAGGTACGAGGTCTGGCGAAGCCGCTCGAGGTCCTGACCGTCGAAGGAGGGGCGCGGGATGCTGCGACCTGATCGGGGTCTCTTACAGGTGATTGCGATCCTTGCGGTGTGCGGAGCGATGATGGGAGCTCCGATTCCCACCGCGGAGGCAGGCACGGTTACCATCACCGCAGCGGTCCTCGACGTACAGCACCGGGTCGGGAGCTCCGGGCCGTGGATCAGGAGCAGAGTGGGGGTTACCCTGCCGGCGGGCAGCCGGGTGCGTACCGGCCCGCGTGCGCGTTGTGAGGTGACCTTTCCGGGCGGCACAAGAGTGCGGATGGGTCCCCGGAGCGATCTGGTGATCACCGATCCGGCCACACGGCGCGCGCGAGTGGTCGCGGGCGAGGTCTTCGCATCGGTGGTTGCGGGCACCGGCGGTGCGCAGATACAGGGCGCCACGGCCACTGCGGCGGTGAGGGGCACAGAACTGACCCTGAAGGTGGTAGATGACGGCACACTGCCCGACCCCGAGTCACCCGAGGCTGAGGAGTGGTACAGCTTCGATTCCGAGCTTCCATACGGCCATCATTCGCTTGCGCGAATGCCAACCGGCCCTGGTATCGCCGCGTCGCAACAGGCCCCTTCGGGCGGCAGCATCCTTGTGCAGGCGTGGTTCGGTAACGTGGACATATCTGGACCTTTCGGCGCCTTCACGCTCGGCCCGAACATGGGCGGCACGTTTGGGCCTGCAGCGGGTCCCACCGGCTTCAGTTTCCATGATTCATTCCCCAACAGCTTCGGCACAGGGATGTCCCATCCATTCTACCACGGGTTCAGTTCCGGCGCCGGGATCGGCACAAAGCCGGGCGGGATCGGCGGGCGGGACTTCCGCATCGATCAATCCGGCGCCCGACAACAGATCACCTACTTCATGGATGAGATGGAACGGGGAGCGGTCGATGTAGTTGTGCAGTCAGAGAGCGCGGTGGAAGGTACAGCGGGGCTCACCTCGTCAGCCGCATTGACCGGGGCCGCGTGGGGACTTGCGGCGATGCGTCAGGAGAGCACGCAGGAGTTGCTGGGCAGGCGCTTCTTCGGGCCGCAATACCAGGTTGACCTACTCGGCGTCGTTCACGATGATGGTGCGCTGGCCGGTGGCTGGCTTCGCTCAACCGCGATCTACGAGGATTTCTACGGTGAATTGGGCGTGCAGGCTCTCACCGACTTCGATGGCGACGACGATCTCCGCATCAGCGATCTCTTCGTGCTGTACCGTGGAGGCGACACGGATCTCACTGTCGGGCGTCAGCGCTGGCTCAAGGGACCGGTCAACAACACTGCTCTCGGATCATTGTTCGGTGTCACGCACTTTGACGGCATCACAGTCCATGGCACTGGAGGTACCATCAACACGTTCTTCGCATGGCTGGACGATTTCGATGCATGGGGCAGGCCGCGAATCAGCCGTTCGGGCTGGCTGGGACGCGCCTCGATGGAGATTGACGGTGGGCTCATGGGCGCCAATCTACTTCTCGCGCGGGACAACATTGGTTGGAGCATCGATGGTGCGTTCCCGATATCCCCGAGGGAGATAGATATGTACTTCGAATTGGGTAGAGATCACGATGATCGTGCGCTGAGCACGATGGGTCTTTACTTCCCCGGCCTCTACCGTTCCTCGGAGGTTGACCTCTACGTGGAACGGGCGAACCGTGATGGTTATGATCCACTTTGGTCGGCCGCTGCATACTGGGAGGCCTCAGAGAGATGGACCGGCCTCGCCGGACTGCGCCACGCTCAGGACGATGGCACGGACTTCATGCTCGGTGTAGCGAAGCGTATTGGATCGCTCGAGCCGTGATCGATCGTGAGCAACGAATTCTGTCCGAATGCGGAGGGATCCAGGATGATTATGCCCAGGCGGGCAGTCTCGGTTGTGTTCGCTCTGGTGATGATGATAGGTTTCGTGGGCTGCGGCGGTGACGACGTGGTGAGACAGCAGGGAAGCATCGGTGTCGCAGTGATGTTCCCACCTCGAGACAGTGTCTCAGGTGCGTCTGCGGCTAAGAGTATGCCCCAGGTCACCAACTCGGTGAGGATCCAGGTCGAGGCCCTCGACGAGGAAACCGCGCCGTGGCAGAGAGAGAGGATACTGAATCGGCCGGATAATGGTGACGTCGTCCGGACACAGATCGACAGTGTGCCCGTTGGTCCCGTACGCGTCACGGCCACCTGCTACGATGGCTACGATGCGGCGGGCAGCAGGGTTGGTGAGGCGAGTTCGGTCGTGACTATCCACGCGGATGAGGTGACGAGCGTGACCCTGGTCACCGATCGCCTGGCGGAGACGGTTGCGATACACGAGGTGCCGCTGCCGGATGAAGAGCCGCCGCCTTCGCTCAACTTCCTCGAACTGGAGCCGGGCGGACAGCAGCAGATCCAGGCGAAGGGGTGGGACTTCGACGGCGAAGAGACGATATATGTTGATTTCTCCTGGGCCTCTGATGGTGAGGGCATAGGGATAGATCCGACCGCCGGTTCGGTGGTTACCATCACAGCAATCCAGGATGGCGAGTACCAGGCGACGGTGACCGATGCAAACAGCGGGCAGGACGCTACGATAGATGTGGACGTGATCAGCCGCCCGGTAGCCTCGGTCTACCTTGAACCGAGGGAGACCACTCTCTATCTTTTCGGCGAGCCCGACCATGTGCAACTGACCGCCACTGCTCGGGATGAAACCGATGAGGAGGTCGCCTACGCGGAGTTGGGATTCATGTCGGACAATCCCGAAATTGCCGCCGTCGACGCGAACGGCCTTGTGACCGCCCAGTCGCCGGGACAATGCACGATCACAGCAACCGGCGCTACGGCGACCGGCTCCGCCCAGGCAACCTGTCAGATAACGGTCATAGAGTCCGGCAGGATAGAAGTCATCGTTGAGTGACCGAGCAGTTCGTCTCGCGTGGCGAAGCTGGAGCCATACCCTGCGTCGGCTCCGGTATGCGGAACATGCGCTGCTCGCACGGCTTCGAAGCGAGACGCCTTTTGCCGCTGCCCGGCGGCTCGCTACGAGGGATGCTGCCACGGATAGTGGGGCCACCAGTGTCCGGAAGAGTGGGGGGAGACTCTCCGGCTCACCGATGGCCCCAAGCCGCTAAGGTTATGAGGAGTCTGTAGGTTAACGGCAACTATACCCGCTTGCTACCCGCATCAAACCACAGATTCAGCAAGGTTTGCTCCAGACCGATTCATGCGTTTTCCCCGGGATCAGTAAACCCAGTGCAGATCGGTGCTGTCATTGCGCGCATCGGCATCCCACTGAATGAGCACTCGCGCTGAACCCTCGTTCGGCATACTGATGCCCAGCGTTACCGTGGCGTTCTCCCCCCGGCCCAATGGGGGAATCTGAGCGGTGTCCGCAAGGCGCACAAGGTCGTTTCCAACCCGGTGCCAGAGTGCCACGACAGGACGGTAATTCTCGCGCGGATCAGGCTCGTAAGCTACGAGACCGCGGTTCACCACCACTACGTTTACCTCAAAATCCGGTGCGGTGCCCTGTATATGAGCGGACTCTATCGCCAGATCCGGCCGCGCCCGTCGCATAGCCTCCAACGCCCGCTGCCCTCGTTGAGTGACTGCTCGATCCGCAGGAAGTCGGTGCTCGAAGACCGGAGCATCCGCGGTAAGTACCAGCAGACTGCTCACTATCAGGGTGAAGACCAGCACAGCGATTAGTGTTCTATGCATCTCAGATCACTCCCTTCAGCATGTTTAGGCTTCTGTACTGTCGACAGTAAATCGTCAATACCATGATCTTTGCATACACGCCGTAGGCTATTACATATTCGTAGTCGTGCCCAATAATGTTACCGTTCTGATTAAAATCCACACCCGCTACGGCGATATGATGTTGCTGAGACCGGTTATCAGCAACGCCGGATGCTGCTTCAGGCTGTTGGCAGGATGTGTGATGGTCCCGGACGAACGACATGGAAGCACGAGAATACAGGTGACATAAGCATCGCTTGAATACGCGGTGCTCCTTCCTGTTCCTCCAGCCACATGGCATTTCCTCACTGCCTGACGCTCGTTTGACATAGGGTGTTACCGCAGATATACTTGCCTCATGTGGAGTGGAGGGGCGCCATGTACCCGCGCTCGCCGCCCGCTATATTGCATGTACAGCTCTTTCGAGTAAGTTGGTTGAAAGCGAAGAGGCGACAGAGATGCCAAACATAATTACGGAACTGCCCGGACCGAAATCGCAGGAGATTATCGAAAACGTGCGCAAGTACGAGCCGCCTTCGATGGGCGATCAGATGCCCGTCGTCTGGGACCACGCCGAGGGCTGCGTCGTCTGGGACGTGGATGGCAACGAGTACATCGATTGGTCCAGCGGCGTGCTGGTTACCAACGTGGGGCACTGCCACCCCGACTACGTCGAGGCGGTGAAGTCTCAGTGCGATAAGCTCTTCAACTGCTACGACTTCGTCAGCGAACCGCGGGTGAAGCTGGCGCAGAAGCTGGTCGAGATCACGCCCGACTACATCGACCGGGCCTTCCTCGTCACCACCGGCTCGGACGCCACCGAGGCCGCGATGCGCATGGCGCGCCGCGTCAGCGATGGCTTCGAGATCATCGGCTTCGACGGCGCCTTCCACGGCCGCACCTGGGGCGCGGCATCCGCCGGCGGCATGATGGGCACCCGCAACGGCTACGGGCCGATGACGCCGGGCTTTCTGCACGCGCCCTTCCCGTATCTCTACCGCGCCCCGATCTGCCAGGGCAAGAGCGAGGAGGAGGCGGTGGAGGCCTGCCTTGAGTACCTCGACTGGATGGTCTCACGCGTGTCGTCGAACGCGCTGTGCGCGGTCATCACCGAGCCCTACCAGGGCGGCGCGGGCGGCATCATCCCGCCGAAGTCGTGGATGGAGGGCCTCTTCAAGTGGGCGAAAGAGCGCGACCTGATCTTCATCCTCGATGAGGTCCAGTCGTCCTTCGGCCGCACCGGGACGATGTTCTGCATGGAGCACTGGGACATCCAGCCTGACCTGATCACACTCGGCAAGGGCCTCGGCAGCGGCATTCCGTGCTCGGCGGTGGTGGGGCGCAGCGAGATCATGGACGCGCTGCCTGAGGGCTCGATGGGCAGCACCAATGGCGGCAACCCGATCTCCTCGATCGCGGCACTGACCGCCATCGAGATCGTCGAGGAGGAGGGGCTTGTCGAGAACTCGCGGAAGATGGGCGATCTCTTCAAGGCCCGCTTCCTGAAGATGCAGGAGCGCTTCCCGCAGCTTGGCGACGTGCGCGCGCTCGGGCTGATGGGTGGCCTGGAGTTCGTGAAGGACCCCGAGACGAGAGAGCCTGCGCCTGAGCTTACCCGGCAGATCGTCTGGGAGAGCTTCCAGCGCGGCCTGATCATGATCGCCCCGATCGGCCTGTATGACAACGTAATTCGCGTGGCACCGCC
>PXBW01000352.1 GCA_003566775.1 candidate division WS1 bacterium
CCCCGACCCGGACCGACCCCGACCCCACAGGGCTCCTATCTAGGTCTTCTCGCATGCCCCGCTATTCATCCTCCGGCGTAGCAAAGACGTAACGGGTCATATCGATCCAGCGTCTTGGATTGGAGCTTCGCGTGATCGGGCCATGATAGATGCAAATGATTGTGTGCGGCTCGCACTTCATAGCGGCCATCATCCGAAAGAGATACCCACCCTCTCGATCAATGACGACAACAATGCTAGTGTCGCGATCATAGGCCACCGCCGGTCCCGTCCTGGGCAGATGACTCGGGAACACGGTGAAGTCGATGGGTGTATCATCCGGAATCACATACGATACCCGTAGCCAGACAAGAGAGAACTCCGGCGGATAGAAGTGCACCTGAACAGTCTCACCATCATCCTCGTGCCCGATTCCCCACAGGTAGTCTGTTCGCCGTTCCGCGAGGATCAGAATCCGACTGAGGAACTCGTCTCTCGCGTGCAGCGAGAAGCCCGGATCATATCCAATGTCCTGCAATACGAGATCGTCAATCGCCGCGAGATCAGCCTCGGTTAGCCACCGGGTTTGTGGCACATGCACCGGCCGTGGGTCACGAACGGCAACACGCAATGTCACGGTTCGTTCCGGCAGCGCAGCCCTGCCCGCTGCTACGATTCCACTCAAGAACTCGCTCAGCGTACCCACCGCGTGAAAATCCCTAACTAACCAATCATGAACATATCCGTCTTCAGTGAGCAGTAGACGGATCCGTCCATCCTCCGTGAAGAAACTGTAGCGTGGGGTATCCCGAACACCGTCATCCGGCACGGGGCTACGCGTGATGCACCCACAGAGGGCTGCGGACAATAGAATCGCGACCAGACCTTTCATGCCTACAGATTCCTTACGAACTCGCGCCTGCCGTCAGGCGTCAATCGGTACAGACGCCGGCCGCATGTCAGAAAGACGGGCTCACGTTCTCCGGTATGAACGACGGTCAATGGGATCCCTGTGCGACGACAGTACGCAAGATCCCCATCCTGGCCATTCGAGAACTCGGGCATCTCCCCACGTTCAAAGGGATGATTATGCACCTTGCGCACGATGAGGTCATCCCCGCAATCAACTTGCTCAAACACTTTGCCACAGGTAGGCCTTCCGGGGGGCCTGGTATTGTAGCGGATCTCATTGCCGCCGAGTTCCTCAATCCAGTGTCCTCGGAAAGGACCCATAGTGAACACACGCCCGGTGTTCCGCTCACAGCATACCAAGCCACAATACTCTGCCTCAAAACGGGTGCCCGCAACGAACACGGGTCGAGTCTGTGAGCGTACTCGTGCTTCGACAGTCAATGCATAGGCGTGTGCATCAATCTCAGTCTCGTCGCAAGGACACGGAATAAGCTGCGAGGGAGTCAGCCCCAGGTAGTCATACCCCGTCAACAGCGAATTCCGCATAGCGACATAGACATTCCAACCTCCTTGCTCCCCAATCGGATCCCGATTGAGCCACCGCCCAAGCCCCGGACTGTAGTATCTGTAGCCAGATCCGACACCCGCGCGGGGCGTGCACGCACCGCGCGTTGCGCCCCCCTCCGCCCGCGGCCCCGCCGCAGCCTCCGCTCTCAGGTGGTAGCCCATGACGGCCGCATGGTGGACCTGCCCGGCGGAGCGGTCAAGCGCGAAATCGGCTTACGTGCGGACGCTGACGAGGGCGCGCCACGCTCGCGCGGGTGGCAGCGTCTGTGCGCGTCGGTGCGCCCGCGGCGTCCAAGCGTTCTGCAACCATGTGCGGACCGCCCCCGCGCTACCCTCACAGGCGCATTCGGCCAGGTGGGCGGCAGCACCGACGGTCACGAAGAGCCTCCCGTATCCAGGCGCTCCGCAACTTTGTGCAAACCGACCCCGGACTCCTCGTGTGCGGACCGACCCCGACCTGCGCCCCTCGACCTGATTCGGCTACCCCACCTATTTGGCGTCGAGGTATCTTACAGGATCCAGCCCTCTCTCAACAACAACCCAGTGTCCAGCGAAACGCTGCAGACGTTTCAAAACGAAGCCATGACTCTCAAAGCCGTGGTTCACGTGCGGATTCCATTGAGTAGACACTAATACTTCCGTCGGAGAAAGCCATCGGATAATGTGGACGGAGATAGATACAAGATGATCGGGATCGACCTTCTTAACAACATCTTCCGTTAATGTTCGCGCCTCAATGCCCTCTGAAGCGAGTAGCTCAGTCAGCGACTTTGGAGGAGGTCCGTCGTTAACGAGAAAATATACGGGCCCACGAATTCTTCCATCAATTGAAGCGGCCACAAGCAACGACGCCATGTCATCTGTTTCGTGATCCATGTGCAACGCTATCTTCTGTGCGATCCCCTCGTGCCCCCTTTGAACAGCTCTATCCAGGGGACGCTCACCAAGCGCATTTCGTAGTCTTGTAGAAGCTCCGTCATCTAGCAGATATTCAACAACTGACGATGCACCCACCGATGCGGCCATATGGAGAAGTGTATCTCCTGTTTCGGGTAATACAAGCGAATTCACAGAGCGCCCTGCTAGGGCAGAGGCAAGCAGTGCAACGTCGTCAGCGAGAACCGCCGACAACGCGTAATCGCGCCATGGTTGCAGTCTATTCCTGCACAAACATGTGCAAGACACTGTTGCCAGCGATATGGCGAATATAGAATAGCATGAGAGCGACGTTCTAAGCCACGCGACAATCCTCCGCTCTACCAAATTACTTGTCGAAACCACATGTCGCTGTTCGTGGCCGTATACTCCTTTTGCGTGTCCAGCACGAACAAGCCCTGAGTGTTGATTGATGAATATCCTTGCAGTCCATGAAACAACGCAGCTCAGAATCCATTCGGTTGTGCCTTGGGGGCAGTGACAGATGCATAGAACACGTTGATCGTCGGAAAGGTAATGCGTATACCCGCCAATTTGTCCCGGGGCTGGCCGAGCCCACGGCGTCCCAATACGTTCGGACCGGCCGAGTTCGGGGCTGTAGTATCTGTAGCCAGATCCGACACCTGTGCGGCATCCGCACGCATGCCGTGTTGCGCGCCCCTCCGCCCGCGGCCTGGCCGCGGCCTTCGCTCTCAGGTCGTAGCCCATGACGGCGGCATGGTCGGACG
>PXBW01000299.1 GCA_003566775.1 candidate division WS1 bacterium
GCCGCTCGATTGCTGTTGTTGCGGGGCGACAATCCGCGCCCTGTCATGCCGTGCGTCGTTGTTGTCTGCCGTGCTGGGGGCCGACGCAGGCTCCAGCGCTGTTTGCCGGAGACGAAGTCAGACGAAGTCCGGCCCGGCCGTTCGTCGTTGTCGTTCAAGAAGCGCGTGCAAAGCTCTTTGAGCCGACCCTGCGCGCCCGGTCGTCTGTTGTTCGCCGTTCCCCTCTCCCGCCCTGAGGTCGCGCAGCGATCTCAAAGGGGGAGGGGTGATCCGAACGCCCCTGCGAAGCAGCGGGCCGAGGACCGGGGAGGGGCCGCCGTTAGCCGCCGTCCCACGTCTCTCCGTCATCGCGCGAGACGTAGATCTCCACGTCCGGGAATCGCGCCACCCCCACCACCAGCGCCCTTCCCTGTGTCGCCATCTTTACGAACGCAACGCGCTGCTCGTCCGCGGGCAGCGCCACCAGCTTCTCCTCGCTCCCGTCCGCGAAGCGCAGCCAGCCTCGCCCGCCGTCCGCGCTGCGCCGCAGGTACTGCCCTCCCGCGCGGTAGCCGATCACGTAGAGCAGCCCGTTGTACTCGAAGGCCATCGCGTGAGACATCCCTCCGATCGTCGCCATCAGCGCACCTCCTCCCAGTGCTCTCCATCGTCGAGCGAGCGCGCGATGAAGAGCCGCCCGCCCGCGCGCGAGCACGCCATCAGCAGTTCCCCCTTCGCGCTTTTCGCGCCCCACGGCTCCTGCGCGTCACCGCCCTCGGTCAGCCGCCGCAGCCTGCTCCACGCGCCCGGCAGGCCCGGTCGCTTCTGCATGAAGATATCGCCTCCGCGCGATTGGAAGAGGAAGACCTGCCCCACCGCGTCATCGTACAGGTGCGGCTCCCCCCACGCGCCGGTGATCTGCAGCGCCACCGGCGTCACCTCCTCGGTCGCCACCGGGACGCCGCCCGCGCAGGCCAGCAGCGGCGTGTCATTCACGATGGTGAAGCGGCAGCCCGGCGCGCTCTCCGGCTCCACCAGGCGCGCATCCGCCACGCCCACGTAGAGCCCCACCTCCCGCCACGGGTAACCGACCGCCTCCGCCGCGAGCCTGTCCGCCTCCACCACCGGCACCGCGTCGCCGAAGGGATCGCCGCTCGACGGCCCGGACGTGCTCGCCTCCACCAGCACCGTGCGCGTCTCGATCTCCTCGTCCGCGCGCACGCAGTCGATCTGCACCGTGTAACTCAGCGGCGTCACGTAGTCCGCCGGGAAGACCAGCTTCAGCGCGCTCACCCCGAGGTCGCGGTCGATCTCGGGCAGCGCGCCGAAGTGCGCGAGATCATGCCCGGGCGTGAAGACCTCAGCCGCGTCCCCATCGAACTTCCCGAAGCCGAGGCCGTCGCCCATCTCGTCCACGTGCCTGGCGAACCAGCGCGGGGCGTTCGTCGCCTGCCCCGGCCCGCTCTGTGTCACGAAGTCATCGCTCTCCTCGTAGAGGTCCGGTCGCCAGTGCATCTTCACGCGGCGAGACAGGTTCCCTTCGCGTTCGCTCACACGCACCGCGCGCATCGCGTAGTGCTCCTCCCCGCGCCCCGCGAGCGTCGGTGTCGCGAAGTGAGTGCGACAGTCCATCGCATCGGCGCGCCCGAAGGCGTTCGCGCACTGCACGCAGAAACCGCGCGGCAGGGGGCCGCCGGGGTCGCGCCACGCCGGCCCGCCGCAGTAGGGGCAGAGCGTGTCGGCAATTCCCGCGGCGGTCTCCGCGCCCGCGAGCGCCCGCATCTCCACGAAGCTGCGGTATTCGCCGAATTCCAGCCCCACGCGCGCTGCCTCGGGCAGGTTCGCGCTGATCGGCTCCGCGTGTCCCGCCACCACGTTCCCGTGAATCCTGCCGCCCATCAACAGCTTCTCCTCGGGGTAGTACCCGGCTGCGCGGTACTCCCCCGCCCCGCTTCCGGTATCATCGAACGGCTGGCCGCGCAACTCGAAGGGCGCGAGCTTCGTTTCCCCATCCACCACGATTTCGTACAGGTGCGGCTGCGCGCCCCACCAGACAAGCTCCTCGATGTCCTCCACGTAGCGGAACTTCGGCAGCGTCTCGTCGGTGAGCCAGCCGCCGTAGGGCGCTTCGCCGGTGGCGAACTGCTCCCCGCTGTCGCTGTTCTTGATCACCACGCTGCCGGGGCAGTACTGGAAGTTCTTGAAGCCACGCAGCGGCCTGCGCCACGCCTCCGGCTTGTACACCTCCGCCCATGACGCGTAGGCCCGCGCTCCCAGCACCACGTCCGAGTAGGGGTATCCGAGCACCGGCAGCGATCCCCACTTCGGATCGTGAATCGCGGGCTGTCCGCCGAGGCCCTGCGGGGGTATCTCCGCCTCCCAGTAGCCGTCGCCGTCGGTCGTCGCGATGGTGCCGATGACCTCACACTCCCACGTGTCGATCACCACGATCTCGACGCCGCTCGCGGGCACGCCCATGCGCTCGTAGACCCGCCCGCGGATCGTGTCAGGGTCGGTGTAATGCTCCATCGGCTCCAGCGTCACGCTCGTGGTCTCACCGCGCCGCACCTCCGCGATCTTCCGCGGGCAGCCCCAACTCTGATCCCACGTCCCCCACGCGGTCAGCCGGAATGCCACGATGCCGTGCTCGCCCTCGGGCAGTTCGGTCAGCGTCACGGTGCCGCCGGACGGAATCGTGTGCTGGCTCCCCGGATCATCGAGCGCACCCACGCGCAGCACCGTCCCAGGTTCGCCGGTGATCTCCAGCGCACCGCTCAGGATGTCGATGATTGCCTCCTCGCCCTCGATCAGCGGCGCATACCTCCCGCGGTACGCGCAGCGCAGGCCCGCAAGGCACCTCGCAAGCCCGCGCGCCGCGGTCTCCGCGCTGTCATCACGCAGATCGCCCGCGCGCTGATAGATCGCCCCGTGGCCCTTCGTCGCGATGAACTCCCAGCGCCCTTCGCCATCGGTCATGATCGGCGCGAGCACCTCCGCTCCCTCCACGTAGGTGCCCAGCAGCGAGTCGAAGATAAGCTCGTTGTATTCGAGGCTGTCCCACGCGATCACCCTCCCGTCCTCGACGCCGGCGAGTTCGAGTTCGAGGCTGACGTTGGCGTCCGCGACCGGCTGTCCGCTCTCGAGGATCCTGCCGCGCAGCCGGTAGCCCATCGTGAACTGCTCGGCCAGCGGCGCTTCGGCGAACTGTGCGGGCTGTATCCGCCTGCCCCACCACGGGTCATCGACCATCAGCGCGTAGCGGCCGGTGGGCGCGGCGTCATCGTCCTCTGGCGCCATCTCCAGCAGATACACCCACGCGCCCTCCAGCGGCAGATCCGGGTCGCGCGCTTTGTGAACGTGCGCGGTGACGGTCCCGTCGGGCGTTGCGAAGGCCGCCATGCCGCCGGTCACCTGCGCCCGGTCCACGGTCACGCCGCTCTTCCCGCCGAGGCGGACCACCTCGCGCTCCCACGAAGTGTCCTCGGTGGTCGTGAGGTCGGCGAGGATGCCTGCAAGCTCCGCGATCTCCGGCCACGAGCGGACGGGATCGCTGTGCAGCCGCCCCAGCAGCGTCGCGATCAGCCCGACCGCCTGGTGCTTGAAGAAGTTCTCGGACGCGGTGCGCCCGGCGTCATCGTAGTCGAGCGCGCTGGTGCCGTCGCCGCGGTCGAGCAGGTGCGCGATAGTGAGTACCGTGCGGCACAGGATCGCCTTGATCGCCGCGCCCTCGATGGTGTTGTCATCAGCCGCGGCCTCCCTGCCCTGAATCGCGCTCACGCAGTCGATCAGCCTGTCTCCGAGCTCCGGATGTACCGGTGCCATCGTGTCGCTCCTTTCATGCGCGCGCAAGTGCGCCGTCCGCCGTCGATTCTGACGATTCCCCTCCCCTGTCCTCGCCCCCGCTGCTTCGCAGGCGTGCTCGGACATCCCCTCCCCTTTTCGCGCTCACGACGCCTTCGGCGCCCCTCGCGCGAGGGCAGGAGAGGGGAGGACGGCATGCGGCAAGTAATCTACGAGCAACGGCACAGGCCAGGAGAGCGGGGACCGATCTCACGAGGTCCCGCCTCTCCGAAGAACGTGCGGATTGCGCTCACAGATATCCAGCCGTTCCCACCACGGAATGAACGAAGCCGTTCGCCGTTGTCGGTTGTCGTTAAGGAGGGGCGCGCTTCCCTGCGCGCCCGGCCGTCTGCCGTTTGTCGTGCCGTTCTGGAGGGGCCGACGGAGGCTTCAGCGTCGTCTGCTGGAGCCGAAGTCCGGCCCGGCCGTGCGTCCTGTCGTTGTCGTCTACGAACGGCCCCCGGCGAGGGCGCCGGGGCCACAACGACAACGGCTGACGACTCAACGGCGCACGGACAGGAGTGTCCGTGCCACGGATTGAGGTAGTGTCGTTCGCCGTTGCCGTAAGCTTGTGACTTGCGACTGACGACTGATGACTGCCGTTCCCCGATTGCGAACTCCCAATTCCCCCCGTCTTCCGTGTGTCGTCTGCCGTTACCCCTCTCCCGCCCTCGCGTCGAAGCTGCCGAAGGCCGCGGCGGCGCGAAAGGGGGAGGGGTGGTCCGAGTGCCCCTGCGAAGCAGCGGGCCGAGGACCGGGGAGGGGCGCCGTTCCCCCGCCTACCTGAACAGCTCCACCCGCATCCTCCGCGCGCCATCATCAGACGCCCGCTCATCCCGCGTCTGCGATCGATCGCGCATCACCTCCGCGCCCCCCGCGATCCGCGGCATCACTCTCGACTCATCCGTGCCGACGCCTCCGCTGCGTACCATCGCCCGCGACTCACCCTCCGGAGCGCCGTGATGCGTCCCCGTCCGCGCGCGCAAGGTATCTCGATCCCACGCGCCGGGCGTCGGCGCTTTCGCCGCACCCTGATGCACCGCCGCGCGCGCTATTACCGGCGCGTTGGTACGCACTTGCGGCGGCAGGATCGCGCCGCGTCTCTGCTGCGGCCATCTCCCCGGCGCGGTCGCAGATGCCCGGCGCGACTCGTCTGCCGCAGGCGCCTTCGCTGACGCCGAATCACGCACACCGCGCCTCTGAGGGCTACGATTAACTGCCCTCGCCACGCGCGGGCTTCGCGGCAACGCGGTCTTCCCCGGTCGCCCACTCAGCCCGCTCGGTCGCACCCTTCGCGTCCACCGTCCCGGCGCAATCGTCTTCGCACTTTCACTCACATCGCATCACTCCATCCGCATGATCTCGGCCGCGACCGCCGCACGCTGCTCTTCGTCCATCAGCAGCGCCCACAGTCGTACGCGCCAGGCGGGCTGAAGGTCCCACGGCAGCCCGCCCGGAAGCTCTCCCGTCACTCGCAGCCAGCGCACTTCATCCAGCGCCGCCTCCGCCAGCCGCTCGCCCGCGCCGCGACGCACGGTCATCGCGCTTTCGCCCGCCTGCTCCAGCAACTCCTCGCGTGAGGCGAAGTCACGCCCCTCGCGCAACCGTTGCGTGGGCGACGGGTCTTCGGCGGATTCGGGAGCGTGTCCGTGCGCCGCGGCCCTCAGGCTTTTTTTGCCGCCGCAAGCACCTCCGCGTCCCCGGGACGGCGCAGGTTCACCGCGTCGAGGCACTCCACCAGCCACGCCATCAGAGCGGTCGGCAGCCGGTCGAGCAGTTCCTCGCGCGGCAGATTCTCTCCGGTCGCCACTCGCTCCGATCCGTCCTCGCCCACCATCGGCAGTTCATACTCGACCAGGCAGCGCTCAAGCTCGTACTGCATCATCGCCTCGTGGTCGTAGTTGCGATGCAGGACGTGCGCGGCGCCATCCGGCCCCAGTTCCCAGCGCTCTTCGAGGCCGATGCTGTCGCGCCGCAGGGCTTCCCGCGCGGTGAGCGGTCGCAGCCGTACCCACGCCCGGCGTTCGCCCGCGGGCAGATCGATCGGCGCCTGGAACCTGCGCGTGATCTCCGCTCCGGCGGCGGCGATGATCCACGCCTCATGCTCGGCCCTACTCACGGTCACCGCCGCCTCCCTCCTGCTGCTCCGCGATGGCCCGGCGCATCTTCGCGGCGGTCTCGTTGCGCCGCCGCGCGAACTCCCCCGCCTCCACCATCAGTTCCCCGCGCCGGTAGGTCTCGACGATCTGCGCGAACTCGGCCTCCTCGATCGCGTATCCGATCGCGAAGGTCGCCCATCCGTCTTTCACTTCGATGCCGTGCAGCGGGTGTCCGAGCGCCCACAGCGCGGCTGCTTCTGTCAGGTCGGTGGTCCGATGAAGCCTTACCGTGATCTCTTCGCTCATCTCTCGCCTGCCTCTCTGCCCTGATGTGAGTGACTTCCGTGGTCTGCGGTCAGTCCCGCCGCTATTGCCGCGAGCCGCACCTCTGTCAGTCGCTATTGCCGTCAGTCGTAGCTGTTGTGGCCCCGGCGCCCTCGCCGGGGTGCGTTGGTCGCAGGTCTCTTCCGTATGCCGTGCCTCACGCAGAACTGCGGGGGCGCCGGGGCCACAACGACAACGGCTTACAGCGCACGGACAGGAGTGTCCGTGCCACGGATTGAGATTGGGTCGTGCGCCGTTCGCCGTTGCCGTTGCCGTCAGCTTGCGACTTGCGACTGACGACTGATGACTGCCGTCACCGCCGTTACGCCAGCGTCACCGGCGGCGTTACTCCGTCCACGCTTCCCAGCGCCGTGAAGTCCACGCGCTCGACGATCCGCCGGTCGTGCGAGCCCGGCAGGCCCATATCGCTGGCGGTGTAGAGCACGCGTGGCAGCGTTATCAGCGCGCTCACGGCGCCGCGGCTGAGGGTGATCGCCAGCGCCGCCTCCTGCCCGCTCGCGAAGTCCGCGTACACCGCGCTGTCCACGAAGTCGCGGCTGAACGCTCCGAAGCAGCGCACGCCCGCGAGGTTGTACATCTGCCGCGGGTTCGCTCCGGGCGCGAGGCGCATCCCCTCCGCCATCGCCTCGACCGTGTTGTCGAGCACGATCTGAATCCGCTCGCAGTGAATGTCCTCGGCGAGGTTCCCGCCGCCGGTCGCGAGGCTCACGATCGCCTCGCGGAAGATGTACGGAGCGGCGGTCGGCATGTTCGGCGAGGGCACGCCGCCGCTCTCGATCTTCAGCGCGCCGAGGTCGAGGGTGCAGACCACCGGCTGACCCTTCACCAGGTCGATGCGCGCGCGCCGCACCTTCACGTCGGTGAGCTTCTTGACCTCATGCACGCAGTCGATGAGCACCGAGGCCCAGCGCGCCTGGCAGTCGGCATCACGCTCCTGTATCCACGAGATCAGGCTGCTGAGCGACCCCGGTATCATCGGCAGCGCGATCTCGCCCTCAGCCCACTCGCCCGCCGAGAAGTACCGGCTCTGATAGCTGTTGCTGTCGGCGAGATCGAGCAGCGTGTGATTCCTGTGCAGGCGCACGCTCTCACCCGCGCCACCCGCGCGTTTCATGATCGGCAGGAAGACCGAGGGGGCGACGTACGCGCCCTTCTCGCTCTGCAGTCCGAAGCCGAACGATCCTTCCTGTGCCAGTGCAACCGTCATCTTCGCACCACCCTTGTGATCTGCAATGAACCGATGAGGTTGTTCGCTGTTGTTGCAGGGCGGAGACCCAAAGCTCCACGAGCTTCGCCCCGCCACGGCGTTTGTCGTGCCGTTCTGGAGGGGCCGACGCAGGTGCGCAGCACCGAAGTCCGGCCCGGTCGTTTGTTGTGTGTCGTCGGTCGTAGGTCGCTGTCGTCTGCGAACGGCCCCCGGCGAGGGCGCCGGGCCACAACGACAACGGCTGACGACTCAACGGCGCACGGACAGGAGTGTCCGTGCCACGGAATGAATGGCGCCGTCCGCTGTTACGCCGTTACCCCCCATGCACCGCCGCTCTTCGCGCGAGGACGGTCAGCTTCACGACGCGCAGCGGCATCTCCCGCTCGCGCAGCTTCACCTGCTCGCGCGGTTCGGGATCGACCTCGGTCACCTGGCTGTGCCAGCATGTGCCGCCGAGGTAGGTGTCCTCCATCAGCAGGTTGAACAGGTCCGCCGCCACGTCGAGCACGTCGATGTTCGCGCGCTGTCCCTCCTCATGGCGCTCGACGTAGTACACCGCGAACTCGTAGTCCTGCTGGAAAGTGCGGTTCGAGCCCTCGCCGAGCGGCTGGCGCATGATCCCCGGCTTCACCAGCACACACGGGTAGCGGTCCGCAGGCGAGCGCGGCAGCAGGTCCGGCGAACCCTGGCCGACCCACGCAAGCCCCTGCAATCCCCCGCCGATCCGCTGCAGTCGCGCTCCGCGAGTCACCAGGTACTCGCCCTTGATCGTCTCGCTCACGATCACCGTGGTCAGGCCGACCGTCTGCGCGACCGTAAGCTCCTCCTCGCCCGCGCTGTCGCGCAGCCGCACCGACTGCCCGGGCGCGAACAGTTCGTTGCTGCCGACGCGGATCTCGCTGCCCTCCGACACGTCCTCGGTCAGCGCCGCGCTGCTCTGACAGACCAGCCGGATCGCCCGCGCGATCTCATTCTGATGGAACATCTTCACGGTCATTCGCCCACCTCCGTGGCTCGATATGCGTCAAATGCGCGCGGGCGACCGATCTCGCCGGTCGCCCGCGTGTTGCGTCTTCGTCTTTCTGCCTGCTGAGGGAGCGTGAGGTTGCGGCGGAGCAACGCGGCAGCCTCACTCCCGACCCCGTCTCCCTGCAACCGCCTCTTGCTATCGCCCCTGCAGCGCCTTTGCCGCGATGCGCAGGTGATGTCCCGCGCCCGCGGCGTCCTCCACCGCCATCACGAGATAGCGCTCGATCACGCGCACGCTCTCCCCCGCCTCGTGGTCCGCGTTCGTCGGCGGGGTCACGGTAAGCTCGCCCGCGCCGACCGCGCGCACCGTCATCTCCTGCGCCCCAAGCTCCACGCACATGCCGTCGCGGATGCCGTCGGTCGCCTCCACCGGCAGCGTGCTCTCTCCCGCCTCGACGTCTTCCGCGAGAGCGGTCGTGACCGGCCGGGTTACCAGCCGATCCGCGGCGCGCAGGTCCGCGATCCGCGCGTAGATGACGTGCGTCACATCCTCCGCGCGCCCGAGCAGCCCGCGTTCGCTGAGCGTACGGGCGTCGGCGATGCGCACCCGCACCGACTCGCCGGTCGGCTGACAGGTCGGCGTCCGCGGACCACCCTCGGCGTCGAGTTCGACCACCGGGCGCTCGATCTGCGCGGTCTCGGTCAGCAGTTCATCGAAAGTCGCATCTGCCATCGGCACTCCCTCCTCAGATAGCGCAGAACTCGATCCGCCGGTAGCGCGCCACGGCCTCCTGCGCCTCGGCCACCAGGCGGCGGATGCTGCGCGCGTAGCCTCCCGAACCGCCGTAGCGCACCGCGTAATCGCCCAGGCGCACCGACTCGACCTCACCGCCCTCGCCGGTCCACTTCGAGAGAAGCTCCGCGGCGGCGAGCTTCGCCTGCGCGCTGATGATGTCCGGGGGCGTCGCCTCCCAGCCCCAGTCGAGCGTGACCTCCACGTTCTGCCGGCCCCTCGGGAAGCGCCTGCCCGGTGAGGCCCCGATCGCCAGCACGACCGCCGCTTCATCGCGGTAGAACAGCCACTCATCCTCGCCAAGCTCGCGGCCGTCCACCGCCACGGTGTGTACTTCCACCACCGGCGTGAGGCCCAGCGGCGCGAGCAGCAGCACCCGACTTCCGCTGCCGTCCAGCGCGACCGTCTCCCCCGCGTGCAGCATGAAGTCGCGGCCCGCCGCGCTGTCGATCGCGGACTTCGTCGGGGCCAGTAGAGCGGTCGCCTCCGCCAGCAACTTCTCCTCGCTTCCCCAGTCGCCTGTGTCGTAGCCTCCGAGCAGGGCCAGCACGTCCTCGGCCGAGCAGTAGGAGACCAGGTTCGCGGTCGTGAACACCCCTGAAGCTACCATGCCTCGGACCACACTCCTTCGCTGTTACGCACCCGCACCTTCCAGAAGTAAGTCGTCTCCGATTCCAGCGCGGCTCCGGCGTAGCGGGCCTCGTGCTCGCCGGTCAGCACCACGCCGCTGTCCCAGAGGTCGCCCTCGTTGGCCGCCAGCTTCTTCGCGTCGGAAGCGACCAGCAGATGGTAGGCCGACTGCTCGCGGTCGTTCCGGTCCTCGTACTCCCACGACAGCGCGGGCTGCGGATTCGCCACCTTCGGCGGATTCCTGCGACCCTCCACCTGCACCGCCTGCACTTCCGGCCGGTCGGCATCGAGAGGCGCGGCGATCGTCCACGCGTAAAGCTCCGGCGAGTCCTGTCCGGCGTCGTCGCGCGTCACGCGGAACTGCAGCGCGATCTCCGGCGCCGCCACCTCGGCCAGCCCCACTCCGTTCCAGCTCACGCGCTGCTCCACGCCCTCGGCGATGGTGTCGCAGTCGGCGTGATCGAAGCCGGGCAGCACCGATCTCGTCGCGGCATCGATCACCGCCACCGTCACCCTGCCATCCTTCGGGTCCACGTTGACCCGCAGTTCGTCCCAGAACGCTCCCGAGCGCCGCAGGTCGCAGGTGCGCAGTTCGCCCTCCACCTCCGATTCGTCCAGCAGGTAGAGCGCCTCGCCATCGAGCCGGATCGACGCCATGTTGAAGTTGTTGCCGCTCTGCCCGCTGCGGTACCAGTAGATACGCCGGTCGCCCAGCCGCACGGGATTCGCGATCGGCTGCAGATAGCTCGCGTTGAACGGTGGCGTCATCCTCGGCACGATGAACGAGACGCGCCTGACGTGAACCCCGTCCTCGGACGCGTAGAGCGAGACGTTCGAGGTCGCCACATGCCCGTCATCGACCACCATCCCGATCGTCGATGGCGCGTACCAGGCCGGGTGCGGCCAGTGGAACCAGCCGTACGCGGGCGCGATGATCTGATTGCGCCACGGTTTGAAGCGCAGGTTGCGGAAGTCGCCCGTTACCATGCACGAGAGCGGGCGGGCAAGCTGATGGCCCAGCATGTCCGCGGTGTTGGTGATCGTCTTGGCCCGCGCGTAGCCCCAGAAGCGGTCGGACTTCTCCGTCGCCCACGGGTTCTCCACGAAGCGCGGCTCACAGTCCCGGTTGGCGAAGAGGCCGATGCCGCCGCCCTCGGGCACGACCTTGTCCAGCCCCGCCATCGCCGGGGTCAGCGGATTCAGCTCCGGCTCGAAGTGAAGCTCGGGGTCGAATGAGTACGGATCGGGCGCGCCGGATAGCGCGCAGGCCGCCATGCCGTCGGGATTCCCGATCGTCGCGGTGAACACCAGCGCCCAGTCATCCTCCGCCACCTCGAACACGCCGTTGACCATCCCAAGCGTCCGGTAGGGATTCGACCTACCCGCGAGCACCGCCTCGAGGTCGCCGGAGGCCAGGAACGGGTTGCGGGGGTCGGGGTCATCCTCCCATCGCACCATCCCGGCGGCCTCGTCCCAGGTGCCGTGGATGTACCCGAGTCTGCGCACACCCTCGGGGTCCTCACCGACCAGCAGCGCGACCAGCCGCTCGTTGCGCGCGTCGTAGCTGAACCAGCTCGGGCAGTAGCGCAGCCCGTGCCGCCAGGTCCCCGGCTCAGTGAAGCTCTGCTGCACCTCTTCGGGAACGGGGTACTGCTGCGCCTCACGCGTCTCGCGCACCATCCCCCGCACGCGCGCCGCCTTCGTGCTCTCCCCGGTCGTGGGGTCGATCACAAGGAAGGTGTCATCGGTGCCGTCCGCGACCTCGTAGCGTCCCGGCCCGTCCATCTCGACGCGGTCCACCTGGAAGCTGCAGTTCCACTCCGGATGCACAATCCCGCTGCGCTTGCCCAGCCAGATGTCGCTCGTGCTCAGTTCGTACGGATAGAGTTGGATGCGTCCGAGGTTAGTGCAGGTGTAACCCCACTCCCCGCAGATCGAGGTCTCGAGGATCGTGAAGCGCTCATGGTGATGCACCTCGCTCAGGTCCGCTTCGAGCCGGTGCAGGAAGCCGTTGTGCTGGACCGGCTCGATGCGCCGCGGCCTGATGACGATCGCGATGTCTCCGGCCGCGGGCGCGTCGGAAAGCTCGCCGTCGATGGTCAGCGACTGCTGCGACTGGCTGTTGGTCTGCACACGCACGGTCTGATTGCGCGCCGGTCCTCGGAGCAGATGCAGTTCGGCGCCGTCCCAGCGGCCGTCCGGATCGGTCAGGTCGCCGGAGACGATCTGCGTGGTGGTGCAACCGGAGCCGCAGATGAATCGCCTCTGCGCACCGAGGTGGTACGAGTAGCCGCCCACGCTGATCGGCGTGTCGGTCGGCGCGCCCGCGGCCGGGATGTGCAGGCCGATTCGCAGGGTCATCGGGCGCTGCGGTTCGGGCAGCCACGGTGCAAGGCCCGCCCCCACCGCATAGCTGTTGTTCGATCCGTTCACGTCAATCCGACCGTACTCGTCGGTGTTCGTCTCCACCACCATGCCGCGCTGCCCGGTCACCAGCACCGCCCCGAACGGGACGCGTTCGACCTCCGCCTTATCGTGCGAGGGCTGTCCGATTCGATAGCTGAATCGCTTTCCCCGCTTGCGGCTGCCGACGTTCATGCGGCAGTACTGGTCGGTCTCGCCGGCGACCGTCACCGCCGCGGAACCCTTGGCGATATCCGCGTCGTACTGCCCGTTCCACGATGCGCGGAAGGTCATCGTGCCGCTGCCGTCATCCTCACGCGGCAGGTAGAGCCGGTCCTTCGCGAACAGGTCCGCCACCTGCGCGGCGTCGAGCAAGTCGTCCCAGACGGCAAACTGATCGTAGACCGCTCGTGTCAGGGCATGCGAGTTCTCGATGCCCGGCCCGATCTCGAAGGACTCAAGTGGCTCCGTCAGGCCCGTGGCCCCCGTCGCGGGCGAGTTGGTCACCTCCTCTCCGTCGAGGTAGAAACGCATTACGCCTTCACCGGGGCCCTCGCTGAAGTCCCAGGTGATGGCGATGTGCCTCCAGCATACGTCGCCGGAGTAGTGTGAGATAGTGCGGATCGAGCCACCGCCGACGAGGCGGCAGACCCACTCCGTCTGACTGCGGTACAGAATAAGCAGGTTGTTCGGGTCCACGCTCGCGCGCACGATCGTCCCCCGCTGATCCTGCGCGGACGGATGGTACCATAGTGAGATCGATCCTTTGCCTCCGCTGCCGAGGTCGATATTCCCCGGTGCGGCGTAGCTGAGCGCCGCCTTCTGGCCGACATAGAGCATCTGCGATTGCGCCAAAATTGCCTGCACCTCCGCTTCCGTCATCGCGCTGGCGTTTCGTTTCTTATGCGTGGCGGTCGGGCGTCCATGGTGTGTCGTGTCGTGTGGAGGGGCCGCACGAGGGCGATGGTGAGCGCAGCGAACCAACGCCCGAGGTCGGCCCATTACGATCGTCTTCAGGCGGGCGAAACGACCTGTGGGCCGACCTCGCCACTTCCGCTCGCTGAAGCTCGCAAAGCGGCTCGTGCGGCCCCTCCAGGTACGTCCCTCCTTCTTCCACCGCGCGCCTACTCACCGACGGAGAGGTTCACGGTGTCGTCTTCGTTGGCGAACGGCTCCCCGGCGGGGGCGCCGGGGCCACAAAGACAACGGCTACGGCGCACGGACAGGAGTGTCCGTGCCACGAAGTCGGCACGATAGTTGGTGATGTGTCGTCATGGAGGGGCCGCACGAGGGCGATGGTGAGCGCAGCGAACCAACGCCCGAGGTCGGCCCATTACGATCGTCTTCAGGCGGGCGAAACGACCTGTGGGCCGAC
>PXBW01000212.1 GCA_003566775.1 candidate division WS1 bacterium
CTGCGACCGGACCTCAAGGATGTGATACTGGCCGAGGCGGTGCCGTTGTGAAGGGCGACCGGGTATATCTGGATCACATGCTTGAGTGCCTCCATTGGATTGACAGTCACACTGCGTAGGGTGAAGGTGTCTTCCTGGGGATCGCAAGACTCAGAGTGCGGTCCTGCGGGAATTGCAGACGCTCGCAGAATCAAACCAACGTCTCTCGGAAAGCCTGAGAACCTCACAGCCGTCGGTGCCCTGGGAGTACATCGCCGGATTTCGCAATGTGGTTGTTCATGACTATCTCGGACTTGATCTTCGCAGGATATGGCATATAGTCACGCGTGATCTGCCGCCTCTGAGGACCGCGGTTCTTGAGATGAAGGCATCGCTGGAACGCGATAACGCGTGAGATGCAGGGACAGGGGACAGGGTACACGCCTGCCGCGGGCGGAGCCACCCGGTGCCACCCGATGCGTGGCGTGGGTAATGTAGGGGCAACACCTGTGTTGCCCACCTTCCACCGGATGACATGCCGGTGTTGGTGAGGATCACGGTGCCGCGGTTATCGTTCTACGGAGCGCCACATGTGGCGTCCCTACGATGCCCCACCCCGCATCCCCCGGCGGGCCGCATGTATGCGGACCCTGCCTATAATCACGCCGCCCGCCACCCTGGGCCGTTCTCGAACGGCCCCTACGTGCATGTCCGCCCGCTGCAGGCGGACCCTGTTGCGCTTGCCCCGTCCCGCCGGCTCCACTACAATGCCTTTGAGGTTAGGTGTGAACTCAAGAGGTGCAGATTGATTGCGGACTACATCCAGGCGGCTCTGGAGAGGGCGCACTATGAACTCATTGATGATGAGGAGCCGTACTATGGCGAGGTGCGTGAACTCCCCGGCGTATGGGCCTCCGGGAGAACGCTTGAAGAGTGCCGGCGTCACCTGGCCGAGGTGCTGGACGGATGGCTGATTGTGCGGCTTCGCCGCGGTCTGCCGATTCCGCCGGTTGATGGCCATACAGTCCCGGTGCCTGAATCGCTGGAGGTTAGTACTTAGACTGTGCCGGAACTCGCTCCGGTATCCTGGCGACAACTCGTTCACAGGCTGCGCGATCTGGGTTTTGAAGGACCCTTCTCGGGTGGGAAACACCCCTACATGGTTCGCGGACAGCTGGTTCTCACCATCCCCAATCGGCACCGAAAGGTGATCAGCGTCGACCTCCTCACACGCGTTCTGAGACAGGCCGGGATCTCGCGCGAACAATGGCTTGGTTGATGTCCGGCGCTTTGGTGTTTCCGTAGAAGACCCTGCCGTGCGGGCAATCTGGCGTTTGATGGTGAACACAATTCCGCGGGTGGGGTGGGGTGATGTAGGGCAACACCTGTGTTGCCCGCCATCGTTTCGTGGTGAACCACGCATGCGATGTCATGGGCGCAGTTAAACGTAATTCGAATGTAGGGGCGGGTTCCCACACCCGCCCGCCATCCATCGGATGACATGCCGGTGTTGGTGAGGACCACGGTGACGTGATTATCGTTCTACGGAGCGCCACATGTGGCGTCCCTACAAAGACCACCCCGCATCCCCGGCGGTCGGGTCTGAGACAGGGACACCCTGCGGGGCCAGCGGTGCGCTGCGCGCGGTGTGCCCCTACGAAAACCGAATGCCACCCCACCCCGCCCGCGGGCGCATCGCGATGCGCCCCTACGCCGATCCGCCCCGCCGGTCGACCGGCGGTACCACCGGGTCCGTGGTGGTCCGTGAACGTCCGTGTTGCCCGGGCGGGCCGCATGTATGCGGCCCCTACATATAATCACGCCGCCCGCCACCCCGGGCTGTTCACGAACGGCCCCTACATATCATTGTTCCATTCCGGCCGCTGCAGGTGGTCTTCTGACGCCACATCGCCGCAATTTCTGCTGCGCCCCCGAAATCGTGACATACAGTTGTCACAACCCTCCGGCACTGTTGTGTGTGGGGTGGATGTGTGGTGGATTTCCGGCAGGGGCGCCGCCGAGCGCAGTGCGGTGGTGAGCTCCCCGACCTGGCGGCTTAACCCCTGCCGGTTGAGTACCCATAAAATATGCAGTGCCTGATCCGGTCGCGGTGCGACATCCCGTGGGAAGTTGGGAAATGTAGGGACCGTTCGTGAACGGCCCGCCACGTTTGATGAACAACCACGGTCGTGCGGCCGCCGGATCCTGCCACTCCCGCACCTTGCCCGCATGCTGCCATCCACATAGAATGTGAGTGTCAGGGCTAACGGTGTGCGGGAGGAAGTGCTATGTCGCCAATTATTGCGGAAGATATCCGGCAGAAACGGGAAGAGATCATGCGTATCGCGGCGCGGCATGGCGTCACCTCGATACACGTTTTCGGCTCTGCTGCCCGCGGTGAATTGGGGCCTGAGAGCGACGTCGATCTGCTGATCGAGGTGACCGGACCGACAACGCCCTGGTTCCCGGGAGGCCTCGTCGCTGAACTGGAGGCGTTGATGGGTCGCCGCGTCGATGTGGTAGAGGCTCCCGCTCTAAGACCCGAACTGAAGGATGTCATACTGGCCGAGGCGGTGCCGTTGTGAAGGGCGACCAGGTATATCTGGACCACATGCTTGAGTGCCTGCACTGGATTGGCAGTCACACCGCGGAGGGGGAAGACGTCTTCCTGGGGGATCGCAAGACCCAGAGTGCGGTCCTGAGGGAATTGCAGACTCTCGCAGAATCAAGCCAACGTCTCTCGGAAAGCCTGAGAGCCTCACAGCCGTCGGTGCCCTGGGAGTACATCGCGGGATTTCGCAATGTGGTTGTTCATGACTATCTCGGACTTGATCTTCGCAGGATATGGCAGATAGTCACGCGTGATCTGCCGCCGCTCAGGACCGCGGTTCTTGAGATGAAAGCATCGCTGGAACGTGATAGTGCGTGAAGTGTAGGGACAGGGGATAGGGTACACGCCTGCAGCGGGCGGAGCCACCCAGTGCCACCCGATGGGTGGTGTGGGTAATGTAGGGGCAACACCTGTGTTGCCCACCTTCCACCGGATGACATGCCGGTGTCGGTGAGGATCACGGTGCCGCGGTTATCGTTCTACGGAGCGCCACATGTGGCGTCCCTACAGATACCGCCCACCCC
>PXBW01000091.1 GCA_003566775.1 candidate division WS1 bacterium
AGAATCGTAGTCGCGATCAGGCCGTATCCCGGTGCCGAGTCCGTGAATCGACCGGCTGTCTGGAAGACGAAGTTCCCCAGCGAGTAGATAACGGGCGTCCGTCCAATGATGTCGATGCGCTGTAGAATATGCGGGCCGGTGCCGACGACAAGACTGAAATCGTTCTCAGCCAGGCGGCGGGCCCACTTCTCCTGTGCCGGCAAGACCTCTGTGTAGTTGTTCCCCCAGTGCACGGCAGCAACCATCCCATCGACTCCCTGCTGACTCGCCAGAATTCGGGCGGCACGGATATTCGCCATTTTCAGCGCGCAGATGCCGGAACTGTCCTCGGTCGCATCGGGCGCCGTGCCTCTTCACCGAACGCGAAGATGGCCACCCGGCCGTACGGCGTATCCGTGATGAACGGCTCCAATGCCTCCTCCGCGTTGCGGCCAGCGCCGACCGGTTGGATTCCCGCCGACAGCAGCGCCGCACGGGTGTCCAGCAGCCCCTCGGGGCCTTGGTCCAGAGCATGGTTGTTGGCGAGCGTGGCGACGCTGACTCCAATACCGGCCAAAGAGTCTGCGACTGCGGGAGAACTGCGATGGATATAACGCGTCACCTGGCCCCGTGATGTGTACACATGATACCGCGGAATCGGTGAGCCCATGCCATAGAACACATCCGCGTCAGGCAACTCATTCCGCAACGTGAGCGGCGCCTCGCAATTCACTACCATCAGTTCCGACGAGTCCAGGCGCGGCAGCATGGCGAAGGGCCAATCGTAACCATGCGTTTCGAGCGCCTGTTCCGCCCGGTCGCCGAGGAATGTGTCGCCCAACCAAGTGACCGTGTAACCTTCATAAGAAGCGCCCGGACTGACAGTCACCACCACGCTTACCACTATCAGCACCAGCCCGAGGACCACGAATCCCAGGTGGCAGAATCTCCAATCCGCTGGACTCAGCCTCCGCCTCATGTATCGGAGAGGTACGCTCTCTGTTAAGAAAACTGATGCTGCGGCGCACCAGTCCGCCCTTTCTGATCGCGTCACGGGCAGAGTGACCGCACTCCGGCAGCACTTCAAGGGAGACCTTCGATACTACGCCACGTGTCGACGCACAACTGTCTAGAGCCCTCACCCAATTTTTCGCTCTCTCGAGGCGATTCCATCCCTGGGCCCGGTCGATGGACTTTGATTTGCGCAAGAGAGCATCCCGTCCGGTGTCGTTCTCTCCGACCATTACCCGGACCGGAATCTCGAGGAACCCGTTCAGATCATGGACTCCAGCCGGCAGGTCATCCGACGCCGCGCATCCGTATGGAAAGCGCAAGCGGCGATTCGGCATGGTGTACCAGCCAGCCGATGCCGCGACTAAGGCAGCCACCCTTGCCGGGAAGCACATGGCATACCGGTGTGCGAACTGCGCCCCGGCGGAGAATCCTACGATGGTGAACGGTGACGACGTGAAGCCAAATATCCGCGATGCGTCATCGCACGCGGTGTTCAGTGCGTCGGCTGCCGCCAGAGGCCCTGTACTGCCACGTAGGATCTGGAAGTCCTTGTACTGCTCCACGTCAAAGACCGGGGCAAGCAGGACCAGCTCTTCTGTGGCTGCCCGCTTCGTAAATGCTTCCGCGAGCCTGGTCGACCGACCGTGTCCGTGGATCACCACCAGAAGCCCACGAGGTGACTCTGGAAGCGGCTTACACACGTCGTAGGCGATTGATGAACCTGGCAGCCCTGTCTCAAACCTCGTGAGTAGCTGCATCAGCCACTCCCTGCACGAGTCCACGGAGGCAGCACCACAGGCCTGGCAGTCGACTCCCTGAACGACTTGCCTGGGACGACCCTGACCAGCCGTCCATCCTCCAACTCCCACACTTCATCGGCGATCGCAGCCTCATCCGGGTCATGGGTCGTCAGCAGAACAGTGCCGCCATAGTGCAGCAGCGCCTCGTGGAATATGCGCTTCGTCGCATTGTCGAGGTTGAGTGTTGGCTCATCCAGCAGCAGTATCCTCGGGTTTCCCACCATCGCTCGGGCCAAGGCGACGCGCGCAGCGTAACCAGCCGATAGGTTGGTCCCACCCTCAGTGATCTTCGACTCGAGTCCTTCAGGCAACCCCGAGAGGACCTCTCGCACGCCGCAAAGATCAATGACACGTTCGAGTTCGGAGTCCGGCGCCTCCCTCCAGCGGTACAGCAGGTTGCGCCTAAGAGAACCGCGCAGCAACGGTAGTTCATTGCTCATCAGTGAGATGTGCCGGGCGCACGACCTAAGGGAAACGTTGCTGAGTACCTGACCGTCGACTAGTACATCACCCTCGGTGGGATCGTTGATCCGCGCAACTACCGAGAGCAGGCTCGTCTTGCCCGATCCGTTCGGTCCCATCACCGCAACCAGTTGCCGCGGCTGGATCTGGGCGTTGATGTCCTTCAAAGAACCGTTTAGGCTCATGTTGCGAAACTCTATCTGTCCTTTGCGCACGCGCAAGGCTGGAAGCTTAACCCCATGAGCTTCGCGGTACGGCTGCCGCAGGAACGTGAGTACCTTCTGGCGAGACACCCTGCCGTTCTGCCAGTACTCGTTGGCCATGCCTAGGCTCCGGATTGGCCGCATCATCATTCGCGTCACCAGGATGGCGGCTACGATGGTGCCAATGGTGATTCGCCCGGCATCAAAATAGTACGCGCCGATGGCAAGTACACCCACCACCGCAATCCAACTCATCCCCGTTGCTATAGCCCTGAGTAGACCGCGGACCCATGAGTAGCGCACGAGCCTCCGAGTGAGCCGTGCACTCTGGCGATATAGTCGATCATACTCACCGGCCAATCTTCCGAGAGCCTGAACTGTCGAAATACCGTGGATCTGCTCCGTCAGATTGGTCGTAAGGTTAGCCCGCCGGCGCCTTGCCATTCGGATCGCCCGCCTCTGCCAGCGCCCGACTCTTAGGGAGATTCCCGTAGCTATAGCCAAGATGCCTAGCGTGAACAATCCAAGGACAGGATGAAAGTAGAACAGGACTGCCAGTCCCGCGATAATCGACATGGCAGCCACAATCCCTCTCGCGATGGCCCGACTCACCCAGGCGCGGATCATTCCTAGGTCCCCTGTGAACCTCAAGAGCA
>PXBW01000223.1 GCA_003566775.1 candidate division WS1 bacterium
CGGCGACTGCTCTGACACTCTGTCCCTCAACAAATCGAGCGACCGCATCTTCCTTCAGTGATAACCATTGCTGCGGGGTCCGCTTCGGATACTGACTGCGCGCTCGCTTTCTCATATGGCAATATTCGACACGCCCCAAAAAATCCTTCCATACATGCAAAGATCAATAGGATCGGAGCAGGGGACGCGCAAGCACTGCGGGTCCCGTGATAGATGACATTGGCGTCTTCTCTCAATCTCTCTGCAATACGGGAAGGAGAAGCAAGCTTCGCTGCGGAAAGTAGCGTATGATTAAGGGGCGAGGTGCTGTGCGGTGTCCGCGGTGTGGGTACAATCTGGATTTCTTCGAAGAGGAGTGCCCTGCCTGCAGAGGCAGGGAGCCCGCTGCCTCTTCATGGGCCTGCAATGCGTGCGGTGCCCGCAACCCCCATGACGCCGCCTCCTGCAGGGGCTGCGGCGCCGTGCGCGTGAAGCGAGCGGGCCTGGCGAAGGCGAAGCTCGCAACATTCCTCTATCGCGTCCTTGCCCAGTTCATCGACGGCATCGTCGTACTTCTCATTGTCGGTGGCATGGTCATCGCGGGGCTCACCATATCTCCCGAGTGGGGGCTCGAAGGCCAGACTCTGATGGGGTTGACGGTCAATCTCTTCGTCCTGGTAGCCGCGGTAGTTGTCGGCATCATCTACCACACGATCCTGGTATCGGTCTTCGGAGCCACGGTGGGGAAGATGGTCCTAAATATGCAGGGGATTCGCACCGAGGGAGCGCCGGTGGGCTGGTGGACGGCGCTTTTCCGGGCGACCGGCCTGTTCGCTTCACTGGCCACGCTGGGGCTGATCTTCCTGCTGATCGTCCGCGACCGCAGCAACCAGGGGCTGCACGACAAGCTCGCCGATACGATTGTGGTCAGGGGATGAGGTCATCCAATGCCACGTTCGAGCGATGTAACCTGGCCGATCGCGCTGAGCGTATCTGAGGCTCTGCGTGGATGCTCTCGCGTCGTCTACTTCCCCCGGCGCGAAGTGCCCTGCCGTGCCTGTCTTGGGACCGGCGCCACTGCGGCCGGTGACTGCCGGGAGTGTGAGGGCACGGGCCAGTCGGAGATCATCAAGCGCATCCCCGTGGATCTTCCATCGCTGCCGGGAGACCTTGCGCGCATCAGGGTAGCCGGAGCCGGAGAGTACGATGAGGAGAGCGGTGGATTCGGTGACCTGAGCCTCATCTGCCACGTGATGCCCCGTGACGAGCTTGACCTCATCGATGGGCGGCTTCATGTGACCGTTAAGTTGAGCCCCGAGCAACTGGAGCGCGGCGGGGTCTTCGAGGTAGAGCTTCCCGACGAGACCGTGAGCCTCGAACTGACGGGCCCCCTCTCTGAGGATGAGCGATATGAGTTAGAACTTCCCGCCTCCGAGTCGCGGGAGGAACTTGCGCTGATTGCCCGCGTGGCGGTCGCCGAGGACGCCGGGACCAGAGGCGCTCATCAGGTCGACTCGGAGGAGATCAGCCGCCTGCATGCCGAGGCGCGCAATGCCGAGAAAGCGCGGGACTTTGAACGTGCTCGCGATGCATACAGCCGCCTCTCGGAGATCGCGCCCGGCGCCAGGACTCTGCGGAAGTGTGGCTGGATGCATCTGCGACTGGATGACCTCGATGCCGCCATCCACTACACTACCCGGGCGGTTGATCATGAGTGGACCGACGCAGAGGCTCACTACTACAAGGGTGCAGTGCATTACAAGCGGCGAGAGCCACTACTCGCCGCGGTGGAGATGGAGTACGCCAGCACTTTCGGATTGGATGTACAGCAGTTAGAACAGATCCGCCGAAGGTCACTGGAGGATGTCTTTCGTCCCGTGGAGGGACTCTCGGAGACAGAGCGTAAATCGCATTCCGCCCTGTTCGATGCCGTCATGGAACGATACTACGGCGCTGCCACGGCAAGCTCTCGTGAACTGATGCGCAGTTGCCGGTCTGCCCGAATCTACCACCAGCACGGAGCGGCCAACTGGCTGCTGAGCATAGCGGGCAGGGAAGACCGTCTCGCGGAGGCCTATCTCGGATTGCGGGCAGCCGCCGCCATGGAATCGGAAGCAGACGAGTTTCGGCAGGACCTCGTCGCGCTCGAAAGCGCGCTGGCGAAGACGGGTACGGCGGCCACCCGCGTCAGAATAGCAGGACATCTTCTCCGTCAGGGTGAGGCTGAGGCGGCCCTTGAGCACACCGCCGCGGCGCGAGATGTGATAGTTCACAGCGGTCTCAGGACCGACCGTGAGGCCGCGGCGCTTGACGAGGCGCTTCACGCAGGCCTGGCCTCCTGCGCCCGCTTCACGGACGCGATGCAACCTGCGCATCGTATCTGGGAGGATGCGGTAAGCACCGCGCTTCGAGCATGCGGTCAACTCGATGCCCTCATCGAGCAGTTGACCCCCAACGGTGAACCTGCCCGGCGCAGCGATGCGTCCGCGGCACTGAAGAAGGCGTCGGCGATGGGACGTGACCATCTGCTGTCACTTTGCGCGCGTCTGCAGGAACATCTGGAGGGCGGATCCCGCACTCTCCCCCGCGAATGTCACGGCTGGCTGGAGGAGGTCATCCGTGATGCTGCAGATCTCAGTCAGAGACTCCGTCAGACCGTCCGCATGAGCAGCGCGAGAGTGGGACGTGCAGGACCTCACGTGTCCGAGCAGATCGAGGCACTCAAGCAACTGAGCAATGCCGCGGGAGCTTTCGCCGAGCGAATGGAGGTACAGTATGCGGCCCTCGATAGTGCGCTGTCCGCGGCCTGGCGCGCGTGGTCGCAGATGCTGCACACGCGCGTGCTTCTGAGCCGGCACGTGGGTCGCGCGGATCACATTGAGTGCTGTACGGATCTTAGTCGCGCCGTGCGCCTGGAGCAACTGGCCCGCAGCATGCGTCCGGAGGTGGAGCGGAGCCCCGCCCAACGACGCGCAACCTGCAGGCTGCTCGATGACTTCCAGGACACGGCACAGGCGGCGGCCGGAACCGGCGCATTCGCGCGAGCCGAGTTCTTCCAGAACACAATCGACTCGCTGCGCGGGGATCTGCTCCCGGAGGAGCTCCTCGCTGACAGCCCAGAGGAGGTCCTGCAGGAGAGTATGATCGCGGTCTTTGACTGGGCCTGCGATGTTCTCTTCGATGGCACGACCGCCTTTCCGCAGGAGTTTCTGATTGACGCCCGCCAAGGCTCATGGGTGCTCACCAACTATCGCCTGGCCCATCGACAGACGAATGCGACCACCTTCATCGTGGTGCCCCTTACCTCGATTCATCGCTACGATGTGCGGGCATCGGGAGCGACCACGAAGGTGGCTACCCTCACGCTGAAGGACGGGCGGCGCATCAGCTTCAACGACATTCCCACCGAGCATGCCCTGCCCCGCGAGCAGATGAGTTGGCTGCTGGCCGCAGAGATGTGGAAGACGCTGACTGAGGCCGAGCTTGAGGCCTTGGAGGCCAACCGCACTGCGCCCACCTCCCAGTTGCCGTCGGAGGCCACTCATGACAGGCGCAGATTACTCGGGGACACCCGTTCGGAAGCGCTCGGCGACGGCGCGAAGACGGTGGTCTGCAGCCATTGCGCCCGGCACAACTTCCGGGGCGACCGCTTCTGCAGAGAGTGCGGGGTGGCCATAGATCGGGACGAACGCAGCGCGCTGCGCTCGGAGGACGTCTCGGCATTACCTGATGAGGCCCCGCGACAGGAGGAAGGTGGCGACGATGCGTTGCCCTAATCAGAAATGCGGTGCAACGTTGCTCGAGGAAGACCGTCATTGTCCCTTGTGCGGCACACCCGTTGAGGGCGATGGTGCGGCAGCTTCTGAGGAGCAGCCGGAGACGGAGATGGTCGTTGCGAGCGACCAGCGGCGGGTGGGGGAGGGCACAGTAGACGGAACACCGACGGCCGAGGAGGGAGACTCATACCCGGCGCTGCGACAGAAAGCGCATCTGTCCGTCGCCGCTGGATCGACTCTGCGCTGGCTGCTGACAGCGCTGGGCATCGTGCTCTTTGTGCTCTGTCTCGTGGCCGGCATGACCGCGGGACGGTTGATCCTGGGTCTGATAATAGGGGTCGTATTGCTCGCTGGCGGAGCCATCGGTGGCTGGTTGCTGTGGCTGCGGCTGGCGGTCTACGGTGAGATGATCTATCTCGTGCTCGACGTGGAGGAGACTTTCCGGAGGGGTGTGGCTCGCTGGAAATGAGACTGGGCGACGACGCACAGGATCACTACGAAGTCCTGCAGGTCCATCCGCGCGCCGGATCGGAGGTGATCAAGCGCGCCTACAGGACGCTTTCGCGCATGTACCATCCCGATGCGAATCCACCCGAAAGACGCGCTTGGGCCAGCGACATGATGTCCCGGCTCAACGAGGCCTACCGCGTCCTCAGTGACCCCAAGGCCCGGAGAGAGTACGATGCCACCCGAGATGCTGATGGCCCCCGTCGGGCAAGTTCACGGAGCGAGGGAGGCGGGGTTGCGGCGGCGGTTCGCTCGTGCCACTGGCACGCACAGCGCGCGCGCGTGTCGATCTGCACAGTCTGTGGTCGAAGTGTGTGCGCGGAGTGCCGCCACACCGACGGGATGGCGGTGGTCTGTCCGAGTTGTGAGGGCAAGCGGCGCCCTATCGAGGTCGAGGTGGAGGAAGAGGGTCCTTCGAGAAAGACGCGACAGCACGGCGCGCGGCGCTCCGGCATAGCGGCCGCGTTCCGTGAACTGCGGAACAGCGATGGGCTCAACCAGGCCGCATTCGCCATCCTGCTCATATCCATCGGAGCACTCGCCCTTGGCCTGTGGCTTCGGGGCTTCGTTCTACTGGTCGCCTTTCGCTTTCCCGGAAATCTTCACCTAGTGTGGCCGCTTGCCATCATCGCCAGCATCGGTGTCATGGCCGCCATCGGCGTCGTTCTTACATCCACGCGGGTCTACCGACGCTCCGGAGTGGTCACCGTTGGCGGCTGCATCATGGCCTTGGCTGCGCTGGCATCGATCCACATTCTCATTTCCGCGTCTCACGCCGACGAGGCAGAGAGCGCAAATGTGGCGGGTGATCATCGGGAGGCGATCCGGCACTACTCGTTCGCCCTGTGGAACCACGGACACGACAGAAGGAATCTACGCAGGTCCCTCGGCCTCGCCTATCTGCAGGCATTCAAGACGAGCACCCGGGACAGCACGGTGCTGGCCACCGGCACACTCACCTACCTCGCGGAGCACTCCTCGCCGAAAGAACTGAAGGCGTGGATGAACGATGCGGACCCGCTGTTGCCCGTTAACCTCGAGGCCGACGGGCTTGTCGCAGTCTACCGCGCGGCAGAGACTGCGTCTGAGGCGACTTCGAATGATGTTATCGTCTGGACCCGGGCCGCGAGTGTCTTCTCTCGCACCAATGCTGGATCCGTAAGTGAAGAGATACAGGCCGATCGCGATATCTGCCTGGGACTCAGTTTACTTCGGCTCTCAGAGGCCGTCCGCGACATGCCTGGTGAGGCAGTGCGTCGGGCAGATGAAGCCTACATCAACTTCATCCAACGAGTTGTGACTGGAGGACGCGAGGGCAATGAAAGAGCGCGTGGCCCCCTTGAAAAGTTTTTCGGAGAGCAGGCAAGTTACCTGCTGGAGCAGGTCGATGTGGAGTATGCGTCGGAGCAAGTGAAGGAATCTCTCGGTTCTGAGATTACGGACGCTTTCGCTCACCCGCATACGCGCAGACCTCGGCGTGCTACGAGTTCGAATCAACGACCGGTGACGCAAGAGACCGAGCCTGAAGCATCTACGCCAGTCAGAGAGCATGAGGAGACTGAAGAGGCACCCGCTGATGTAGAGCATGGCGAGGCTGAGTCCGCCCACGAAGCGCCGCAGATACGCGCTCCCTTCATGGGCAACTGCCGAAGCCGCGTGTATCATCGCACTGATTGCCGACAACTGTCTGCGCTCGCGAATCCGGTCGCCATCTGGTCGCATGAACATGCCGAGGCAGAGGACTACCAGCCGTGCTCACAGTGTCAGCCCGATGAGCTTCGGGAGGAGGCCCAAGGGAGCGGAGAGGATGGTCCTGTTGACTGAGCGACGGGCGGGGTACCCTGCAGCGATCGAGTGCGCCTATCACCCGGGCGTACCTGCGATCGGACACTGCAGCGAGTGTGGGTGTGCTCTGTGCGCAGACTGTCTGCTCTCGGGCAAGGGCGCCGGCACGGAGCTATGCGCTCAATGCATGAAGGCTAACCATGCGCGACCACGTAAGCTGCAACATAGGCGGCGACAAATCGACTGGCGACGCCTGTTACACGGCATGGCAGTTGCCGCGACCTTCATTGTCGCCGCGGGCGTGCTGGCGTTTCTTTTTCTCAGCGCCTGGGACACAGCGAAGACCGAGCGTACCGTCACCGGGATCGCCGACCGTTCACCCGATGAGGCCGAGATCGCCGAGATGCGCGGTCGCGCGATCGAGGCGATTGGCAGTGGCCGCCCGGAACCTGCCGCGGGTGACTTTCCGGCCATCGCCGAACGGGTGATGCGCTCGGTTGTGCTCATCTCTACGGGTCGGATAGTCGAGGGGCGAGGCAGTGGCTTCGTGGTCACGTCTCAGGGTGACGTCCTGACCGCGGCACACGTTATTCAGGGTGATCGGCGTCCGCGGGTGACCTTTCCCGACGGCAGATCGTTTCGCGGCACGGTCCTGCTCGAAGACAGCCGCACCGACGTAGCGCTGCTGCGCGTGGACTATCGGGGAGCTCCCCCGCTCGCACTGGGCTCATCCGAGCATCTGTCTATCGGGACAGGTGTCGCGGTGCTGGGCTATCCTCTCAGCCAATCATTCGAGGCGCTCGGCTTTCGTGCGGCAACTCCGACGCTGGTTCAGGGCATCGTCGCGGCCCGGCAGGCACATCGCCCGACCCCGCTGAGTCAGCCGGTTCAACTGCTGCAGATCGACGCCAACCTCAATCCGGGGCACAGCGGCGGCCCTGTCTTCCTCCGCTCGACCGGCGAGGTCGTGGGGATAGCCAACTCCACGATTCATGACGTGGTCAGCGGAAAGACCGACGTCTGCTTCGCGGTGCCGATCGACGTCGCCCTCGCGGCAATCGGGCGACGGTGACAACCGGTAGTCGTGGACTTTGGCCGGTCATGTACGCAGGTAGGGAGCATGAGGGGGCGGAAGCATGCTGCGGGTCCGAAAAGGATACGAGGACCTCGCGCGATATGTGGCGGCGCGGCTGTCGCTTGCCGACGAAGCCGTCCGCCTGCTGATTCACTACGACGAGCCTCTGGCATTGGACACAATAGCTCAGGAGAGCGGTGTCGCAGCGGACGCAATGGCCGATGCGCTGGCAAGCGATTTCCGGCTTGGCCGGGATGACCAGCATCGCTTCTACCTCAGAGCGAGTGATGAACTGGCCGGGGCTTCCAATGCTCCTGTTCTCACTGTGCTGCACAAGTCTCTCTTCTGGCGTGGCCTGCCCACTTCGGCTCATGATCTCGCCGTTGAAGTCTCGTCCCTGAAGGAGCCGAGGTTCTCTTCGAAGAGCATCGAACGCATGATGCGCGGCCGGCCGCTCTTCATCAGTTGCGGAGACAGGTGGCTTCTCAATGAGTGGTTAGCCGACCAGGCGCGGCTTGAGCCGGGCTTCGTCCTCGTGGAACGCCTCTCCGCCAATTCTCGCAGCAAGCACGGCCGCAAGAGCGCCTGTACCGTTCTGAAATCGGTACTGAGCCGGGTTCCTGCTCCGGTGCCCATCGGACTGCTACACCCGCTGCCAGAGCTTCCGTTGTTGCGCCCCCGCGAGCTATTGCACGCAGTACTCGAATGCGATCACACAGTCTTCCTGCGCAACGGTCATCTGGCGATGTCGGACTGGCTCGCGGAGGTCAGAGCAGGTTTCTGCTGCATGACCACCGCCGAGCGCCGCGACATGGAACAGGCGCTGGAAGAGGCGTCCGAGCGCCATGCAGGGGACGAAGGCTTCTCCTCGCTGCAATCTTTGATCAGACGCGAGGCAGCGGAGCTGGCCCTCCATCGTCTGCGTCAACAGCCGGACAGTGTCCTTGCTCTAAGCGAACTGCTTCAGGTAGTCCCGGATCAGGTAGAGCTTCTCAAGCGCCTCGGAGCGCATGAACTGTCTGAGGATGAGGCAACGGCTCTCGCCAGCCGGATGCAGAGCGAGATCGAGAACAGTCTTCTCTCTTCACTGCGCCACGGCGATGTGCTGTTCCTTTCGGATAACGCTGTCGCTGTGCTTGCCGCTGACCGAGTTCAGGAGATTGCGGACTGCCTCCGCAGTCCGATCAACGGTTTGACGACGGAGGAGCTGTGCAGCCGTCTCTGGTCTGAATGCGCAATTGACGGCGTTGACGATGCGGCTCTGGCTGAGGACCTTGCCGAACACCTTGCAGATCACGACATCGAGCACAAAGACGGCTACTGGCACGCAAGTAGAGCGCGTCTGAAGGAACTCTTATCGAAGCATATCGGGGACATTGAGCGATTGGTCTCAGAGAAGCCACGTCCCACTTATGCCGGGGAACTTCTGTTCGGCATATTGCCGGTGGCGGAGGATTGTCCACTGGCTGTTCGCCTCGTACTGGATAAGGTATTGGAGCAAGTAAGCAAATCAGCGAGCGGCCTGTGGTGGCTGTCCCGTGGAGCCTGCTGGACGGCGCCGAAGGAATTAGCGACGGCGGATCGGATACATCGGCTCGTGGATACCGGCATACAGAGTGGCGATCACAGCCTTGCATCCGGACTTCGAGAGGTTCTCGGACTCCAACTGGATCTGCTTTTCGATGACGAGCTTTCGGAGTTGCTCGCGGCGTTTCGAGCGTCCATGCCGTGTCAGGCTGCACCGAGTCCCGATGAGCCGGCTCTGGCCAGGGAAGACGAAGTGACTGAAGTCCGCGAGGAACAGCATAACGTCTATGAACCGGTGCCGCCTGCGCAGAGTCGCATCACACTGACGGAGGGGATGATTGAGCGGCAGACTCTTCGACTTGGCTCGGGGGCGAGGCAGATAATAGGGGAGTGCTTCGGTGATCTACAGGGCATACGCTGCCTGCACGTTGCAGTCGAGGGCCGCTATGAGGTGCCGTGCTTGGTGCTCAAAGAGGGGCGGGAGCTGCTCAGCGAGGAGCTCTTCAGTTGGCTGGCCAATTGTGAGGCCGACGCGGGCGATCTCGTGGTCATTCACGCGCCGATACCTCCGCAGCAGGTGCCACACATTGCCTTGGAATTGCCCGATGCGAGGGAGGCCGGTACGGGCACGGAGAGAGGCCCCGCCCTGCACCTGCGCGAGAGAATCGCCGACGTGCTCACAGAGGGCGGTCAGGCCATCCACATCGATCATCTCGTTGTAGCACTGAGACGAAGACTTGGCGATCGCGCGGCGAAGGCCAGCATCGCCTCCACCCTGTCCTCAAACTACCAACTCTTTGCGGCATGGGGCCGAGCGATCTGGGGCCTCCGCGAATGGGCTGACGACTGGACTGACTACGTAGATCCGCAGCTGCTCGCATGGCGCATCGATGACGAGGACCTTGTCCATGGGGTGTTGAGTGAAGCGGGTCAGCCCATGCTGCTTCGAGAGATCGTGGCGGAGATCGCGAGGCGCCTGGTGATCCGCGTGCAGCAGGTGCGGGAGATCACGCTCCCCATCCGAGAGGATGACAGGCTGCGCTATGATGACGCGACCGGCCTTGTGTCACTGGCGGTCTGGAGTAGGGGGGCCTGTCCACTGCTGCGTTACTGCGCGCGATTGTTGGAGCAGCGACCGCGCATGAGACGAGCGATCTCTCGCTGGTTCGCGTCAAGGTGGAATCTCTCGTTGGAGCATGGCTTCGCGAGATACGGAATAGATATCTGAGAGGAGAGAGCGTCCGATGGGATGTCTGAAGAGAGTTGTTGAAACCGCCGAAGAAATCGTTTGCGTCTCGGTTCTCTCGGTGGTTATCGGAGGAGATGAGGAGCAGGCAGCGCCGGAGGTTGATGATGTGGTTGAGGCGGTGCAGGACTACCGCGGTCAAAGCTATGGCGTCACCAACCATTCGTGGATCATGAATCTGATGTACTCGGACAGGATACTGCGGTGGTTGAGCAGGCGGGTCATCGATGTGGCCTCGAAGCAGGGCGCGTTTACGGATGAACGGGAGGTGCGTCAGGTTCATGAACCAGGAGGCGAACGAGAGGTATGAGATACCGGTCTCCCGTTTCCGCCGTTCGAGTCTGGAGCTTCCGAGCGAGTTTCTGGCCCGGTTCGAGGATCGTGATGGGGAGATCTCCCTGATCGCACACGACGCACAGGGCCAGCGGTATGCACTTTACATCGACCTTTATGAGGGGACTCTGTGTGGCAGTGACCTGCGCAAGTGGTACGGAAGACACGTCATGGGGCCCGATCAGACGATACTGCTCGAGGTGATGGATGATAGCGAACGTTTTAGGTTGGCCACCCGAGAAGGCGGCGATGAGGTCGGCCACGGCTTGCTGCTGGGGCGCAGATGGTCGATGGTAGGTGCACTGAAGGATCAACCGGGGAATGAATACCGCCTCGACCCTGAGCGCCTTCTCACCCATGTCTTCATATGTGGCGCGACCGGCTCGGGAAAGACTGTTCTGGCGAAAGCACTGTTGGAAGAGGCGCTGCTATCCGGTATCCCGTGTGTGGCGATAGACCTCAAGGGCGACATAACCTCCATGGCGCTGTGGCTCGATCAGGACGATGCGGGCATCATCCAGGATTGGGTTCGCGGAAACACGTCTGGGCAGCGCAGCCGCGAGGCGGAAAACGTGCTGAGGAAGCACTGGGGGAATCACAGCGACACTTCCACGAAGACCGAGGCGCTCAGAATGGCACGGCGCCTCCGTTCGAGTGTGGAGACGACCGTCTACACGCCAAGGACCTCCCGCGGGGTACAACTGTCTTTCCCGGCGGCCCTTGCCGCTCCATCTGACGTGCGTAGCCTGGGCCAGACTGGCGAGCTGGATGAACTTGTGCGAACGCAGACTGAGGCCTTTCTTGATCGCCTCTACCCCGGCACGAAGAGGCAGAGGATCGAGAATGAGAGAGTCTTTGTCTTTGAGCTGGTGAAGTGGGCGTGGGTCGCCGGAGAGGACCTTAGGGGCAGAGAAGGCGTAAAGAGGCTGCTTCGCCTGATCCAGGAGCCGCCCTTTGAGAAGATTGGGGCGCTCCCGGTCAGTGAGTACATCGACGCGGAGAACCGGCGTGCGCGGTTGATCAACAAGGTCAACGGGCTCATCACCGGGCCGGATGCTGTGTGGTTCGAGGGCACCCCACTGACCATGGATCTGCTACTGACGCCCGGTGATGAGGACGCGCAACTACCTCTGAGCGTGATCAACCTGGCCGACATCATCGAGTTCGAGGACAGGAGCTTCGTCGTGGCGCAGATCGCCAACACGATTCGCAACTGGATGCGCACGCAGTCTGGAAGCTCCTTCCCCCGCCTGCTGCTGTTCATTGATGAGATCGGAGGAGGCGGGGGGAAACAGGCCTTGTTCGCAAGTCATCCCTACGAATGTGCTGCCAAGTGGGGTCTGAACTACCTCGTGCGACAGGGGCGGTCGTTCGGGGTGTGCGTGATGCTGGCGACGCAGAACCCCGGCGACGTGGACTACCGTGCACTGTCGAACTGCGAGACGCACATCATCGGTCGCCTGGGCACCAGGAGAGACCGGTCCAAGGCACTGGAATCAGTGAGTGTTACGGACATGGAGCGCCAGAGGCTCGAAAGCTTCATCACCAAGGCCCAGGCCGGGGATTTCGCCGTGCTCTCCGGAGGGGAGCGCCAGATCGACTTCATCCGCAGCCGCTGGATTCACAGCTACCACATGTCCATATCACCGGCGGACCTGCCACGGATCGCTCGTCATTCTCAGGCAGATGCGTAGGCCGAGATGCCACGGATCATCTATTGAGGCGTTGGCGCGGGGGGCTTGCGAGTGTGCCGTCTTCGTCTATTGGGTCAATGGTGAAATTGTTCGCGCACCACGGGGATGGACCATTGGCGATTTACGGTCATGAGTTTATTCTGGCAGGTGATCCCGCCGGATGCGACGAAAGGTCACACAGGTGCCATGCCGAATTATGCGCACAAATCTGGTACCGTGGGCAGACTTATGTTCCGAATCGCCGCAAAAGGTTGGGTAGCACCAGCCCTTCGTGGGCTGTTAGGTACGTTATGGCAGTGCTCAACGATCAAAACAGGGTAGAATTGCTCGGTTTGGGCAGAATGTTGTGCATCTAACTCGGCTTATAGACACACTCTCCGCACCTCGAAAACGGCTCTGAGGGGCTGTTTGTGACGGAAAACGCGGTTCGGAGCGTAACATAAGCTCCGTTCGCATACTTACGTCACCGATCGTCATCTGGTCTTCGCATTGTTGCGGTCCTGAGCGGACGTTGTTGTCTTCTAAGCGGGCAGCACACAGGAAAGGTGTGTGCAGAACTCCCATGCTTATGGACACGATTGCTCAGGATTTCGCGCTGTACCTGGAGGCTGAGAAGGGCTACAGCCCCCTCACCGCTCGCTCCTATTGTTACGATCTGCGAACGTTCTTTGACTACATGGAGTGCGAAGAGGTAGACTGCACCGTAGCGAATGTCACCGTCTCACTGATCAGAGGATGGGTTGTGCAGATGCACCGCAGGGGCCTTTCGAGGTCAACCATCGCTCGCCGTCTGTACGGCTTTCGCAGCTTCTGGTCGTACCTCATCGAATGCGACTTCACGGACAGCGACCCGGTAAGAGAGGTATCGGTGCCGAAGCGGGAGCAGCGTCTTCCGAAGCATCTTCCGGCACCCCAGTTGGAAGAGCTGCTGCAGGCGTCGGAGCAGAGTCACTCCGTCTTCTGTGGCTTCCGTAACCACGCTATGATGTGCATGCTGGTCTTCACGGGCATGCGGCGCGGGGAGCTTATCAACCTTCGGACAGGGGACCTGTCGCTGGCCGAGGGTGTCGTGAAAGTCCGTGGCAAGGGCAGCAAGGAACGCATCATTCCGCTGGTGGAGAGAGCGGCTGATGCGGTGTCGGACTGGTTGGAGTTTCGCCCCGAGGACTGCGAGCACGACTACCTGTTCACTACCACGCACGGAAACCGGATACATCCATCACGCATGCAGCTTATCTGGCGCAGTATTTTCGAGCGCACCGACATCGAGGACGAAGGGGTAAGCCTGCACACGTTGCGGCACTCGATGGCGACGCTGCTGCTGCAGAGCGGTGAGGCGTCCCTGCCGGAGATTCAGCGCATCCTCGGGCACTCGCGACTCGATACCACGGCGATATACCTGCACGTGACGGATAGTGAGCTTCGTGATGCTGTACAGGGTCATCCACTGACGAAACGGTAGATGACATATGAGTTGACTGCCGTGCCCAAACATGTGCATATGGTCGCGCTATCTCGTTGATGGCAGATCCATCCTGAGCTCGGGAGCCAATCTTGCTCTTGCAGCCGGGGAGGAGATGCAGTGTGCAATCGACAAGATACCCTGACAGGGTCAGCGTGGATAGGAGGTAGACTGGCGATGC
>PXBW01000350.1 GCA_003566775.1 candidate division WS1 bacterium
AGCAATCGTTAATAAGACCCAGAATAAAAGATTAATAGAATACAAAGAATTAATGATTGCTTGTTTCAAAGAAATGTATAGAATTCTTAAGCCAAACCGTTGGATAACCATTGTTTTTCATAACTCTAAGGCATCTGTGTGGAATGCAATCCAGGATGCAATAACAAAATCTGGCTTTATTATTGCTCAAGTTACCGTAATGGATAAAAAGCAGGGCAGCTTTAAACAGGTAACTTCAGCAGGAGCGGTTAAAAATGATTTAATTATAAATGCTTATAAGCCCCGTCAAGATTTTTCGGTACGTTTTCTAAAAAGTGCCGGCAATAATATGGAAAAAGAGTTTATTGCCGAGCACCTGGCTAAACTTCCTATAGAGCCCAATATTGAGCGAACAGAGCAGATGCTTTACTCAAAGCTTTTGGCACACTATGTGCAGCGCGGCTTTGCTGTTCGTTTTAATGCCAGAGAATTCTATAAGTTTTTAAAAGATAACTTCTACATGTCTGATGGATTCTGGTTTACCGAAGAGCAGGTTATAGCCTATGAAGAATGGAAAAAAGCACAAGGCTTAGATTCTATCGATGATATTAAGGAAAGCAAGCAGGCATTTGTCACTGATGAAAAATCTGCCCTAACCTGGCTTTATCACTTTCTGGATCAACCCAAAAGCTACAGCGATATCTATACAACTTACCATAGAGTGGTTACACACCTAGATGATAAAATACCGGAACTAAGGGATATGCTGGATAGTAACTTCATCTCAGAAAATAAGTACTACCGCAGGCCCAGAACTGACCACGAGTATGAAGCAATTGAAGTGCAGAGAGAAAAAGAGCTTGATCGCGCCTTTAGCAGTCTTTTAGCTGAAGCCCAGGACAGCAAAAAAAGGCTTAAAAACGTACGTAAAGAAGCTCTAAAGCACGGTTTTACCAAAGCATACCAGGAAAAACGGTTTGCCGAGATATTAGAGATAGCTAAAAGACTTGATAAGAAAATACTTGAAGAAAATAGTGATCTCAGTGACTTTGTAGAGATTTCCAAGATAAAGATGGGGGAATAATATCTTACTACTGCGATAAAATATGCAAATAGGACAGCAAGTTAAAAGCAAAATCTATCCTGAAAAAGGAACAGGCAGGATCATTGAAGTAAAACACTTTGCAAGCCTGCCTCAGGTCCTGGTTTTTTTTAAAAAAGATAGCAAAAACTTACTGCTTCCAGGAAGCGACCTTATTTTTCTAAAAAATCCTGAAGATAAAATACGCCAGGGACATTATTCTGAGTCCAGCCGGTTTTATCTTCGCCTTCTTTTGGATAGAATAAAAGCCAGAAAAACCCAAGAAGGATTTAAATCAGCAGGAGGCTTTAAAATTTTGCCGCTTCCTCATCAGCTTTTGGCTGTAGATTTTGTTTTGGGAAGGCTAAGGCCCAGGGCTCTTATTGCCGATGAAGTGGGGCTTGGAAAAACCATTGAAGCAGCACTAATCTATGAGGAACTTAAAGCCAGAGGCATGGTAAATAGGATCATCGTTATTGCACCTGCAGGTATTTGTCGTCAGTGGCAGAGCGAGATGAAACAAAAATTCAATGAAGATTTTGCTATCTTTGACAAAGAAACGGTCCTTGCGCTAAAACAGCTTCATGGCACAAAAACAAATATCTGGACCCTAAAGGATAGAATCATAACCTCCATGGATTTTGTAAAGCCAAGAAAGATTGCCAAAGATCTACCCAGTCGGGCTCTGGCTTCAAGGAGGTGGCATAATGATCAAATATCTGAAGCAGTAGTCAAAGCAGGTTTTGATTTGGTTGTCTTTGATGAAGCCCATAAATTATCCAAGGATGCCTCTGGGGAAGAAACCTACCGGTATAAAATAGGAAATGCTATGGCTGAGGCAGCACCCTTTTTTTTGCTTTTGACCGCAACCCCCCATCAAGGAGATCCCGCAAAGTTTAAAAACCTCTTAAACTTGGTAGATGCTCATTTATTTTTAAGAAATAGCGATCTGCATCCTGACAATGTGGGCAAGGTAACGGTTAGAAACAATAAGAGGGCAGTCATTGATTTTGAGAATAGGAAAATTTTTAAAAATAGGATTACCTCTCTTTTAGAAATTGAAAGGAGGCCAGATAAGGATGGGATTGAAATAGCGCTATACCAGGCTGTTACCCAATATGTTTCCCAGTCCTATGAGATGGCCAGCCGCTTAAATGATAGGACCACCATGTTTTTGTTGCTTATCTACCAGCGGATGGTAAGCAGCAGCTCGCGTGCGATACTAAAATCTCTTCAGAAAAGATTAGACAGGCTCAACCTTATGCAAGAGAAAAATATGCGCTTTAAAGAAGAAACCCTAGACAGTGAGCAGGAAACCGACTGGGATGAGCTAGAAGAAGTATCTGCTGAAGAAAAACTCCCTTATCTTGAAAGTCGCCCAGCTTATGGGTCAGAAAAAATGGCGCAGTCCTTATTAGATTTAGAAATCGCTGAGCTTAAAAAATGTGTAGATTTGGCTAGAAAAGCGGTTATAGGCAGAAACGATACAAAATTTATGAAGCTTTTAGAAATTATAGATGCGCTTAAAATCAGAGAAAATGACCCTGGTCTTAAGTTCATCATTTTTACAGAGTTTATAGAGACCCAAAAATATTTATGTGATTGTCTGAGAAGTTTAGGTTATGAGACTGCTTTCATTAATGGCTCTATGTCTTCAGAGGAAAAAGAAAGACAAAAGCTGCTATTTCGGCAAAAGGCCCAGTTTTTAATTTCCACTGATGCAGGCGGGGAGGGGATAAATCTTCAATTTTGCCGGGCTATGGTCAATTATGATCTTCCCTGGAATCCTATGAAACTGGAGCAGAGGATTGGCCGCATTGATCGTATTGGGCAAAAGCATGATGTCAAAGTGATAAACTTTCAGCTCAAAGACACCGTGGAAAAAAGAGTAAGGGATGTAATCGAAGAAAAACTGGAGCGAATTAAAAAAGAATTTAATGATGGCGAGGACAAGCTGGCAGATATCTTAAGCAATTTAGATCAAGAATTTGATTTTGAAAAAATCTATATGGATCAAGTTAGAAAGGGCAGCGAGG
>PXBW01000014.1 GCA_003566775.1 candidate division WS1 bacterium
AGAAGATCGTGCGGCGTCGGCTTGAGCGAATCGGGCGCGAACTCGGTCACCTGCGTGCACGACTCAAGCACCCGGGCACCGCCATTCGCGAGCGGGCCCAGCGCCTTGACGATATCGAGCAGCGCCTGCACCGCGCCTGGAGGGAACACATGGCTGCACACGATACTGTCCTCAGCGTTCACGCTCTACACAAGAGCTACGGCTCGGTGCGGGCACTCCGCGGTCTCAGCTTTGAGGTGCCGCGCGGGTCCTTCTACGGGCTCTTCGGTCGCAACGGCTCAGGCAAGACCACCACATTTGATTGCGTCACCGGACTGCTCGGGCGAGACCGGGGCGTGGTGCGGCTACTGGGCGATGAGTTCGGCCTCGAACCGGACACACCCACCAAGGCGCGCTTCGCTTACGTCGGCGGTCACATCCAGCTTTATGACTGGATGACCGTAGAGGCGCATATCGACTTCGTCGCCGGTTTCTTCGAAGCGTGGGACGCCGAGCGCTGCCGGCGTCTGCTTGATTACTTCCGCCTCCCTCCCGAACGCAACGTCTTCACGCTCTCGCCCGGAATGCACGCGCAACTGCAGCTTGTGATGGCCCTCGCCCGCCACCCGGAACTGCTCATCATGGATGAGCCGGGCAACCTCGATCCGGTGGTCAGACGCCGCCTGATGAGCACGATGCTCGAAATCCTCGAGCGGGAGGACGCGACCATCCTCATGGCCTCCCATCTGCTCGATGAGCTTGAGGGCGTGTGCGATCACATGTGCATCATCGATGAGGGGCGCGCGCTGATCCAGGGTCCGGTCAGTGAACTCACCAAGCACGTACGCGAGGTGCATATGCGTGGTGCGGCGGGGGCGGTGATGGAGGTGGGCGGCGATGTGCTGGCAGTCGAACCGGCCGGCCCGGACCTCCGCGTGGTCATCGCGAACTTCTCCGAAGAGCGCGCAGTCCAGCTTGCCGATGATCTCGGCGCCGAGGCATGGGAGGCGACGCCGCTGAGCCTCGAAGACTTCTTCGTCGCGCTCACCGCGAACCTGGAGGCCGAGGGATGAACCCTCACGGCAGTGCGGCCATGCTGCGTCTGGCGCGGTTGGAGTTCCGTCATGCCGTGCGCTGGACCGCCTGGCTCGACCCGTGGCGGCGCGCCCGGAGGGGTCGGGTTCCGGGTTGCTGGATCGGCGTCGGGACCGTCCTCGTCGTGCTCTGGGCCACGATCTCCTTCGGCATCGCGCGCAGCGAAGCTGTCGCATGGCAGGAACCGTCGTCGATATCACTCATTGTGATCGCCTGGTTACTGTGGTCGCTGGGCGGAGTCTACGTCGTCGCCACCTCGCTTCTAACCGGCTGGGCCACCTGGGACAGTTCTTTCGGGGCCCAGGCGGTGATGAACCGGCCTGCTGCCACCTGGGCGCTGCCGCTGCCGTGGCACCTGGCTGTTGCGGCAAAGGCGCTCGGTCGCACGGCCGCCTTCGGCGTCCATCTAGTCATCGCGCTGTTTATACTCGCGCTGGCCCGCCTGCTAATGATCGCCGGGAACCTGGTCAGCGTCCCTCCATCACTGGCGGACCCCTGGTTCCTCGCTGCCGCGCTGATCCACTGCGGCATATTCATCGCGCTGATTCGGGTGAGCAGCGCTGCGCGCACCGACCATGGCACGCTGGCGGCAGTGCGGATGACTGTGTTCCTCTTCCTCGGCTTCGGCGCACTCATTGTCGGTGCGAAGTTCGGGCTTGAGGCGGACCTGGCCCCCGGATGGTCGCTCACGGGACTGCTCTTCGCGTTCGTGACGATCGCCACCATTGCCCTGCTGCAGGCGCTGCCACCGGTACGCTGGCTTGAACGGCGCCTGTGCGGCAGCCCGAGAGCAGCCTCTGACGACCATGATAAGCGAGACCCATGGCGACACATGAGTTTTCTGCACGAATACCTGTCGTTCTCCACGCGCGGCCTCGGTGGAATGCGTGAGCGCACCGGCGAGTGGCTGGTGGTCATGTTGCGGCACGTTGCGGTGATGGTGGTTGTGGTGACACTCGCCAGCGTATTGCTGCAGGCCGTCGCGATCGGCTACACTTCGATCGTGGGCATCACGAGCGGTCAACCGGGGATTGTCGATCCAGATCTGCTCGATGCGCTCGCGGTCGGACCCGCGCTGTTCATCTTCGGGTTGGCGATGGCGTTTCTTGGGATCGCCCTCTGGCCGGAAGCGATGCCGAGAGGTCTCACCCGCCTGCTTCAGCAGAACCTGTCGCCGGACACCGGACGCCACCTTGAAACGATGCTCCCGGTGGAACCGTCACGGCTCTGGACGCAGAGGCTGATTACACTTCCGCTTGCGTGGGTGCTGCTGGGCGCGGGAGCACTGGTGACCCTCTGGCTGTCGGGAAACGCGCGGGGCCTGCTTGATTCGCAGGTAGCGATCGGAGATTTCCGGATTGCTGCGCGCGCTCTCATTGCGATCGCCGCCCTCGCGGCCATTGTCTCTCTTGGTCTGTTCCTCGTGACCCCGATACTGCTGCGGGCGCGGAAGCTGATACCTGTGTCGATGCAGGCGCTGGGATGCCTCGGGGGAATGGCACTGGTCGGCGGCATGATGATGACGATGATCGTGATGGCGTTTGTCGATTGGGAGACCTATAGGCACATCGACGACGCCGTGAATCATGCCTGTGCTCTGCTTCTCATCGCGTGGCTGCTGACGGGAACGGTCCTGTCGCGGGCGCTGTGGCAACCTGCGGCGTGGCCCCACGATGAGGACGGGCGGCCGGGCACCACCGCCGTGGCACAGACGGTGTTCGTTTACGCGTGGGCGATGGCCGGCCCGTTACTGCTGGGGGCCGCGTTCAACGTAGCAATGGAGTTCATTGCTCCCGTTTGATTCTGACTGCCCCCAGCGGGGATGCAATACCTCATGCGCTGCCGCGCACCGGCAGCCGCACCGTCACTGTCGTTCCCTCATCGACGCGGGAGTCTAGCTCGATGGCGCCGTCGTGCTCTTCCTCCACTATGCGGCGGCACGAGAACAGGCCCATACCCGTTCCGGTGGGCTTGGTGGTGAAGAATGGCTCAAAGAGCCGTGCCTGCAGATCGGCGGGG
>PXBW01000056.1 GCA_003566775.1 candidate division WS1 bacterium
CTTCGAGGAGCGCGGCTTCAGCATCGTGGGGGTGTTCGACGACAATCCGGCCAAGATCGGTCATCGCCTGCGCGGGTATGAGATCATCGCCTTCGAACGCCTGAAGGAGACGCTTGAAGGACACGACGTTCGGATCGGGATCATCGCGGTGCCCCGAATATCCGCACAGGACGTGGCCGATGCGCTAATCGATGCGGGCGTGCATGGGATAGTCAACTTCGCTCCGGTGACGCTCAGCCTTCCCGATCACGTCGTGGTGCGCAACGTCGATCTTACGCTTCAGCTTGAGACTCTCGCGTTTCACATTCGCGACTGAACCTCGGCTTCGCGCGCCGGAGCCTCCTCCGTTCCGTGGCGCGGGGGGCAGGCTGGTTATGCGCCGCCGACCCGCAGATCGCATCACCGGTTGGCACCGTTTCCGGCAGGGGCGGGGGATGATCGGGCCATGAAGCGCATCGTGGTCACCAACTCGACACTGGCGTACCCCGCAGTTCCCCCCGCTCTGTTGCGACCCGATGATGTTGTGCTGCCGCTGGTGGAGCGCTTCGAAGAGGCTCTGTTCATGGCCGGGCCCGGCTATGATGATCTGCGCGAACTCTTCCCGGACCTGAACCTGCAGATGCGCGCTCTCGCGCGCGAGATGGCCTCGCTGCTACCCGACTGGCTCGGCGCTTCCGTCGGGAGATGGAGTCATTCGGCGTGGGAGATCTTCTCCGATCACTTCGTAAAGTTCTCGCTCGGTCCGCTGATGGTCAATTCGCTGCTGGCCGATAGGGCGAGTGAGATGGAGCCGAAGGAGGTGGTCGCATGGGAGTTACCCGCCGCGGATGGCTGGTGGTCCGGGAGGCTGATGGTCGCAGAGGTGGCAGAGGCTATCGCCGCGCGGTCCGGCGCGCGGTTGCGGCGACGCTCCTCGCACTTGAGACGCGCGATCCGCGCCGGTTTCGTGCGCGTGTCTCCGCGCATTCAGGCGTGGCGCTACTTCGGCGCACCCGGACATCTCAAGCATGAGGTCCCTGATTGCGAGTGTGACGCACTATTCGTGCTGACCGGACCGACTCTGGTGCCGATCTTCGACCGCGTGGGCGCTCGCCTGCGCGATGAGCACGGCCTCACGGTGCTGGGGATGGAGGCACCGGTGGGTGACCCGGATACGGGCATGTCTCCCGGCGAACTCGGACGCGCGAGTCTCTACGGCTTCTCCGATTCCGATCTGCTTCGGGCCGGGAGGCGAGAGGCCCGCAGGGCGGCGGCGCAATGCTCGGACATCAGTGGACGACTATCGGAGCTTCGGACAGTCGAAGAGTTGCCTCAGCCGCTGCTGCAGGTGCTGGCGAGGAGAGTGCACAGTACGCTGGTGCGTGACGCGACTAAAGCGGTATATCACGCACGTCTGTGGGAGCGCGCACTCGATGAACTGCAACCGCGCGTGCTTGTCGGCTTCAACGCGTACAACGAGAAGCTCGCGCCCGCGGTGCTTCAGGCGCGGCATCGGGGCATTCCTGCGATGACGCTGCAGCACGGGATCTGGGGGCCGCTGTTCAAGGCGGCGGCCCTGCTGCCCTTCGACGAGGTGCTGATCTTCGGCGACTACGCTCGGGAGATGCTGGGGCCCATCGCGGCAGATCACACCCGGTTCATCCGAACAGGACACAGCCTTTACGACGAGGTTTTCGAGCCGGTGGACGGCTCACAGTTACGCGCGGAGTTGCTCGGGGAGCGGGAGCATATTGTGACGGTAACGACGCAGCCGGTAGAGGTGCGCCTCTCCACGAATGAGAGTCGCTGGTGGCTGCGCGGCCTCGCGGACGCCTGCGAGCAGTTGAATGCGCTGATGGTCATCAAGCCTCACCCGCATGAGGAGGCGGCGCTTCCCCGCTATCGAGCCCTGAGCGAGCAGATGCCCTCGGTCCGCCTGATACCGCACGGAGAGGTCGCGCTGGAGCAACTGATCGCGGCGTCCGACCTGCTGGTGACGCGCTTCTCGACCACGGCCTTCGAGGCGGCGCTGCTCGGCGTGCCGGTGATGACGGTCAACCTCTCAGGAGGGCCGGATCAGTACCCGTTCGTGGAGGAGGGCGCGGCGCTGGGCGTAGCGCAGTACGAGCAGATTCTGCCTGCGCTCCGCAGCCTGCTGATGGACCCGCAGACTCGCGCGAAGGTGCTGGAGGGGCAGCAGCCGTTCCTCGACGGCCACCTCGGCATCCGCGACGGAGGCGCAACCGAACGAATTGCGGAGCGAATCGCGGCGGGGGCCCGTGTCGGCGAATGAACGGGGCACAGGTGGAGTGCCGGACGTCCGCCATCCTTACTCCAGGTAATCCTCCGCGTAGCTCTTCGCCATCTCTATGACCTGCTCCACGCGCTCTGGGGCGTTGGCGATCGTACCGTCCACGAAGGTCACCGTCGGCCACAGGTCACGCCGAAGCTCGGGCAGATACCACGGATTCGTCCCCATCTCATGCACGCCGGTCGAGCCTCGCGAGGGGTCGCCTGTATTCAGGTGCTGCCAGCGCCGGTTGTACTTTGCGAAGACCTCGCTGAAGCGCCCCTCCGGCGCGAAGGAGTGACTCACTGGGAAGATCGCCCCCAGCGGAGTGTACCAGTGTTCGCCCGTCACCAGCAGGTCCGGGAAGCGCTCTTTCAGGCGGTCGCGCAGGCTAATCATGCCCTCAAAGACCGGGTGCTCGGGGTGATTCGTCCACGCCGCGTTGGTGTCGTAGAAGGTCGCATCCACCCCGAACTGCTCCACGATCCGGGCGGATTCCTCGAAGAGGCGGTTCCCCCATCCCGGGGCGCCGGGGTTCAGCCACGCCTGCCAGCCGCAATCATGAGCGCGCGAGACGTCCCAGTCGGGCTTGTTGCCCTGATGAACGAAGCCGCCTGCGGATACAAGGTGTGAGCGCTCGCCCCACTGCTCGAAGTTCTCGAGGCCGGTGTTGGCGCAGTTGCAACCGAACATCGGGCAGACGCGCGCGCCGAGTTCGTGCGCGCCCTCCACCAGTCGCCGGAAGCCCTCCTCGCCGCCGAGGCGCTCGTGCGGGCGGTAGTGACCGTACTGCCAGTAGTAGCGCC